>CAZZPM010000001.1:0-42655 GCA_964655535.1 uncultured Pseudomonadota bacterium
AGACTCGATCTGTTGTTGCAACTCTTTGATTTCATCGTCTGTTTTTGAGAGCAACAATGAAAAATAATGCCACATCAATATATCAGAAATCGACATCAATTTTCCAAATGCCTGTTCAGGTAATTCATTAAGTCCCACATAATTATTAAGACTTTTTGACATCTTTTGAACACCATCAAGTCCTACCAAAAGCGGCATCGTCATAATAACTTGCGCTTCTTGCCCAAATTGCTCTTGCAAATGACGCCCCATTAAAAGATTAAAGGTCTGATCTGTTCCACCTAATTCAATATCAGCTTTAAGCTCAACAGAATCATACCCCTGCATCACCGGATACATCAACTCATGAAGCCCAATAGGAACTCCATCTTTTAATCGCTTTGAAAAATCATCTCGCTCAATAATCCGTGCAACAGTCACCTGAGCACAAATTTTAAGCCAATCAGCAACACCAAGTTTTGCAAGCCAATGACTGTTATAAACAATACTCATTTTTGCTGCATCTAATATTTTGTGCACTTGCGTAAAATAGGTTTTTGCATTACTTATAATTTCTTCTTCAGTGAGAGGTGGACGTGTTTTTGATTTTCCTGTTGGATCACCAATTCGTGCGGTAAAATCACCAATCAAAAAATAAATATGATGCCCTGCATCTTGAAATTGACGCATTTTTTTAAGCACCACCGCATGTCCTAAATGAAGATCAGCAGCTGTTGGATCAGCACCCAATTTTATACGTAATGCTCGTCCTGATTTAATTTTTTTCTCAAATGCCTCAATTGGGACAACTTGTGCACAGCCTTGAATAAGTTTTTTTATAAGATCCATTTTGTTCTCTTTTATTTTAAAAAACAAGAAGCGCTAATAATAATTTTGTCTTTAAAACCATCCATAAAAGCATGCGTTGCAATTGAGGAATCATAACAATCATCAAAAACAAAAAAATACTATATTGTTCAATCATCTCAATCCATGGGGCATCAGGATCAGGTGCAAAAACACGCAACAAATGACTTCCATCAAGCGGTGGGATTGGCAACATATTAAAGACGCCTAAAATAACATTAATATCAATAAAAATTGCTAAAAAATATAAGGCCCAATGTTGTACAACGCCACTCAATCCAATTTGCCCAATATGCGCTGCAAAAAATAATCCTATAAACGCAAGTAAAAAATTGGTAAACGGACCAGCAAGCGCAGTCAATAAAGTATAGAACCGTTTATGTTTAAAATAATTACTATTAAACGGAACCGGATTTGCCCATCCAAATCGAAAAATAACAAGAAATAGAAGTCCCAAAAAATTGATGTGTGCTAGGGGATTTAAAGTAAGTCGACCTTCATCGCGTGGCGTTGGATCACCAAATAATGTTGCCACCATTCCATGCGCAAACTCATGGCAAGAAAGTGCAATCAAAAAAACAGGAATGATGGTAACCAAATGTAGAATATTTTGATACATTGAATGTGAATATACCATAATCGTATAATCCTCAAAAAAAAACTTTATAAACGATACGTATCACGCATTATTTTTATGCGTTTCGATTTTGACTATATCATGTCCCCAAAAAAAAGTTGAGCTTATTTTTTTATCCTTCTTGGATAATTCCAAGATTTGCCCCCAAAAAAATTAATTTTTTTTCAAGCCCATCATAAGCTCGCTGCCATTGATGCAATCCAATAATTTTGGTTTTTCCTTCAGCAGCAAGTCCAGCCAAAACTAATGCACATGATGCTCGAATGTCAGGAGCAATAACCTCAGCTCCATACAACGTATCAACACCTTTAATTTGTACAGTTTGATTATTAATCATGGTAATATGTGCGCCCATTTTTTGTAACTCACGAACATGCATTAAGCGATTTTCAAATACTGTTTCTTCTACAATACAACTTCCACGCGCCATTGCTTGAACTGCCATCATCGGTGCTTGTAAATCAGTCGGAAAACCAGGATAAGGACCTGTTTTAAACGAAACAGCTTGCGGATCTTCTGTTGAATGAAAGGTGATGCCTTGTTTACCTGGTGTTGTAATAATCGTATGCCCCATTTCTTGTAACTTTAATAAAAAAATATCCATATCATATGGTCGAGCATTATTCAAAGTAATCGAACCCTTAGTCATTGCAGCAGCAAGAAGTAATGCTCCTGCTTCAAGTCGATCAGGAAGAATTTCATATTCTATAGAATATAATTGACTAACACCGGTAATAATTATTGTTGCTGGCGCACTTGTTTCAATCTGCGCGCCCATTTTTTTAAGAACCAGAATTAAATCAAGAACTTCAGGTTCAAGCGCTGCATTAATAATAGTTGTTTGTCCCGGTAATAATGTTGCTGCCATTAAAATATTTTCAGTCGCACCAACACTCGGATATTCAAAAATAATGCGATTATTAAGATTACTGTTTACGGACATTGTTCCAATAATACTGTGAGTCGTTTCTTCAATAGCAACACCGAGCGTTTTAAAACCTTTTAAATGATAATCTATCGGCCGCGCTCCAATCAAACAACCTCCTGGATTTGCAACGATCGCTTTTCCAAATCGAGCAAGCAATGGTCCCATAGCAAGAATTGATGCGCGCATTTTATTCATAATTGAAGGACAGATAGTCTCGCTATGTAAAGACCTTGTATCCACCTTCATAACATGTGTTTCTACAGAAAAAGTAATCAATGCACCCAATGATTCTAAAAGCTTAATCATCAATTGCACATCGGTTGAATTAGGGACATTGTACAATGTTGATACGCCTTCGGTTAATAATAACGAAGTCATGATAACAAGTGCGCCATTTTTTGCTCCAAAAAGATCAACTGATCCTGACAAGGGACCCGATTGATTAACTTGTAAATATTGATGTGTCATAAAAAAATTCCTCTGATAAAAATCCATTAAAAGAATAAAAAACTGGCGCTTGCAAAAAAAGATATTTTTCAAACACAAAAGCCTGTATCGATCCGCCTGCTGTAATAAAAGTATAGTTTTGCTTATTATCTTGATGCATACCATGCAATAGAGTCATTGTTGCTAAAATAGCAGACGAACAACTTTCAGTAAAGCCGACTCCTCGTTCATACGTGGTAATAAAAATTTGATTATCTTGTATATCAATCCATGAAATATTATGATCTGGAGCATTTTTTTTTACTTCTATCAACAGATCATCATGAATCATTTGTGCTTGAGAAAAAATCAAAAAATGTGGATTACCCACAGCAACAAAGTATCCATCATACAAAATATCATGAACCGAAAATTGTACTTTATTTTGAATAACACCAAGCGGATAATGCGTCTCAATAAAATCTTGATTTTTTTTACACAAAATTTCTTTGCCTGCTATCTGAATTACTATTTCATGACGTGCATTCATTTTTAAAAGATGACCCGCAAGACAACGAATGCCATTTCCTGAAAACTGCCCATCTGAACCATCGGCATTTTGAACCAATGCTTGCCAATAATTTTCTATAGCTGTTTTTTGAAAAAAAATAATTCCATCCGCTCCAACACCTGTTTTGCGACAACAAATTTTCTCAGCACGATGATTCTCAATTAGCCCTAAATGCTCTATTAAAACAAAATCATTTCTTAAAGAATGATATTTAAAAAAACAGATATTTTTTTGATAATGACTACTGTTGATATCGTCTATTTTGTAAAGCAATGTAGCCTCGTGGAGCAAAAAGAGTAATTAATGAAACTATAAAAATAGTAGCACTCCATTCATGCCATGATGTTGCATATAATGATGCCCATCCTAACAACAAATACGAACAAAAAACAGAAGCTATTTGTGGCATAGTGTACCATAATTGCGCCTGCATAAAATCAATATGATACGCACCTGAACAATTTGAAGCCATTACTGTTACATCAGCAATCGGAGAAATTTGATTTCCCATTAACGAGCCTGAAATAATTGCTCCCATCATAATAAATAAAAGCGGGGCGCTTGCTGGTAAAATCGGTGCTGTCAAATGTAATAATTGAACTGCAAGTGGCAATAAAATACCGAGCAATAAACCAATTGCTGCCCATGCTGACCCAATACCTATGGTCATTCCAACCGCCATAATATATGCAAATGCTGGTAAAAAAAGTGGCGAAATTGTCTGAGGAAAAATAGATGCCAAATAGAGCCCGGTTTTCAAATCATTTTTAACAATGTACGTTAGTGTCCACGCTGCAGTGAGCATAAACAAAGTTAATACCATTAAATTGCACCCTTCATGAAATAATTGAGGCAACTCCGAAAATAATACTTTCTTACGAATCAAAAGCAAACTTGTTGTCATCAATAAAGTAATCAAGCCAGTAATCCCGAGAGCTTGTGATGCTTGCGCTGTTTTAAAAGAAACCATAATTGAAAGCGTCCCTCCAAAACAAGCGGCTCCCCCTGTGTACAACAAAGCACAAAAAAGAAAAAAAACTAATAATGCAAGCGGAATAAAAAAATCAATTTTTGATGCTTGCGCTCTATTTTTTTCTGGTGTTGAAGCAATGCTTACTTGAGGACTTACTTTTCCACCCCAAACATTTCCCGTTTCATGTGCAATGGTATATTGACGATGCAAAGGCCCAAATTTTACCGGAACAAAAATATATGTCATCATATTTGCAATTGATGACCATGCTTGAATAACACAGGGAATAATCAAAAAGAACGCATACATTGGTTCAATAGCAATTAAACTCTCTTCTTTCATTCCAATACCGATTACGCCCAGTTGCCCTATAATTTCAGCTCCCCAACTTGAAAAGGGAAGAATCGCACATAAAGTTGTTGAAAGGCTGGTAATAATAAATGCAAGTTGAATACGAGGTATTTTAGCATGGTCAGTAATTGTTTTCATCACTGAACCGACCGTTAACGTGCTAAAATAATCATCAATGCAGAGTAGAAAAGCAAGAATCACTGTTTTAATGGAAGCCTGTTGAACCGATAAATGTTTATTATTTTTCGCTGTTGCATACGCATACGCTCCCCCTGAATGAGTAATTAAAGTAATCAAACAACCAAGGCAAAGTAAAAAAATAAACATCATTAATGCAGAACTGTCATATATCATTCTTAATGAACATGTATCAGTCAAACCCAATGCCATTTTAATTTTTTCAAAAACTAATCCAAGTGCTAAAAATAATGCACCTTCTGTTAAAATTAATGTTGCGCTCAAAATCCCCAACATCAATGATGGCAAAATACGTTGAGTCATCAATGCCGAACAAATAGTTAAAAAGGGCGGTACCAATGAAAAAATAGAAGGATTCATATCAAAACTTTCAATATTAATTTCAAAAAATAATAATTTTCTATCCTGTATTACTATATCGATTTATCATCGAATAGAAAAGAGTTTTTCTTACTTTTTAACTAAAAAATACGCTTCTGCATTTTCAGCAAATGATTTAATTTGTTGATTAAAAAGAGACTCCTCGGGACAAAGGCCTAAAAATATATCAAGTTGATACTGATTATTTTTAAATGCACCACCGGTATCAATCAAAAAACCAAGTGCTCGCTGCTGCTTATTATTTAAAGGATTTTTAATATTCAATGCCAACAATGAACCCATACCTAAATTATGAATATCTCCTGCAAAACAAGCATTTTTTGTTTCTAACATATGAACCAAATGATGCTGAGCCATCGTTGCAATATTTTTTATTTCTCTAAAAAACCAGTATCGTTTCTGCTGATGAACTGGTTTTTTACTTTCATATGCATATCGATTATGAGTATGGGCATACAAAATTCGTTCTTTTTTATTAGGCATTGTCACAATAACTGTGCCATGCATCAATGCATGCTCAAGACCTTTTTTAGTAACCCAAACAAGTGGTTTATAATGCTGAATATATTGATCAAGTTTTCCTGCAATAATTTCTTGTTTCGTTAAACGAACATGTTTTTGATAATCACGATCTTCATATAACGCGCATGAAAAATGGTCTGTTTTGTACATTGATCCAGGAATTTTAAATGCAGCATATTTTGTTAATAAAATTTTTTTATTTAATTCTTCTTTAACAGATGGTGGAAATGAAGCGCGCCCAGCATCAGCTTGCTCAATATTTGGTTTCCATGAAATCCACTTAAAATGTTTTTCAAGAAATGCAGTATTTTGAAGCCGACTTGTAGAACGTCCTGCACGTTGATCTTCATGCATAACATCAGCAATAAAGTGTAATGTTCGCTCACGATCTTGTGCAGATATTCCATATTTTTTATACAATAAATGGCCTGTGCTTTTATGTTTTTTAAAGCGAGCAGAAGCAACTTTAACTGCTTTTATCAGTGAATCATCTGAAGTAATTGATACAATACTATTTTCTTTTTTTTCTATTTCTTTGCTCGTTAATGTAGCTGCTGAATGCAACAGACAAAAAAATAAAAAAATATATAAATTCATCATTAAAATCTCCTTGAAACGACAAAGGGGGACCTCTATGACAGAATCCCCCTTTGTGCAGAATTATTATCGCAATACTAACGGCCTCTCATGCCTCCTGCAATCATTGCAAGTCCTGCATTATCAAATGTTTCTATTGATTCTTCTTCTTCAACTTTTTTCTTAACTGATTTTTTAACAGTATTTTGTGCTATAGCAATAGCTTTTTTTTCTTGTTGTTGTGCTAAATATTTAGCTTGTGCATCTTGAGCCGAAAAAGGTATCAATGTTCGTACGCCGCTCGATCCACTTGATTGAAAAATTTCTTGCTCTAGCTCAGGAGCTTCTTCTTCGACTGGTTCTTCAATAACTTCTATATTCTCTTGATTGCTTTCATCTGTTAACTCTTCTTCATCATCAGACGCTGTACCTTCACTTGATTCATTTTCTTCATCTGTTACAACCTCTTCTTCGTCAGCAACTGAATCTTCTTCACCCGTAGTCTCAGTTTCTTCCTCAGATGTACCCTCTTCGCTAATAGTATCTGTTTCAACGGACTCATCAGCTGGCACAAAATCTGACAACAATGATGGATAAACACGAACATTTCTAAAAGTTACAGGCGTTGTCCAACAACTTAATCCCACAGAAAGAACACCTAACAATGGATATGGGTCTTGCCATTCAAAAAGAGGAATATTATCATTATCACCCGCGTTATGCCAGAACGCAACTTTACCATCATGAATATTAATAGCATACTTGCTAAATTCACGTGGAGTTGCCATGCCATTTGGCGCTTTTCTTATATCTGATCCTGGATGATTTTTTACGAAATCTTTTCTCAAATCATCTGCATTAAATACAGCTATTGGCGTTTTTGCCAGATTTTTACTACGAATAACAATTTTACGATTACTCACAGCACCAATGGCCAATTCATACAATTCAGCATCATTATTACGCATTGTAGTAAAGGCTTCTGGACTCAATGCAATCATAACATCGCTTAATCCTTTAGCTTCAAATTCTATATATCCACGACCTTCTTCAGGTAATGCTTGATTAAACCATAAATAGAGTCCATATAATCCTTTAAATGTAACTCCTTCTTCATTTGCATTAGTGAATAACTGTGTTGCAATATCTGACATCGCAAGTGCCCATTGTTGACGACGAGAAATATCATCATTATTTGTTTTATCAAAAAGATACATATTATTATAAGCGGCAACAATAACATTTAATAAATCATTATACATTTTTATAGGTTGATCAACATAGTAAACTAATAATTGATCAATACCATCTAACAATTTACGTTTAACAAAATCATCTCCCGAGACATAGGCATTATTCGCAAACAATGTTATGTTTTGATACGTTTTTAACAATGCTTGAAATCCATCAGGTGTTTCAGGTGAAAGAAGATCTGCTTTTTCAAGCTCAGCATTGGCTCGTGCTAAATACTGTTGCATTGCAGGAGGCACCTCAGAACCGGTCGGTGATCGTTTAACAAAATCTTCTTGAAAAACATATTCTGTATCTTTTTCTTTTGCATAATCAACAGCTGCTTGCATTTTACCTGCTTTTGCTGCCAAAGCAATGCCCCCAGATCCTAAAGCAAGTCCAGCTGCTATTCCAATAGGCCCACCTAAAGAAAAGACAGGCGCCATCATTGCTATCACATTTGCTGTTCCTTGAGCAACTTGTGCTCCTACTTGTGTTGACAATCTTTGTTTTGTTTCTTTGCCAGAATCAAGTTGTTCATAAATTGCAGTACCATCTGTTTTTAAAGTAAAGCGGTATGAAATACTTTTACCCATGCCAGCTGCAGTGCCTGCAGCAAAAGAATTATTATCAGATTTTTCAGAAATACGAAGCGAAGATCCCATTTGTGACATTTGCAAGCGAACAGGTTCAACAACAACAACAGATGTTGGCATTTTAAAAGCATCGTATTGTTTGTCATATGACATTTGTGGATCAAGAAATCCAATTTCAACCGGTGGGGCAAGTTGTACATTTGCAACAGTTGCTTGACCATTAATTGCAGTAAGCCCAATATATTTAACCGGCATATCTTCTTCTTGATCTTCCCAAACCATAAAAGGATTTTCACCAATCATACCATGCCCGACAGAAATTGCACCTTGATTACAGCTTATCCAAAATGGCATTGCTTGAGCTGCATTGAAACGTGCGCCATATAATTTATTTTCGCTGACTAATGTATTTTTCCCATCTTTATGTCGACGAATTTGTGAAACGACAGGACCATCAGAACTTAATAAAATTTCATAGCCATTAAATTCTTTGATGCCATCTTTTTCTTCAATGGCTAAACGAACTCGTACCATTCCTTCCCCTTGTATGGTGGAAAAAAACGTTCCTTCTCCTGGGGTACGCCATTGATTTGATAACCATTTTGATGTTCCTGATTTTTTTAAAGGATATGATTGTGGATCTGCTATAAAAATACGTCCTGGCGGAATAAATGATAAAGCGGGCATTGTTACTACTTCAGTAACTTCAATAGCAACAGGATCTATCGACTTAAATGAACTAAAGCCTAAATTACGTACTAATGATTGTCCATTAGGAGCAACAGGCGGAGCAGCATCACGGCGCGCCATAAAAATATTACTTCCAGGGTAACCTTTACCAGCCATAATCAATCCATTGTCTATAGAAACCCAGTATAATTCGTACGCACCAGGAAGCGTTGCTGCACGAGGATCTCGATCAACAGAAACAGGATTTTCAAGAACGGTTTCTCCTTCTTTAAGCACAACAGATTTTTTATTTCCATCACCACCAAAAATAATACGGTACAAGCATTCATTACCAACCTTTTCACCCATGACAACTTGTAAATCACCTTCAGATTTGGTAGATGCTCTAAATACAAGAGTTGCTTTACCTGGTGTTGCTAGTGATTTTTCAAGCCATGCATAACCACGTCCCCATAAAGATCCTAATTTTAAAACTTGTCCACGCACAAAGTCTGTTTCTGGCTTTTCATATGAATAACCACGAACTTCAGGATTACGTTTTAATGATAAGCCTGGCATAATACCTGACCCTGTTTTTACTGTAAATCCAAGTCGCTGTAAATCAACCGAAGAATTTCCAGCAATTTTAAATCCATTCTCACGCTTCGTCCATCGATAAGGAGTCATATCAAAAGAATTAGCTGGTTCAATTTCTGAATCTTGAAATAAATCACCCTTCATCACTTGAAGTCCATCATCAGATAATTCCCCACCAAGTGCAACAACTTGAGCCTTCGATGTTATTGCAATACTTGCTAATGTTCCAGAAACAGGATTCCATCGTTGAAAATCTTTACTTGATATTAAACGTTGTGGAGCATAATCAGCACCAAGAATAACAATATTGTCCATATCACCAACAGAAATAGAGGATGCTTTTAAACTATAATTAGGAATTGTCCATGCAGCATCACGCAATAAATATAAAGTTCCATCATCACCAACAACCCAAACGGTTCCATCAACGCCAACAGAAACTTGTTTTGGATATCCATTGGGCAAATCAGACATTTCTTTCCATGTGTTACCAGTTCGTGTAACAACTTTCTTGTTTGTCGTGATTCCCCATATATTTTTTGCATTTGCACAAGCAACCATAGCAAGCGATATGCTATTATCAGGAATCCATCGAGCTTTACGCCAATCATATGTAAAGCAAATGCCATTTTGATTAACTGCATATGTTGTTTGATCTTCACCAATTGCGATTGATTTAAAAGGAGTTACTTCTCGATTATTAGTATCTCGGACTGATAATAATTTCCATCCTTTACTAGAGTTATTAATATAAAAAATATTTCCTTTAGCACCCAGAAGTAAAATATGATCTCCTTGTGCAGCAATTTCAAAACCAAGCCCACCAAATAAAGATTTAAAATTTTCTGGATATACAGGGTTAGCAACAACTTCAATTTTAAATGCTGCAGCATCAGTTGCTCGTGCCAATTGCACGGGAGTACCTACACGTAAAGTACCATCAGGCGTTGAATGCATGCCAATCCAAGGATCTGCCCATTCTTTCCCTTGAGCATCTCCTTTTAATTTTGATTTCAAAAGAGGATCTGCTTCAAACATTTCACGATTAAAACGATTACCAACCTCAAGCCAACTTTTTGTCCATGCATTTTTTAACCAAATTGTATCGGGTCGATCTGGATCTGCAAGCATTTCCCATTGAGCCCATAACTGATTTTCTTGATTAACAACAGCATCAGTACAAAAAACTTCTCCTGTGCCAAGCCATGCAACAACAGTAGAGCCTGCAAAAGATTTTTTATAACACGATCGAAGACCAATAATTGTTTTTCCATCATCATTAACATATTGTTGAATCATAAAATGACATGCTGTATCATCAGGATTTTTTCCATCAGCTATTAAGCGAGCAATCCCATCTTGTTCAACAACACGAACATAAGGATTTCCTTCAACTTTATTTGAACGAAGTCGAATAATACGCCCAGAAACTACTTTTGCTTGCAAATCTAACAGATCTCCCATTGCTGATTCAGCATATAATTCAGCATCAAAAGGAGTTTCATTTTTTATTTCACGAATATATGCAACTGCCTCTCCAAATTGAGTCATGCTCATGTATAATGAATGCCATGGAAACAGCAATACTCCCGTTAAAAAAAGTTTATATATACTTCTTTGATTCATTATAAACTCCGAATTAATTTTTAATTGTTATTTTTTCTTTTTTGAATTTTTAGCATCTTTTTCTTCTGCTTCTAATAGTTTATTTTCATTAACAATCACTTGTAATACTTTTGGTAAAGCAACTAATTCTTCTTTTTCTTTTTTTTCATCATAACCCCATGATGAAGCATCAGGAATAATTCGATCATTATATTGACCTACTACAAATCCTGGCTTTTGCCTTACAGAAGATGCTTTTTTAAATCGTGAGCAACATGCTGTTGTTTCTATATCCCATCCAGCTTGTAATTCTTTAATTGTTTTTACAACAGGCGCATCCTCATATCCTTGCCTTAGAATACGAATATCTTTTGAAATAAGTAGTTTTTTCCATAATTCATTGAGACGTTTTTGTATCTCTGGATTTTTTTCTACCTTAATATTGTTTGAATCAAGCGCAACAACAGTCCATAGCTGAAAATTTCTTGTTACATCGACAACATTGGGGAGACGTCCATAGCGAGCATGTACAACTTGAAAAGGATTAGAAAAACGAGGAATACTCAATTTATTCTCACTCCAAGAGAATTGTTTTTTTGTTCCATCAGCAAATAAGAAAACAGCTAGACAGGCTTTTTTTTTTTTCCACGGATTAGACTGAAATAAAAAATTAGTCCAATTTTTACCAGATTTTGGATATCCTTTATTGCCCCAATTGATAAAATATGACAACAATCGATTAAAATCATTAGTAATATCTGTTCCATCTAAAAATGCTGATAAAACCCTACCTTTTTCAACAGTAATTACCGGTGGTTGCGCATTATTGATAGTAACTGAAACCGAAGTAGGAAGACTAGCTGAAACATTCGTTTGAACATTTTGCCGAGCTGCACAAAGCAAAGAAAATAAATTTAAAATGAAAACAAAAAAATATTTGTCTATGTTTCGCATCTAAACCCCCTTTTTTTTAAAAACAATTTAAAATCTTTGTAACACAATACATGAAAAATAACGGCTAAAACAAGTCTTTAAAGAAAACTTATTGAGCCTTCTCATTTTTGCTTGACAACTTTTATATCCATTGATACGATCCAAGACATAAATATAAAAAATGGGTTTTTTTAAAAAATTTAAAATCCCTAAATGAACAATACTCTATGTATTGTTCGCCCCCCAACCCTCCAGCTTTTCGTAGTTGGAGGGTATTTTTTTGTCATACTTTTAGATGCTTATCGCACCGCAGAAATATATGTTTGTAATAACTGCTTCCAACGCGTTGTTTTACCAAAAACAGAATTTTGATACGTCGAATGTAAAGAGTTTCGTGGCCAATACATTGACAATCCTGATGCTTTCAAAGGATTACATCCGTGCACATTACTAATCACGCTTTCAATCACAAGCTGTTGAACATAATCAATTGCTTTTTGTAAAAAAATCACATCATCAGCAATTTCTGCCAATTTTTTAAATCGACTTACACGATCTTTAATATTTTGTAAGGTATGTATAATATCAATATAATCACGATTAAAAAACGTTGTAGTCATTTTTCTACTGACACGAACAGCGTATAACATTTCAATAATCTCTTCACCATATTCACTATCAATTAATCTTAATAATGCAGCTGCAACATCATTCATTGCTAATTTTAATGCATATATTTTTTCTAAATTCAAAGCTGATAAGGTAAAATCAGCAAAAACATCTTTATATTCTTCTGCATATGCCTGTGTAATGGCAATAGCAAGTTTTTCTGAAGATAAAATTGACGCAGCAAGTTTTTTCAAAATTTTATTATAAGGAAGCCCATTTCCTGGAACAATCTCTTCTGATGCAACCATATATTTAGCTGAAAAATTAACCTGGCAGGCTATTTCAATCATGCTCATGAGGCAAGCATCAAATGCAATAATATCTATTTCACGTCCACCCAAAAGATCGTCTTGAATCCGTTCAATAACTTCAGTCAAATCAGTATTAGTCAAATAAACTGAATGCTCTTCATTGAAAGCAATCCCTCTCTCGTTATCAATTGTTTCATTGCTTTCAATGTCATCAACTATTCCCATTTTTGTTAGAGGACGTAATTCAAGAAGACCAGTATTTTCATTAAAATTGAAAACATTTGAATCACGATCAAAAAACCAATTACGATCCCACATATGCGGATCAATTGCCCCTGATCCATGATTCCATAAAACAAGACAGATTTTTTTAGCAGGAAAATTTTGTATTCCCCACTCAAAAAAACGATATAAACTTTCTTGAGTACCACTAATAAATTCTTCAGTTGGCTCATGTTCTTCTAAAATTTTAATCTTTTTTTTGCCAACATAAACACGAGTAATCTCATCTTTACCCGATTCATCTACTTGAGCAATAACATGAACATTCTGGCTCGAGCCTTCTTCACTCATACTTTTAAGATTTAATTTAACAAATTTCTGTAAATTGTTCTGACCTGCAATATAAACCATAAAAAGCCATTCGCGCGGCTGCGATTCTTTAAAGTCATCGCTTTCTATTGTTACTGTTGGAGCTGTTATTGAAATTGATGTTGCTTGATTTATCTCTTCTGTAAAAGGCTTTTCTTCTACAGTTGTTGTTATACTTGCCTCACGAACAGAAAGTGGCACTTCTATAAAATCAATCTCTTTTTGCAATAAACGCAACATTGATCCAATCGCTGTTTCATTGCCAAAAAGCTGACTACTAAATAGTAGTATCAAAAAATAATAAAAAAAATAGATGTTCTTCATTTTTTTCTCCTTTTTTTAAAAAATATGTAGCATTAAAAATTTATAAAGAAAATAGGATAAAGAGCAAGAAAACTCAATTACTGATATAGATTTTTCTTAATTTTATTTTGTATATACAAAGCATAAAAAGCTTCTTGTAGTGCCAATAATGTATAGGTTAAACCAAAACTTAATTGAAAATCTAAGAAAAAAAGAATATAAGGATTATAAAATAAAAACAATGCTGCAAGAGTAACTAAAAGATGTGGCAAATGATACGGACGCTGCATTAACAATGCCATCATCAAAAGCAAAAATGACCAGACGCCTCGCATAAAAGAAACAGTGCCAGGAGTAACTAAAACATAGACAAAAATAAAGGGTGCAACAAAGTAAATCCAATTTCGTTTTCGCCCAAAAAAATAATAAAAAATTGTTTTCCAAAGAAATACAAATAACATAATGTGTAACCCTGAACGGGCTAAATAATGAATAATCCCCCAATAATTAAAAACATGTTTTAATGGATCTTGAGGCAAAACTTTATCAATGCCCAAAAATAAAGCCCCATATAACGTGCGCGCAGGCTCTTGTAAACTTTGATATAATGTTTTTACATTCTGTCGCATGTTCAAAAAATAACCTTGCAGCATTGTTTGATTATGATGTATTAAAAAACAATGTTCAGGTTTCAAATACAACCAGCCCCATAATTGTTCTTTAGCTAGATAAAGATCAAATTCTTTTTTTTGATGAAAATGTATTTTTTTTGATTCTTTAGTAATTAAAATATAATCACCTTCCTGATATTGTGCTGATTTTGAAATAGTACAACGAACATATCCAGACAGCCACAAAATTTGATCATCAATACTATCAATTTTTAAAACATAGATTTGCAACCATTTTTTATCTGCTATCGATTGAATATCAATGATCGTTGCTAATATTTTTTCTGCTCTTGCAATAGAAATCCGATGCTGTTGATAAAGCCATTGATGTCCTTGCATTACAACCAATCCCATACAAAAAGAACTCAGAATAAAAAAAAATCGATATTTTTTTTGCCCTATAAAAAATATAGTTAGCCCAGAACAGAGCCACGCACCCAGAAAAATCTCTGACCATGGTCGATAAAATCCAAATAAAATTCCAAAAACAAATGCCCAAAAACAAATGCCAACAAAAAAGATTTTTCGCTCATGTACCATACTATTTATTTTCGATGCTGCTTCATAACTTAAAATATAAAAATCTTGCACTCCTTTCATTCCATTTTTCATGCTAAAGAAAATTAATGAAAAGGCAAAAATGAACTTTTTTTCTCATAAAATCAAAAAAATTGAGGCGCGATTCATTTTAGATTCGCGCGGATTTCCGACTATTTCCTGCGCGATGACTCTTTCATCAGGAGAGGTTGTTCATGCCAGCGTACCAACAGGCGCTTCAACAGGAAACTCCGAAGCAACACCTTTATATGATCAGAATGCAAAACTATTTCAAGGTAAAGGAGTTTTTAAAGCTGTTGAAATTATCAATACAAAAATTAATGCTGCATGCAACAACAAAAAGCCATATCTTGACTCTATTGACCAACTATTAAAAGAACTTAATGCTGATCAAAATATTGGAAGTAATAGTATGTTAGCCATTTCTTTGGCAACACTCAAAGCAGAAGCATTACTTGGAAAACAACAACTCTACCAATATATTGCCCAGAAAACAAAAAATAATATTGTCCAGATGCCCCGCATTATTGCCAATGTTATCAATGGCGGACTCCATGCTGAAAATGGCATTATCTTTCAAGAATTTTGCTTGATAAATAAAGAAGGTTCATTTTCTCTAGAATCATTTTTTCAAATCATTGAACTCTATCATAATCTTAAAGCAGATCTTCAGCAAAAAAAAATCCCCCTTGCTGTTGGAGATGAAGGCGGGTTTGCCGCTTTTTGCACAACTCCTTCAACGGAAGAAATACTACAGTTACTTACTCAAATCATCAGCCAAAACAATTACACTTCAAGCATTGGACTTGGTATTGATGCTGCTGCTTCAACTTTTTATGATGCAAGCACAAAAAATTATTTCCTTGGAAACCAACAAAAAAATGCTACAACATTAACAGAATTCTACCAAAACATTATTGCTCACTATGATCTCTTAATGCTTGAAGATCCCTTTTCTGAAGATGATACACATGCATGGCCGATACTTACTGAGCAATCAAAGAATACAAAAATTATTGGCGATGATCTGTACACCTCACATGAAAACCTTCTCAAAAAAGGTATTCAAGAAAAGAGTACTCATGGACTTATTATTAAGCCAAACCAAGTTGGGCTTATGTCAGAAATCTTTAAAACTATTAAATGCGCCAAACAAAACAATCAAGTTATTATTGTTTCACATCGATCAGGAGAAACACTTGACTCATCTATCGTTGATCTTGCTGTAGGAATAGGTGCCTGGGGAATAAAAATCGGAGCTCCCGCTCGAGGAGAACGAATCGTCAAATATAATCGGTATCTTGAAATACTCAAAATGTTCACCTAAATGGCCTTAAATACGGCAATTAAAATATTTTTTTATTTTATTTTATCAAAAATTTAGTATACTGTTTATTAAGTATAATTATGAACAACAAATAAAATACAAGCTTTTTTTAGCGTTTTTTTAATGAAAAGATAAAAAATAAGGTTCAAGTGGCTTTGTTTGAAAAAAATGCATATAATAAAAGAATTATGTAAAATTTTTTTATAAGTTTATTTTATTCTAAATGGAGTTCCCGTGAGCAAAATAGCATTATTAATTGAACAAACTATGTTTCTTGTTGCCGTAGAAAAACAAGCTTTTCTTGCGGTTAAAGCAAAAATGAATACCTTGCTTGCAAGGATACAGGAAAAACTTACTCAATACAAAGACCAAGAAAGCAGAGAAACATTAGAATCAATTGCAAAAAACATTCAAACACAACTCACAGAAATGGAAACAGACATGCAAGAAGATGTTTCTTTTTTAGAAACGCAATTGCATACAATGCAAGAAATTAGCAAAATTGAAGATGCAACACGTCGCGAAGAACTTTCTCACTTAGTTTTAGCTGAAGCAGGTGAACTACTTTCTATGATTGATTTCAAAAAACAGGTCGAAGAACAATCAATTTCAGCACAAGAAGATTTTTTTTCTATGATTGAAGACATGGAAAATGCAATTCAAGAAGGAAAAGAAGAAGAGCTCTTGTTGCTCATGGAATCAATGGACGATGAAATCTGTTGTGACGATGAAAGTTGTGAAAATGAATGCGAAGAGAATGAATGCTCTAATGAATCCTGCGAAGGTGAGTGCGATGAATGCACCTTAAATGACAATGGATGCTGTGATGACGAAGAATGTGATAATGAAAACTCTGATATAGACGCTCATACAAAAGAAACTTTTACTCATGATCTTGAAAAAGATTTACACAAAATTCAAACCATGGAAACTAGAAAATGTTGTCGTTCTGATGAAGATTGCCAAGGCAACTGCCGTTGCAAAGGAAAAGGAAATTGCAAATCTGATGCTTAAGTATCATCAGATAAATAATAAAAATCTTGCATAAACACAGCATATTCTATGAAAATAAAAAAAGTAAAAATTATTCCTGGATGCATATCTTGTGGAACTTGTGAAGTAATCTGTAAAGAAATTTTTACGGTAAAAGATATTTCTTACGTAAATGCAACGGTAAATCCAAACAGCTATAAGGAACAAGTGATTGAAGCGGTTGATATGTGTCCCGTCAGTGTAATAAAAATTGAAGAAGAAATGGATTTAAAAACATAATGGACGATAAAGGCAACTTATTATCAAAACAGACTAAAGAGCAAGCTATTTATAATGCATTGTCATCATCTTTTTACAAGCAATTTGGCGCTTTAAGCGCAAGTGGTATTTTAATCCGTGCAGCTGAACTTTTTGGTAATAATGAAGCATTAAAAACAACACAAGGCTACTCATTAACTTATAATCAATTATATCAACATGCTCTTCAGATAAGTCTACAGATGCATACTCAAGGCATAAAGCCTGGGAATACTGTAATTCTTTTCATCGAAAATTCAATAGAGTTTTATCTTGCATATTGGGCTACTTTATTAGCTGGTGCCATTGTTGTTCCAGTTAACACCTTTTTGCATGCTAATGAAATTCAATACATTATTAATGATGCGCAACCAACATTAATCATTATTTCTGAACGACTCAAATCAATTTTTACTTTATTATCATTAGATAATTCTATTGCAATTTTACAAGATAAAGAATTGAAACCTTACGATAATACTTTTGACATCAAATCAGTGATTCCACATGAAATTAAAGGAAATAATCCTGCACTTATTTTATATACTTCAGGAACAACAGGACAACCAAAAGGTGTTGTTTTATCAGCTGAAAACATTGTATCAAACAGCATGCAAGCTGCAGCGCGCCTACAACTTTTAACCAATGAACAAGAATGTTTTTTTGCAGTATTACCTTTATTTCATGCCTTTGCGCAGAATACCTGTATTTGGCTTCCAGCACTCACCGGATCATCGGTAATTATCGTTAATAAAATTGAACGAAGTAGCATTGTTGATGGACTGCGATTAAAGCCGACAATATTTTTTGGATTCCCAGCACTTTATGGACTTTTATGTCTTATGAAAACAGCAAATCTTAATTCCATTAAATTATTTGTTTCTGGCGCTGATGCAATGCCTGATAAAATACGTGCTGCATTTGCGCTCTTATACGGAAGAAAAATTTTGTCTGGCTATGGACTTACCGAAGCATCTCCTGTTATTTCAATCCATCATCTTAATGATGATCGACAAACTAATAACGTTGGCAAACCACTCGTTGGCATTTCTGTTGAAATCCGCGATGATCAAAGCAATCTACTCAAAAAAAATGAAATTGGAACTTTATGGGTTAAAGGTCAAAATATTATGCTTGGATATTATAAAGCAGAAGAAGCAACTAATGAAATTTTACAAAAAGGATGGCTTTGCACCGGAGACTTGGCCTCTTTAAATTATGATGAAGAGATTATTATTCATGGTAGAAATAAAGATCTCATTATTCATAAAGGCTTTAATATTTATCCTCAAGAAGTAGAAAATGTTTTATTAAAATCATCGTTAGTGATGCGCGCAGCTGTAATTGGTCGATCTGATGAAGCAACTGGTCAGATTCCTGTTGCATATATAATGCTGAAAGTGATAAAAAAAGACGCCGAACTAGAATTGCGACAATTATGTAAAAATCACTTAGCTGCATATAAAATTCCACGAACTTTTATTTTCAAAGATGAACTTCCATTGTCCCCAACGGGAAAAATTGATAAAAAACAGTTGCATCATGGAACATAATTTTGGACATAATAATTTTGTTTTGAGTCAAGGGAGAATATAACTATGTCATTATTGTATGTACAAATTATCATATTTCTTATGTGCCTCTTTTTAGCAGGTCTTTTTGCATTTCTTGAGACTGCTTTTACCGCATTACGTCTCTTTAAGTTGAAAGAACTTGAATCAGTAGTAACTCATCATCGTGCACTTTTTGATTCTTGGGAGCGACATCCAGAAAAAATTTTAATTACTATTCTCGTTGCCAATAATTTTGCTCATGTTTTATGTTCTGTTCTCATTGTTGAAGTTATGCAACAAGCTATTGGTGATTATGGCCTTGCAATCGGTGTCCCTATTGCAACCTTATTAATTTTAGTTATTGGTGACATTATTCCTAAAACCTTAGCTAAAACACATCACGAACGATTATTTGCTTCAACATTATGGGTGATCAATACGCTTATTTGGGTCCTCACGCCGATAGTTTTTATTCTACAATCAATTTCTAACAAAGCCTTTTTTATCTTTGGTGGCGATATGAATTTAGAAAAAAATGACCAAGTTTCAGAAAAAGAAATTAAATTTTTAATCGACTATGTTGATCAAAAAGGAATTATGGAGACTGAAAAAACAGAAATGTTACAGAATGTTTTTGGCCTTGGGCAGACACCCGTCAGCAAAATTATGGTTCCTAAAGTTGATATGATTCTGATCAGTATTGATATACCGCTTGAAGAAGCACTTGATACTTTTTCATCTTGTGGTTATTCAAGAATTCCTGTTTATGATGGAAAAGAAGATAATATTGTTGGATTTTTATATCACAAAGATGCTTTTCAAGTCTATGCAAAAAAACAACAAAAAACTGTTCGCGATCTTATCAGACCAGTTTTTTTTATTCCAGAACCAAAAAAAACCAATCAATTACTCAGTTATTTTTTACGTGAACGCATGCATCTCGCTATTGTTGTTGATGAACATGGAGCAACAGTAGGACTCGTAACGCTCGAAGATGTGATTGAAGAAATTGTTGGCGAAATTCGAGATGAACATGAAGTTGAACATAAAGGCGCAATACTGCTTGAAGATGGAAGCTGGCTTATCGATGCACGAACAAAACTTGAAGAACTTGAAGACGTACTTAATATTAAATTCGATGCAGAACATTCTTTAACATTAGCCGGCTTTATTTCTGAAAAACTAGAGCACCTACCTCAAAAAGGAAATCGCCTTGATTATCAAGGTTTTTGCTTTCAGGTTCAACAAGCAAGTGCAAAGCGCGTTCTTAAAGTTTTAGTTTTTGAAAATAAAAACAACAATAATAACCAATAAAAATTATGCAAAACAAAACAAATATTTTATATCGCATCAAAAAAGAAAATGAATGTATTGGCTATATATTTGGTTCTTTGCATAGGCATTTTAATCCTCAAGATCATGAGGAAAAAAAATCAGCACTCATGCCTTATGTTAACGAATGTAAAACATTTTTTTTTGAAATTGACCAGGGATCTTTTTATACTCAAATGCCTTTAGGCATTGAACGCATCATGCAAGAATTACTTGAATCAAGACGCGATACTGAAAAATTCTTTTTTGAAACACAATCTTTTCAACTTGCTATGTTGAATACGCGTCTTTGGTTCGGGAAAAATATTATTCAACTTCCGTGGCATCAATATAATTTTATCAAAAATCATGATCGATTAGCTACATACTTCAATAAAATTGCAATCAGTTTTTTTACCATTTACAATCATATTTACAATATATTCACAGCAAGTGGTCATTCAAGTGCTGTTCATACTTTTAACAAAGAACAACAAGAGATTCTCATCTCGTTATTTAATGCATATAAACAAGAAGAAGTTTTTGAATTAAACAAAGAAGATCAAGCTCTTTATTTTATACAAGAACGAAATCATGATTATATCAAAATAATAAAAAATCATATTGCTTCAAAGCCATTTTTTATATGCATTGGCGCTGGACACCTTGCAGGAGAGCATGGCATGATAAAACTTTTAGAAAAAGAAGGACTTGAATTATTCCCCCTTACTTTAAAAAAAGAAGCATTGCTCCCATAAAAAATCTTACTTTAAAGCGATTGACGACTTGAAGGCTTCTTCAAAAAAATGCTTTTATTTTTTGTTGTTGCATGCAGAATAGGCTGATTTTTTTTATCTTTGTCTACTGCATCTTTAGTATTCTTTTTTCTAAAAATAATCGGGTCTGGACGAACAATCTCTTCTTTTTTGCTCTGTTTTATTTTTTGTCTTTTTTTATAAGCTTCAAGTTTTAAATGTGGTTGAAAATAAGGATCCTTTTTAATATTAACCTCTGTTGGCTGATATTTACCTTCTTTAAAATCATCAATTGGTCTAAAAATACCTGCACGTACATCTTTTAATCGTTGTTTAACATCTTGATTACGGGGCTTAAAAAACCAACGTTGCACTGGATCTTTTGATCCCGAATACGCATCAACATTAAGCACTTGATATTTTGCATAATCAAGCTTCATTTGTGTATAATCATCAGGGTTTCCTTCATTGCGCGGCTTAATAATACTTGGTCTAATAAAAACAAAGAGATTCTGTTTATTATGCTTACGCTGTCTTCCTTTAAATAAATTACCTAAAAGCGGTATTTTTTCCAAAAAAGGTGTATGCCAGAAACTTTGATCTTGTCTTGAACTACCAAGTCCTCCTAAAACAAGCACTTGTCCTTCTCCCATGCTTGCACGTGTATCAAGCGTTCGTAATTGGCGACCAGGCTGATCAGCTCCCGCTTGATCTACAAATTCTTCTAAATTAATCGAGATAGAGAGATCAATAATACCATCAGCATTGATGCGTGGTGTTATTTTTAAAACAGTATTTGCAGATAAATCTGTCTGTGCAATATTAGATCGGACTCCCGTTCCGCCCACAAAATCACCTTTAACCCGACGAACTTCATTTGATTGTATACTACATGCCTGACGATTATTAGCAATTAAAAAAGGCTGAGAAAGAATATTAGATTGTTCTTCTATTAATAAAGATCGAATATATAACCAAATGTTTCCTTCTTCAAAACTCGCTCCTGGATCTCCAACAGTAAATACAGCTGAACGTGAATCTTCAGATGGAGATCCTATCTGATTTGCTAAATTTGTATTTAATGAATTAATAAATCCAGTTTCAGCACTTCTAGCTGAAGCTTGTGCAGATTGAAATTGAATACTATCTCCTAATATATTTGTCGTTGGATTACGCAACTGAGAACTTAATTCACGTGATAATTGTTGCGTAACATCAACAATCAAAATTTCAAGAGCAACTTGTGGATAACTTTTATCAATAATATCAATAAGTTTTTGTATTGCAGGCCGCGCTTCTTTATTGCAAGCAATAATTAAACGATTGCCACAGCCATAATTTGCATCTTCTCCATTTTTAGGTGTTTCTGCAGCAATGACCACATCTTGAAAAAATTTAAAACTACTTAAACTCTGTTTATCAGTGCTTCCTGCAGGTGGACGAATTGCTTTTTCAATAATTGCCTTTGCTCGGTCAGCTTCAACGTAACGAAGATTGATAATCATCAATCGTGAATCTTCTGCATCATCAGGACGATCAAAAACATACACAAACTCAATAATACGATCAATATCTTCTTCTTGTCCCATTAAAATTAAATAAAAACGCTCTGAATCTGCAATGACTTTAGTTGAAGATGAAAAATAGGTTGATTCTTTTTTTCCTGCTGCAGAAACAAACCGAATACTCTCTTGTTTTTGACCATTTCCTATAATTTCATTATTAAATAATTGTGCAATTATTTCAGGATCAGTATGTTGTAATTTAATCATTTTAATTGATTGCCGAAGTCCACCTCGATCAAGCTCATTAATAATTTTCATAGCAAATTTAATAGAATTAGATTTTTGAGTCATAATAATAACATCTAAATCATGCTGCACTTCAACCGTGTTGTCACCCAAAATATTAACCAATATTTCATTCGCCATCGCGGCTTTAATATTCTTTAAATAATACGTGTAGCGAATAATAGCATCAGTATCAGGCAAATCTTCAGGCTCAATGCCTTGACTTGATGAATAATAGGGAATTGGATGTTGCTTAACCATTTGACGCTGAATAATACGATGCACGCCTGCAACTTCAACCATGCTATAGCCATTTTTCTCAAGTAATGTATGAACTAATGCAAGGGCCTGACTCAACGTATATGGCTGTTCAGTTTTCACCGAAACTTTAATCTGTTCTAAATTTTTTTCAGGAATAATATTTAATTTTTTACGATCAGTAATATAAGAAACAAGACTCGCTAAAGAAACATCTTCGAAATTCAAATAAATATCTGCCACCTCTTTTTTTTCAGGTACAACATTGCCAAGGCCCTGTTTATTTTTTTCAGCTGATGTTTTTTGCATCACTTCTTTATTTTCAATTGCTGTAATAGCGTCATTAAGAAGTTGCTCTGATCGCAACTCTAAAGATTCTTTCTTTATATCATCATTTTTTTCAATTTCCCGCATTGCTTCTTCTACTAAAAATGATGCATCTTCGTCAATCAAAGCTCTTTTTGCGAACACAAAATCTGTCGTAGTCATCAGACTGAACAATGTCCAAAAGAAAATTATTTTAATTCTATTCATATACTTCTTAAGCCTCATTACGCTTCTTCTATAACTTTTTTAAATCGTTTCATTGCAAGTACAAGATCAAGCAATATTAAAGAATCTTGCTTTTTTAATACAACGCTGCTTACTTCCACAATATTTTCTTTATCTATGGTCTCTAGAATTTTAACAATTGCTTGTGCTGTCATTGGTTTAAAAGAAGCACGTAAAATTTCTTCTTCAAATAAATCATTATCGGGAATTGGATTTTTTTCTGTTTCTGCCCAATTTCCCTCAGGCGACAGATTCTGTTCTTTAATAAATTTTTCAAAATAGGTTTTAATACTCATATCTTTTCGTTGATTAATCTGTTCAATAAATTTTTGTTCTTGTTCTTGAGCTGCTTCGTACCGACCAATAAGAAGAGCATTCTCAGTTTTAAGCCGTTGAATCTGACGAATGTTTTGTATAATAATATTAGCAGAATCAGAAATATACCAGACAAGTCCACCAACTAAACAAACTGATATTGCTCCAGTACAAAGCAACATATATAAACGTTTTTGACTATTGTATGATACATAAAGATCAACTATATTTTTAATAAACTGCAAATATTTCATATTTCTCGAATTTTAAATAAAGTATTAAACTGCACGCTACCATCATCAGTTAATGATTCATTCATGCCATCAAGCGCTAATAATTTAGCTTCAGAAAATCGTTTTTCAAAATCAGCAAAATGCGTAAAATGATCAGTGCCTGTTTTTGATTTAAAAATACCAGAAACATCAATTTTTAATGGCCCCTCATCACGTGACATAGTAATAGAATCAACCGCAACATCAAACCGATTTTTATCAAAAAGTTTTGTTAATTCATACCAAACTTCAAGAGGTGTAATACTATTTTTTTGTAATTCTTGCCATGCATCTTCTTTCATCTTTAATGCTGATTCTGCCATTGTTTGTGCACGCTTTAAGCTCAATAATGGAGGAACTTTTTGATTACTTGCTTGAATAATAGGCCGCAATGCCTCAACTTCACGTCGTTCAAGCTGACTATGTAATGCTTGCAAGTCACTCACATAATAAAATCCATGCACAGCAATCATTACTAAAACAGTTGCCATCATACCCAAAGCAATCCCCCATAATCGAAAAAGAATATGCTCTTGCTTTTCTTTAAGAATATAACTTGCAAGAGAAAAATTTTCTTGCTCTGGTAAAATCATACTTGACCCTAAAACAGCAGCAAAAGGAGTCCATGAACCAATATTTTTTCCTTTGTAGACTAAGCGCTTATCAGCCATTATTTTTTCGGGCTCAAATAAACGTACTTCAACTTGCAAACAACTACTTAAAAAAGAAGAAAGATCTGGAATACTTCCCTGTGAACCGGCAACCCACATATGGGGCAATTGACCACTAATTTCATAGTGAACTAACAAAACCTGCAAAACAGATTGTATTTCAGATGCAAGATCATTCCATTCTTTTTCAAGTACTGCATCAAGCGATGAAGCAGAAAAACCTGCCATAACTTTTTTTAAGACATCATAATAATGTCCACCAGATTGATTAATATAATTTTTTACAAGTGTCCCAACGCCACGATATATATTTTTAACAACCTGAATTCCTTTAGTTGTGCATAAAACAATCTTTGTGGTCTGTTCATATAACAAAATAAAACAATGAAGCCCTTCTTGTGGTGCGTATAAAACTGTTCGTTGAAAAATAGCATGCAATGCAACAATATCAGTTGTAATAAGATCTGGCGTAATAATATCTGAATAAAGAGCAACATGCTGTTGAATATCAGCATTCCGAGCAGCTGCTACAAAAACCCTAGCATTTGATCCTTGCACGTCATTGATCATAAAACTCATTGTTGCTTCATCAAGCGCAAAAGGAATTAAAGGCTCAACTTCGTAAGGCAAAACAAATGAAATTTTTTCTGCATCAACAAAGGGTAATTGTAATTCTTTAAAAATAATAACTGAAGAAGGAACAATAATACGAACCGCGTCAAATGCCGGAACCGTCTTAATAAAACGCTGAATAACATCATGAATATACGCGGTATCTTTCTCTTCTTGTAAATATTCTTGATGCAATGTTTCAATAACTATCTTACGAGCACCCTCATAGACAACAGCTGCATAAAAAAAACTACCCTCTATGCTCAAGCTTATGTAACGCTCACCATATAATCGATAGCTACCAATGCGGGCTGGCAAGAACAATTGGGTAATCATGCATTCCTTTTTCTATAATGAGGCCCTGCTCCCATGCTCAAAATATCTTTTAAACGATTACGCGAATCGATCATTATTTCATTTTTTTCTTCTGGGACTAATAACTTTAATAGCTTTTTTTCATGATCTTCTTTCGCTTCATCAAAAACATTTTGTTCATCAGCTTGAAATGTTTTTTTAAATTGTTCGCGCTCTTTTTCTAAAAGAGGATCTTTTTCTTTTTCAACCTTTTTCTCTGCATGTAATACAAAGGTGTTATCTTTTATCGGCTCTTCTGCAGGCAACTCTTCGGGAGTCACATCAAGTTCATTAAATTGTGGTCCATATTTTTTTTCATCTCGCTCTGTTTTTGATCGATAGTCAGGATCATTTTTAATATCAACAATTGAAGGTTGATATCGTGCTGTTGCAAAATCAACAACTTTGTGAGCATAAGTTTCGCCATCAGGGTTGAAGAACCAATTATGAATCGGATCTTTAACTTTTTTTGTATCAATCGCAGCTTCAATACTTTCTTTTGCTCCATGCAACTTCATCTTTGTATACAAATCCATACCAGGTGTTTGACGGGGCTTAATAATTGTTGGACAGACAAAAATAAAAATATACTGTTTATTGATACTTCTTTGTTTATTTTTACAAAGCCATCCAAGAATAGGAATACGTGATAAGAAGGGCGTTCCACCTTCACTTTGTTTTAAACTGGTTTTAACAAAACCTCCCAACACTAACACCTGTCCACTTGCAACAGAAACATTCGTTGCTAATTTTTTCTCTTGTGTTCCCTCATTGGGTAAAAAATCAGCTATAGTTGCATCAACTTGTAGCGTAATAATACCATCAAGATTAATTTGCGGTGTATACTCAATATGTGTTACAGCATCTTGATCAGTAAATGACTTGGCTTCCCCAATGTCTCCTCCATCACTCACTGCTTGTTCTTTGATAATACGTCTTTTATCGCCAACTTTAATCGTTGCTTTAACGCGATTTGCAACCGTAATAAATGGCTGTGAAATAACACTTGCATTAACTTCGCTTTTGAGTGCCTTGAAAACTGCCCAAATATTTACATCTTTACCAAAACTTACAACAGTCGACCCTCGACCAAAACCTTGTACTAATTCTAAAAGATTACCAAAAAGACTCATTGGTTTCCCCACTCCATCTCGCTCAGGCACAACGCCTGCAAATCCTGCAGATTGAAAACCAATATTATTACCCAAGCTCCCTTTAAATTTTGGTCTAAATTGACCACCAAGCTCTTTAGCATCTTCCGCATTAACACTGACTACCAACGTTTCAATAAAAACAGAAGGTTGAGCTGTATCAAGCGCTTTTAATGTCGGCTTTAAAATTTTCCAATCACGAGGGTCGGCACAGGAAACAATCAATTGATTTCCCCGCTCGTCAACTTGAAAGTTCATATTTTTAAAGTATTTTACACCGCCTAAAACGCCGCCATGTTTTGCTGCAGCTCCATTGTCAGAATTATTAATAACTTCTGTTAACAAATCACGCATCTGTGTTGCTTCTGCGTATTGAAACGTAAATACTTTTAGTGGCGACTTAGTAAACCGTTCTTCTGCTTCAAAATAACGATCTATAAAATCTTCTATAACTTGAATTGACTTATGATTACCTAAAAGAATTAAAGAATTTGAACGATCTTCAGAAACAATTTTTGTTGTTGATGAAAAATATTCAACTGATCCTTCAGATTTTTTACCTAAAAGTCGCGCTAGCGTACTTGTTTGTGGCGAGCTTATTAAACTTTCGAGCAAGGTTTTAACCTCAAGAGCATTCGCTTTTTGGAGCCGACGAACAACAACCGTCTCTTGCAATCCTGATTGATCTAATTCTTGAACAACCTTGAGAGCCGATTTAATGTTGAGCGATTTATCCGTAATAATAAAACCATTAATATTAGGCTGTGGTAAAAATCGACTATCAGGACCTAACATTGATGTAAGAAGACCAGAAATTTCAGAAATACCAATATTTTGTAAAAAGCCAACATATCGAATTGTTGCATCTGAATTTGGCAATGCATCGACTGAAGAACCAAAAAATGAAGGAAGTGGCTCTATACTTTTTCCTTGTCGTGGAATAATTTTATGCACATTTGCTTTGTTCCCTTCAGGGCCAACTTCAATAATACTAAACCCATGCATTTCAAGCATCGTCAAAAAAACCTGCCATGCACCATCAAGACTCAGTGGCTCTCGGATTGCAATCGAAATTTCAACATTCTCAGTTGATCTATCAGGAATAATATTAATTTTTTTGATTCCTGCAATATAATTGATAAAACTTGCTAGTTTTATTTTTTCAAAATTCAAATAAATCGCTTGATCTTGCAGCGTGATAACAAGATCTTTTTTTTTCTTTTTTTTCTGAGATACCTTTGGCAATCCTTCTTGTTTTGCAAAAATATCTTGTTCATGTTCTTCGTATGAAATCGCTTTTTCAAGCATTTCAGTTGCTTCAATTTCTTTATTTAAGTCGAGCTCATGGGCTTCTTTGTGTACAGAAGAACGATTTTTTTGATGAACTACATTTTTTTTAACAGGCAATCCACGACGTGATTGTAATCCAGCCAAAGCATGAGGTTGCTTCGATCTTTGTCGCATGTGTGATCTGTCTCGATCTATTTTTTTCGATCTTGCATGAGGTCGGGCAACTAGCAGAGCATCTTCATCAACAATATTTACATTTTTATTTTCTTGACCTGAATCTTGATTAAATAAGCCTCTTCGTCGACGAAAACGAGCAACTCGTTGATTGTTGGATCTTTTATCTTTTTGCTCAAGAGCTGCATATGCATCAACAGAAAAAAACAAACAAAAAAATAAAATTGTCATAGTTATCTGCATAATACCCCTATCGCATGTACGTATGTGGTGAACGCTTATGCATATTATCAATCAATCGCTTACGAATTTTCATAACTGTATCATAATAATCAGAAGAATCTTCATTTTCAATCATTGCTCTTCGATCTACTTTTTCTTGACGAGGGTTTATTTTATTAAACGGCGTTGGTTGCGTATTTACTTGAGCTTGAATTTCTGTTGCTTTTGTATCATTTCCGCTCGAATATCCCGCACTCATCATTGACTTGCCTGATAATGAAAGAGGAATATCAGAAAGTATACGTCGCATTGTGTATCGAAGAGCAACTTCTTGCTTGTTTCGCATGAGACGAATATCAATCGTTCCATTTTCTTTTGTTGCAACAACTTCTTGATATGCCTTCAACATCTTTTTTTGATCCGTCAACATAATATTATTAATACTCAGAATAAGATCATGCGAAGCTAGACCAAATGCTTGTAACAAAGCAATATTTTTTTTTTCTTCGCATTGAATCCCCATGCATTGATTATTTTGAAAGGAAGGAAACAACTGAAATAATTCTATAAATGCACCTAAACTTGCTATTTTTTTTTGACATTGCTCCGGATCAACTTGAAATTCTCCCGGACTGAGCGGAATAATTACTTTTTTCCATTCGCTATTTCCTTCTGCTGTCTTTACCAGTAAGTCCTCATCTCTTCTTAGGAAAAATGTTTCTTGTTGTCCATTTGAACGAAAAAAAATAACTCTATTTTTCATAATTTTTGCAATAAATGCATCTTTCACTTGATCACCATTATAAAAAATTTGTTCTTTTAATGTTTCATCAGAAATAATAGCAACACTTTTTTCTTCATCTGCCGCTAAAACAATTCCATTTAGAATAATATTGAGCGCCGGCAACATTTCCATTTCTTTGGGAGCAGGCGGAATAATAATAGAAGGCCAACTAAATGAGGGCATTGCAGAGATCTGCTTAGCTGCCTTCAAAGGCGGATCAAGTGGATTAAAAGTAGCAAAAAGATCATTTTGAAATATGAATTCTGGTACAATTCCAGGACGCACATCTTGATGAGCTGCCGCTTCTAAAAGTCCTTTTGTCCGTGCTTTAATCTGAGGAGGTACTTGTAATAAAAAAAAATAAAACATCGAGCTACTGATCGCAATCAAAATTAAAAAAGAATTAAGCAGTTGCAGTTGTTGTATCATACGATCTATCCTACTTTAATTTTATATAACAAGCTTATTATCGATTGCAAGAGATTTTTACATGCATATTCATTACAGAGCAGCATATTTAAGGAACAGGAATTTGGTCAATAATCTGCATAATTATATCATCAACTTTAATATCATCAGCTTCAGCTTCATAGGTTAATAAAATACGATGTCGTAAAATATCCAATGCCAATGTTTTTAAATCATCAGGAATAACAAAATGACGTCCTTTTAAAAAAGCAAATCCTCGTGATGCTTGCAATAATGCAATGGTCGCTCTTGGCGATGCTCCGTACGCAATATATTGTTGCAATGCAAGGCCATATTTTTCTGGATACCGCGTTGCTTGCACTAAAACTAAAAGATAATCGATAACTTTCTCATCAATATAAACCTGCTGAACAATTTCTTGCCCTTTGATAATCTCAGGACTACTTAAAACTTTTTGCGTAGAATGTGGTAAGCCTAAACGAGCAAGAACTTCTTTTTCTTCTTCAAGCGCTGGATAATCAAGATGTACTTTAAACATAAAGCGATCTACTTGCGCTTCAGGCAATTGATAAGTTCCTTCTTGATCGATAGGATTCTGTGTCGCAAGAACTAAAAAAGGTTTTTCAAGCCGATAACTTTGATCACCAATCGAAACTTGATGCTCTTGCATCGCCTCTAAAAGAGCTGATTGCACTTTTGCAGGCGCTCGATTAATTTCATCTGCAATAACAAGATGAGCAAAGATTGGCCCTTTTTTTGTCTGAAATGCTTGTGTTTGAGGATTGTACATTAATGTACCAATGACATCAGCAGGCAATAAATCAGGAGTAAATTGAATACGATTAAATGAAACGCCCAATGCATGTGCTAATGTTTTTACCAATGTTGTTTTTGCAAGACCTGGAACACCTTCTAATAAAATATGACCGTTACATAAAAGACCAATGAGTAAGCGATCGATAATAGCATCTTGGCCTACAATTGTTTTTTTTATCTCTTGCTTTAAAACGGCCCAACGAGAACTTTCTTCTTTAATACTATCAACAATCTCAGTCGCAATCTGCTTTATCATAGTACAATACTCCTCATCATTGATCAAAATGTTTAATGGCTTTTTTATCACTTATGCAATTATATCTTGCCAGGCAATGCATGTAAACTTTTGCCGATACGATTCCATCGAACATATCGCTTCCAAAAAGTAAATGGATGTTTTAATAATTCAAAAATCCACCACGATTCTTCACTATCAACCGAATATAAAATAAAACTTGCACGACCATCAATCAAAGAACCATCTAAAAAAAGCCATCGGCGCGAATCATCACTTTGACGACGACTATCGCCCATTGCCCAATATTTTCCTTCAGGAATTTTTAAAGGCCCAAATGTATCTAAATCCGTCATATCTGTCGGCTCTCTCAACAAAGGCATTCCTGTTTCTGGATGCAAAAATACTTCATGCGGCTCCATGTAATGAAATGGTTGATCTCTAAACGATTTTGTTCGGTCATAGGAATAAAAAACAAATTTTTCTGTTTTTTCAAATAACCCCGGAAGCCCAAATGAACTAAATAATCCTTGAGGCAAAAATCCTGTTGTTTTTTTTAATGCAATGAGAGGATATGGATTAACATAATCCGATTCATCAAGCTTTTTTCCATTTAAATAAACAGCCGCGCGGCCATTTTCTACTTTACCTTCAATGATATCACCGGGAAGTCCAATCGCTCGTTTTACCCAACTTTCTGGACCATTTTTTAAGCCTAAAAAGGAGATGCCAATTCCCACATATTTTTGCCAATATTTTCCCCAACGAGTATGTTCATCGTACATAAATGTTGGATCAGTAAAGATAATCATATCGCCATGCTTGACTTGTTGTCCAAATCGATATGCAAATTTATTTCCCCAAACACGATCACCTTCTAAAATAGTTCGTGAAGCACTGCCGGTCGGAACATGGTATAAACCAAAAATAAAATTTCTAAAAAATAATGCTAAAGTTCCTGCTATAACAAATGCTTCAATCCATTGACGAAGCATTGATTTTGACGATTCATTGAGAGTAACATAAATTAACTTGAGCTCTTTGTATAAAGATTTTGTTTCTGACGAATATGAACGATTTTGTATTGCCACAACAAGCTGGTCTGCGCGCTGAATATTGTTTTCATATAGAGCAGCCTCTTGATAATAGCCATCATTTTTCCATTGTTTTGCCAATTGTACAAAGTAAGCTCTTTTTTCTTGGTACTTACGTGCAAAAAACGAATACCAAATAGCCCACAAAGCTGTCCACATACTCTAACCCCTTTATACAAAGCAATTTTTATCGCTTATGATATCAAAATTTTATTTTTACTTTTTTATCTATGTATTAAAACCTCTACTTTAAGAGTACTGATTATCCTACTGAAAACCAAAAACGTTTGCAACTAATTTTTCTTTTAAAACAAGAATAGTCTTTCAAGGCAAAACATTTTATAATCAACGACTTCTTTTATTTATCATTTTTCCTAGTACTCTTTAAAGTACTAAGAAAAATGAATATTAAAAATAAAGAATAATCGCCATGAACAATAAAGAAAAAATAAAGTTACTACAAAAAGAATATGCTGATTGTTCCTCATGTCCTTTAGCATGCTTGGGCAGATCAAAAGTTGTTTTTGGGCAAGGCGCCACATCTCCTCATCTTATGGTTATTGGTGAAGCACCAGGAGCCGATGAAGACAGAGAAGGGAGTCCTTTTATTGGCAAAGCAGGAAAGCTTTTACGAACATTTTTACAAGAAATTATTCCTTCAGATTGCACTATCTTTATCAGCAATGTCGTCAAATGTCGCCCACCTCAAAATCGCAAACCAACCAAACAAGAAAGTCAAACGTGTTCTTCATTGCTTTTATTTAAAGAGATCGAAATTCTAAAACCAAAAATTATTATAACAGTTGGGGCTACATCATTTTTAACGCTTGTTCCAAGAGCACCTGCGCTCCTTAAAGCACGTCTTAATCTTTTTTTATACAAAGAAATTCCTTTGATTCCGGCTCTTCATCCTTCATTCTGTTTACGCTTTCCTCACATGCAAAACGAACTCAAAAAAGATTTTTATTTTGCCCTATCAACATTGATCAACATTCAAAAAAAAGAAACAAATTTTTAATATTTTCTCTTTGTCTTATATAAAAGAAGTTTTTCTTTGGTTTTCAATTTGTAATGCAACAATTGTTGATAAAGTGTTGATAAAGTGTTGATAACTTGTGGATAACTTGTTAATAACTTTTTTTAACCACTCAAAACATCGATCTGTAATAGATAAAAAAAATACATTTCAAAAACACATTTCAAAACATCGATCTAATCAATATAATTGGAAGTTGATATATTTTTGTCCACAAGTTATCAACACTTGTCCACAAGTTATCAACAATGTTTTAAAAGTAAATAGCATCGATCCAATCGACATTATGAGAATATTTTATATGAGTTATCCACAATTTACCCCTTCGCTTATTATTATTATATTATATATATATTATTAATAAAAATAATAATAATAGCGCGCGGGATCGTATGCGAGAGTACGAGTGCGTACAAATATGCAATTTTTATTTATAATCTTTTCAGTAAGAAAAACAAGAAGTTTTGTTGACTAGTTGATATTTTATAATAAAAAAAGCTTGTGTCGTATAAGTTTTTCTGTTATGCGACATTGATATTTTTTAATCTTCTGAAATTTGTTTTGTTTGTTTTTTGAATTGTTGTTTTAATTTTGAAAAAATAGCTTTAATTCTGAAAAATTGCTTTGAAAATAAAGTTTTTTTTAAAACTACTTCACTTTTTTGATTTTTTCGATATGCTTTTGAGTATCTTATGAAAATCTTAAAATTTTGTTATGTGTTGTATTAACCAAGTGTTTTTAATGTAGGATATAAAAAGCAGTGAATCTTTCTGAAGTAATTGACTCGTTGGTAAAAGAGCGTTCTCTTGACCGAGAAAAAATAATACAAATCGTGTGCGACGGTATTCGTACTGCCTATGAAAGACGCTTTTTGGATTATAAATTTATTGTTGTTTATAATAGCGCTGGTAATTTAGATCTTTTTATAGAAAAACAGGTGGTTGAAGCAGTAACTGATGATGCTGAAGAAATTTCTCTAAAAAAAGCGCGTTCTATAAATCCAAAAGCAGAACTTGGTGATGCAGTCAATGTTCCTTTTGATGAAAAAATTGGTCGCATTGAAGTTTTAGCTGCACGTCAAATTATTGCTGCACGTATTCGAGAACTTGAGCAAAAAGCAATATATGATGACTTTAAAGATCGCAAAGGATCGATTATTGGTGGCACTGTTCATAAAAAAGAACGCATTGGCTATTCGATTATCATTGGCGAACAGAGTGGATTTTTAGCAATAACTAGCGTTATTCCTGAAGAACAAATCCGTATTGGTGCACCTATTCGTGTCTTACTTAAAGAAGTTTTAACTGTTGCACAAGGTGGATATCAGCTTATTTTGGATAGAGTTTCTCCTGATTTTGTTAAAGAATTAATTCATTTAGAGATTCCAGAAGTTTTTGAAGGTATTGTTGAAATCAAAAATATTGTTCGTATTGCTGGATATAAAACAAAAATTGTTGTTGCATCACGTAATAAAGAGATTGACCCTGTAGGAACTTGTGTTGGTATTGGTGGTGCTCGTATTAAACCTATTTTGAAAGAATTGGGTAACGAAAAAATTGATTTGATTCCTTGGACTGAAAATCTTGAGCAACTTATTAAGTTTAGTTTAAAACCAGCTGAAATTGATCGTGTTGAAATTGTTAATGAGAAACAAGCGGTTGTTTGGCTTGCTCGAGATCAACGATCATTTGCGATTGGAAAAATGGGACAAAATATTGCACTTGCATCACGATTAACCGGAATTGATGTTCAGTTGCAAGAGATTGTTTCTCCAACGGATCAAGTGATTTTGCAAGATATTTATACAGAGCAAAGAGATCAAGATTTTGATACTCAAGATGAAGAAGAGAGAGAGTAATTATATTTTTAAATGTAAGTATGATTTTATATAAAAACATGCTGAGCTGTTAGGATTATAATAAATGCGCATATATGAGTTTGCTAAACAAAAAGATGTTTCAAGTAAAGAGTTAGTACAACTTCTTGAAGCAGAGGGGTTTGCAGTTACAAGTCATATGTCGGTAATAACACAAGAAATGGAAACATTTCTTGGAAAGTATTTTGATGCTTCAGTAAAGAAAAAAATAGAAAATAAAGATAAAAAAAATAATCTTGGTACAAAAAAAACTGTTCAAGATCAAGTGAAAATTTCAAACAATAAAGAACCAGTGAATATAAAAAATGTATCGGGAGGCGAATCGTCTTTAATACAAAAAAAAAATGAAAATATAGTATTACATACAAAGAAATATCATGAAGAACAGAAGGCAAAACCAGCCGCTGTTTTATCTCAAAATATCAAAGAAAATGCGGAGGCCCCTTTGAGTTCTCTTGATTCTACTGCTAAGTCAGAATATAAAAAACCTGAGCAAGATATTTTTGCTTCAGATAACCCAGACATTATTAATCTTTTAGAAAGTGCGAGTGAATTTGATAATTCACGAAATCGAAGTGCGCAGCCGGTAAAAACTTCTCTTGTGAGAACTTTGTCGCAAGTAAAAGGGGTTGGAGAAGAAAGAACAACACGGCGTCGTTCAAGAAAAAGTTATCAAAGAAGACAAGAGCGTGCGCAAAAAGAGTATATAGCAATCCCTAAAGCGGTTACTGAGATTAAATTACATGGAGATATTGTTCTTGAAGAAGCTGCAGTTTTATTAGGAAAACAGGCAGGGGAACTCATCATTTCTTTGTTGAAAAAAGGAATGGCTTGTGCTAAAAATTACTTATTATCAGAATCTATTGTTGCTGATTTAGCTCATCAATATGGCATTAAAGTTATTACAGATCGTTCAAATGCTGAAAAAACAACAGGACATGTGCGTCAAACAGTTATTCAGAGCGGTGTTGATCGATGGCCGATTGTTGTTGTTGTTGGGCACGTTGATCATGGTAAAACAACCTTTTTGGATTATATCAGAAAAGCAAATGTTGCTGGGAAAGAAAAAGGCGGAATTACACAACATATTGGTGCGTATGAAGTTGAATCAAGTCATGGAAAAATGGTTTTTTTAGATACCCCTGGTCATGAGGCATTCTCTTTTTTACGTGCACGTGGCATTAAGGTAACCGATATTGCGGTTTTGATGGTTGCTGCTGATGATGGTGTTATGCCGCAAACAATTGAAGCGATAAAAGCAGCTCGAGAAGCAAATGTTGCGATTATTGTAGCAATTAATAAAATAGATAAAGTTGCATCAACAGCTGCGATTGAATCAGTGAAGCGTGAACTTGCGCAGCATGATCTTTTAGTAGAAGATTGGGGTGGAACCATTATTTGTGCGCCGATTTCTGCAAAAACAGGTCAAGGAATTCCAGAGCTTCTTGAAATGATTACTTTGCAGGCGCAGATGATGGATTTAAAAGCTGATCCTCATGCAAAACCAAAAGCATTTGTTTTAGAGTCACGCCTTGACAAAGGATACGGTCCTGTTGCAACAGTGATTTTAGTTGAAGGAACATTGAAAGTTGGTGACCATTTTTATGCAGGTGAAACAACGGGAAAAGTTCGTCTTTTAATGAGAAGCAATGGTGAACGTGTTGTAGAAATTGGACCATCAGTTCCTGTTCAAGTTGTTGGATTTGATAAATTTGCTCCGTTGGGTGAATGGCTTACCGTTATTGATGCATCAGAATATGCTAAAATTAAAGCAGGAAAAACATCGGTTGCAGCAATTGCAACATCTGCTTTATTAACGCCTGCGTATCAAGAAAAACAGGATAAAGATGAGCGCATTATTCGTATGATTATCAAAGTTGATACTCATGGAACAAGTGAAGCAATTACTCGTATTATCGCATCATTGGCAAAGCATAATAAAGAAGTTGCTCGTCGATTACAGATTATTAATGTTTCGATCGGCGATATTTCTGAGCGTGACATTCTGTTTGCTGAAAATGTTGGAGCACAAGTTATTGGACTCCATGTTAAAGTTGAAAAAAATGCGCAATTAATCGCAAAAGATAAAAAAATTAATATTGTTTTGTATGATGTTATTTATCATATGACAGAAGGGCTTGAAGCGCTTATTCAAGATAGTCGTAAAGCAATTATTGTTTCAACCAAGGTTGGTGAAGCGGTTGTACGTAAGGTATTCCCTCTCAAAAATAATACTGCTATTGCTGGTTGTTATGTAACCGAAGGTCTTTTTTCTCGTAATGCAAAAGTTGTTTGTATGCGAAATAATAAAAAAATCGGTGAAAGCAAAATCAGTAGCTTGCAGCGTGATAAAAAAGTTGTTAAAGAAGTTCATTCTGGATATGAATGCGGCTTTTTAACAGAACAATTTCATGATTGGCAAGAAGGCGACATTGTACAATGTTTTGTTGAAACTAAGGAAATGCCAAAATAATTTTTATGAGGCAGGTACGTGAAAAATAAAAAAAAGGTCTGGATTAAAATTCAGACCTTTTTCTATTTCTTATGGCTTGATTTTGTTGGTATACATGTTGGCAAGACAGTTCACATGGTTCGATTTTTATTTTCTCCTTTATCATGGCTTTATCTTCTTTTTTTTCATATATATCGCGTAACACGAAAAAAAAAGCATATAGATACTCCTGTTATTAGTGTTGGCAATATAACGATTGGAGGAACAGGAAAAAGTGTTTTGATTGGCTTTTTAATACGCAATCTTCGATTTGAAAGTGCTGGAATTTTATTGCGAGGGCATAAACGACAAAAAAAAGATAATCATTCACTCATTGTATCGCAGGGGCAGGGTCCTTTAGTTTCAGTTGCTTTGTCAGGCGATGAAGCGAGAATGCATGCATTGAAATACCAGGTTCCTGTTATTGTTCATCAAGATCGAGCAAAAGCGGCGCATGATGTAATAGCAGAAATTGGAGTTCCTCGCTTAAGTTATTTTTTATTAGATGATGGGCACCAACATTATTCATTGATGAAAGCTTGCTCTCTTGTTTTACTTGATGCGCGAGCACCGATGGGAAATGGATATTGTTTGCCAATTGGTTTATTGCGTGAAAAAAATTGTATACGAGCTGATATTATTATTTTTTCTCATGCTGCGGATTGTTCTGTTCACATGCGAAAACAATTAATTACTTTCGCATATCAATTAACAAAAAAAGTTGTTCCTGTTGTTTTTGGAATGCATAAAATTTTGGCAATACGTCAATGGAAAAATGCTATTAAAAGTGTTTATGATTTTTCGTTACAAGGCTTATCTGTAGCTGTCATTGCAGGTATTGGATCATTCGCTCAATTTTTAAAAATGGTTGCTACTGAAGGGGCACACATTTCTTTTTTTTATGAATATCCAGATCATTATTTATATTCTCTTGAAGATATTATTAAGATTATGCATGCTGTGAGAGAAAAGGGCGTATCAATCATTGTTACAACAGAAAAAGATTGGGTAAAAATATATGCATTATTGCATAATACAGAATATGAAAATGAAATAACCTGGATGGTGATAGAAATTACCTTTGCGTGTACAAGCAGAGCTGAAGAAAGAATTTTGTTGCATGCAGTGCATAAAAAAATTATTTCATGGTATTTGAATTCATAAAAACTTCATGACATTATCTTAAAAAAGGAGCGTGTAATCATGAATATGGTCTATGGAAGTGTTTTGATCGTGAGTTTTATTACAGGTTTTTTGTTAACCGTCTTGATGCGATACATAGCATTCAAATGTAGTATTCTTGATATTCCACATGGATCTTTAAAAATACATAAAAATCCTACGCCTTATTTGGGTGGTGTTGCTGTTTATGGGGGCATTATTGCTGGACTTGTATGGCATTTTTCTAATACTTTATTATTTTCTCCCACATATCTTTGGATTTTTTTTGGAATTACAGGCATGCTTTTGCTCGGCTTATATGATGATATTTTTATGATCTCTCCAGCACAAAAATTTTTAGGACAAGCTTTCTGTACAACGCTTCTATTGCATGCAGGAAGTCTCTCTAAAACAGTTTTTTTATCAGATCCGCTTTGGTATGTGGGTTCATTTTTTTTTGTCATGAGTCTTGTGAATGCATTTAATCTTGTTGATGTAATGGATGGACTAGCAACAACAATTGCGATAATCAGCTTGAGTTCATTTTTTTGCATAGCCTGTTTACAGGGTGCTTATGAATATTCGTTGATTTTATTGATAGTTATTGGTTCTTTAGCAGGATTTTTTTGTTGGAATAAGCCGATTGCGCGGATTTATTTGGGAGATGCAGGGGCACTTTTAATCGGGACTATAGTTGCTATAGCTCCCTTTTTTTTATCATGGAGCCATGAAACAGCATGGGGATTTTTGACGCCGCTTGCTATTGTGGGGATTCCTCTTCTGGAGGTATTCTGTTTAATTGTTATTCGTCTAGCCTTATCAATTCCTCCGTATCAAGGAAGTCCACATCATTTTTCAATTTTTTTACAAAAAAAAGGGTGGAGTAAATGGCATATTCTTTTTTGGACGATGGGAAATGGCATATTTTTATCTGGGTTAGGTTTTGGTTTAATGCAAAAAATAATATCGCCCGCTCTTTTTTTTCTGCTCGGTTTTTTCTTTTTATTACAATGGGTTTATGTGGTATTGGATGCATTAATATTGCAAATAAAAAAAACACGCATCTTATGCCAGCAGTAATTCTTTTTTTGAAACCCAGCCTATTTTTGATCCTTGTTTAATTTTATAAAAAGAAAATTCTTTTTGAAGAATCAGTAATTTTGTTGCCGTTGGAATAGTGGCAACAGTATCGTATGTCGTATCAGGTCCAGAATACATGGTCGTTTTATTTGCATAAGTAAGCCCATATTCTTGAGCATGCATGTTCGCGCTTATGATTAATGGTAAAGCAATAATACTTAAACAAAACAGATAAAAAAGCATCTGTTTTGTTACTTGATTACGGTGTATTTGTAGTAAAAAAATAATCCAAAAAAGTAAAAAAAGTAGTTGCCAGAAGAGTACAGGAATGCTTATAAAATAATTTTCAATGGAAAAAAAGAATGTTGTTATGATGGTTGGATTTGCATTGAGTTGGTTAAATAAAGTTTTTTTCTGTTTAATAATTTCTGCATGAACCAAAGGGTGTAAAAGACTTAATTTTTTTTGGGCGGTATGATACCAGAAAAAAGATTCAGTTATTTTTTTTTCAGCATGAGCAATTTCAGCAAGCGAAAGCAGCGTTGCAGCCTTTTTATCTGGTATTTCAATAAAGAGTTGATGAGCTTTGGAAATATTATTATTGTTAATCTCTTTCCAAGCAGCATCAATACTATTATTTTGTTTTGTGGCTGCGTGCATTGATATCAAAGGAAAGAAAAATAAAAATATAAAAAGATTTTTAAGAATCAGTATTGTTTTTTTGATAGCATCAGGTGATATTATTTTTCCTGATTTATCAATGCAGGTGTTAATATAAACATCCTTAATCATAGTAACTTCACTCACTTTATGTTGTCGCATGATAAGATGTTCCTCAATAATTGATTCGGTAATTAATGTTTCGGGCATTTTACAAGAAAGACCAAATATTTTTTTGATGATTGTATGCGCATGACGATATTGTTGCTGTGAAAGCGCTTCTTCTAGCTCAATTAATAATTGTTGATCGCTGTTTTTGTTATGAGATCGCTTGCAATAGCTTAAGAGAGTCTTTCTATTCAAAATAAGAAAAGTGAGTAATAAAAAGAATATAAATAAGTACCAAGGAATCATTGGCATTTGTTTTTCATGCAGAAGCATGTTATTCCAAGGAGTGATTGTATGGAGGTTTTTGTCTTCCTTTTTTTCTTTTTCTTGGACTTTAATTTCATTTTTTGCATCGGTGTTTTCTATTTCTGCTCCTTGAATAACAGAAGCAAGAGGCTGAGTTTTTAAGACCACAACCTTCTTTGTTTGAGGATTGAAAAATGAAAATGTTTGTGCAGGAATATTGAAATTACCTGCTTTTGTTGGTTGTATAACGACAGAGAACTCTTTGATTCCTTCTTTCTGTTCAACGCTCATTTCTTGAATCATTTTTTGAGTAGAAGCATATGTATTCCATGATGGAGGAAGATTAAGATGCGGTCGAGCAATATCATTGAAATTACCAAATCCTTTGATGCGTACAGTTATTTGTGCTGTTTCATTTAAGGCAAGATTGGGGGGATTGATGCTTATTGAATATTCTGAAAAATTTCCGATGGCATCGATTTGATCAACATGGTCAGGCAATGGCATAATTGAAAAAGTAGTTTCAGGAACGATGCCTCGTTGTTGTTGTAGAGAAAATTGCATAAAGTTATTCATAAACATTTGAAAAGGATCATGATGATGTCGCTGATGTTGTTGTGAGGGAGCAAATAAATAAGCAAATTGATGTGCTGGCATGACAAGAAATCCGGGCTTTGTGCTGCAGATTAAATATTGTTCTTCAGTGACCCGATATTCAGCGCCTTCAAATATTTCTTTTCGTTCTCGCTTGCCCGGTAATTTTTTTATAAAAGCGTGTTGAGATGAGAGCTCTTCACATTCTATTTTACGAATATCACCTCGGTGATACATAAGTCGTGAAACAATAAAAGGCTCTCCGGCATAAAAATTTTTTTTGTCTGCTTTGATTTGCATATGAACGGTTGCTGGAGGTTGAGGAGTATTTTGATCTACGCTCGAGTTTTCATCATCTTCATCGGTAGTCTGTTTGTTGTCTGAGGGGGTGGGATGTCGAACGCGAATTGTTATGCTATTTGATTGTAGCCCATCAATTGAAATAGGTCCTAGAATAATTGTTTCATCGTTTTGTGGCACAAGATCAAAAGAATGTGTTGCAGTTGAAGTAACTTGATTATTAATCATTTGAATACTGGTACTTCTGCTTGATCCAATCACTGCGCAATTGCGTGGAAATTGAGTAGTATCAATTGATTTATTACTACTATTGCCATCAATTTTTATATTGACTCGAAAGGGACGTCCAACGAGTGCTGTTGGTTGCATCGGGTCTTGCGGTGATGCTTGTTCTTGGAGAAGGTTTTGACATGAAATATTGATTGAGCTTTGCAATGGTTGCGCAACAGAAAATAAAAAAATAAAAAATATCATTACCATGTTTTTTGTCCTCGCGCTGTTGGTTGAGAGCTGATCGCGGTTTTTCGCTTGAGATATTCTTTTTGTATGTCGCCCTCTTGTTGATCGAGTGATTCAATTAATGCACGCATTCTTTTTTGTTGCAAGGTTTCTTTTTTTTGTTGATCTTGAGCTTCATGCTCAAGATCAACTGATTTTTCTTCTGCAGCGCTTTCTTCTGCTTTTTTTGCTTCTTGTTCTTTTTCTT
>CAZZPM010000001.1:42755-47577 GCA_964655535.1 uncultured Pseudomonadota bacterium
TTCTTGTTCTTTTTCTTCTGCAGTAGATTCTTGATTCTTTTGTTGTTGATTTTCTTCTTGATTTTGCTCTGTCTCTTTTGCTGAGTCATTTTTATTTTGGTCTTTTAATGATTCATCTTCTTTATTTTGATCATTGTTTGATTGATCTTGTTTTGAGTCAGATTTTTCTTTATTTTCTTGCTTGTCTTGATTTTGCTGTTGATCTTTTTGATCAGTATTTTCTTGATTTTGCTTTTGTTGATCATTGTTTTTATTTTGTTGTTGATTTTCTTGGTCTTGCTTATCTTGTTGGTTATTATCTTTATTATCTTTATTATCTTTATTTTTTTCTTGATCTTGGTTCTTTTTTTCTTCTTCAATCTTTTTTTTTAATTGTTCGGCATGTTCTTGTTTTTGAGCAACGATAGCTTGATTCTTTTCTGATGCAAAAAGACGTGAATACCATGCAAGTGCCTGGTCTATTTTTACAAGCGCTTGGTCAAGTTCTTTTTTTTCGTATAATGATGCTGCATGGGCATGATGTGCAGTTCCCGCATTGAGTGACGCTTCTGCCTGTAGTTTTGGATTGTGATTGCTTTGAGCAGCTGCACGCTCAAAATTGTTGCTAGCGCTTTCAAAGGCTTCCTCTTGATATTGAGTAATGCCTAAATTATAATTCACAATCGGATCAAGTGGAGTATCGATTTGTTTTTTTTTAAGATTTTTTATTGCTGTTTCACGCTTGGTGCTTTGTAATTGTGAGCATGTTTTTTTATGAAATAAAAAATCTGTTAAAGCTTCAAAAAATGAAAAACAGGTTGATGGAATTAGACAAAAAATAAACATGAATAGATAGTTTGAATAACGCATAAAATTCTCTTTTTAATACAATGTACTACTTATAAAAACCATTCCAAAAGAGCGATGGGAAATAATACACGGGCAATAAGATGATATTGGTCTTCCCATTGTTGCAGTGTTTCAGTATTAATAGTCTCTTTTTCGATAGTTTCAAAAAAATTTTTAAGAGCAACAATATCACTCGCATCTGTTTTGATGGGAGTAAAAATTCCCTGTAATTTTTCTGAAATTGATTGTAAAAAAGTGGCATTGAGCTGTGATAAAATAATTTTTCCTTCTTGATCTTTTTCTACAGCAATAGCTTGTCCCTGATGATTAAAAATAGGAATCGGGGCACCTTGTTCTGTTCCAACTCCGAGAGTACAAATGGTGATATGTTCGTGAATACTTTTTGCAATAATCTGTTCAAAGTTGGTTGAAAAATCTTCACCATCGGTAATCACAAGCATTGTTTTATGTTTACGATCAGGCATGTGTGAAAAAAGATCGATACCCAGTTGTAAAGCTTTATCAAGGGCGGTTGTTCCCGATGAAATAGTTTCAATATCAACATGATCAAGAAAAAGCTCCAAGGAGGCAAAGTCTTTGGTGAGAGGGCATTGCACAAAGGCGGAGCCAGAAAAAAGAATAAGCCCAACTCGTTCGCATGAAAATTGACGAAGCAACTGTTTAATTTTTAATTTTGCTGCATCAAGTCTATTTGGTTGAATATCGGTCGCACGCATTGATCGAGAGATATCGAGTAAAAAAAGAAGATCACGACCCTGTTGAGGAATGGTATGTTCTTTTTTTGACCATTGAGGTCGCAGGAGCATAAAAAAGCTGCCGATAATTAAAAAGAAAAAAAGGCATAAGCGAAACAGTTCTCGATAAACAGAATAACCGAGTAGAATTTTTTTATTTTTAATAACAGAGATCATCTCTTTTCGTTGTAAAAAAATAAAACAAGCAAGTCCTAAAAGAAGCAAAAAAAACGGCACAAAAGCAAGAGCATTGTTGCCAGCATAGTGTATTAAAAATGGCATCATGAAAAAAGTCCTTTCCATACAAAGCAACGAAGGAGTAATTCAAGAAAAAGGCTTGCAATAAGTATCCATAAAAAGGGATAAAAAAGTTCATAATAGAGATGAATCATGGAAGTTTGATAGGTTGTTTTTTCTAATCGATTAATTGATTCATACGCTTCTTTCATCTCTTGTGGATTATGTGCAGGAAAAAATTTTCCACCTGTTTTAGATGCAAGATGAGCAAGCAGAATATAATCAACGGCTTCAGCTCCAATTGATTGGATCATGCCAAATTGATCAAGCCCATAGCCGCCTTGTTGATTGCCAATACCAACAGGGTAAATTTTTATATTAAATTCTTGTGCGAGTGTAATAATGCTTTCGGAATCAAATTGGGTTTCTCCCATCGGTTTTCCATCAGTGAGCAGTAAAACCATTTTACTTTTTGCTGTTGATGTTTTGAGTCGATTGATCGCTGTTGCAAGGCCCGTAAAAAGCTTGGTTCCGTTTGGATTAACAATGTTAATAGTAGTATTGGCAATAAAATTTTTGAGCAATTGTTTATCAAGGGTGAGTGGACATAAGGTTAATGCATCAGCGCCAAAAACTACAATTCCCATCGGATCATGGATACGTTGATCAATAAAGCGAAGCGCTTCTTGTTTTGCTACAATAATGCGTGAGCGTCGATCATGTAAATCATCAAAAAGTTCCATCGATCCTGAAACATCAAGACATAAAACAATATCAATGCCATCAACCATTGTTTCGTTTCGCTGGTCAATTTTTTGAAATCGAGCAATGAGGCATGCCAGTGCACACATGGTTATGATGCGCAAAAAACGCATAGCATGCAAAGGCCAGTTTTTTTTTGATCTGTTTTTTTTTGAGTACCAGCTACTTAAAGAATGCATTAAAGTACTGTTTTTATATTGATAATATTTATAAAAGAGAGCAAAAAATATTAAAGGAAGCGTTATCAAAAAAGTATACGGATACGCCCACCAAAACGATATCATAAACAACTGCTCCTTGTTCGACTATACATTGTTTGTTGCTCTTGGTACCATGCTTCAATTGCTTGTATTAATTCTTCTTCTGATTGATATTGATTATAGCTAAAATCGGGCTGAATCACAAGATCAATTTGTGTGGTAAAAGAAGGTAACATTAATTTTTTTTTTGCTAAAACATGTTGGTGCCCAAAGATGCCGATGCAAATAATTGGGCGTTGTAAATTTTTTGCTAGGCTTAAAAAGCCTTTTTTAAAAGGATATATTTTTTGATTATCGGTCCTTGTTCCCTCAGGAAATAGTATTAAATGGGCTTGGCTGGTTGTTGCTTTTTTAATGCCACTGGCAAGTGAAAGAGCTGCTTGTTTGGGATTATCTCGTGCAACAAGCAGATGCAGTCGCCTTAAAATAAATCCCCAAAGAGGAAGATGCTTGAATTCATGCTTAATGATCCACATGCGTGGATGAGAGCCGAGTATAGACTCTATGATGCTTGAATCAAGAGTTGATGGATGGTTAGCAATAATAATAGCGGGTGTTTTAAGTAATTCGATAAGATTTTTTTTACTATGAATTGAAAGCGTAATTCCTGCACTTTTGATAATTAATCGGTTCCAGTAATGTAAAAGAAAAAAATAATATCGATTTTTGTATCGCCAGGGGGCAGGGAGCAAAGCAGCACAAAAGAAAAAAGGGGTTAGAAAAAGTCCACTGAGGAGTAATGTGGTGTAAAAAATGATTGTACGAATGATTAAGAAAATACTGTTTTTTATATTCACGAGGAACCTTGCATATAAAAATATCTATGATTATTTAATGTTTTTTATAAAGATATCAGATTGAGTATCGGCTGAAAAGTAAAAAAAATTAAATTTTTTAAAAATGTGTGAAGTTTAATAAATCCTTACATGTTTTCTTTTCAACGAATTTACATGTATTCTCCTTGACTCTCTCGTTACGTCATGCTGTACAGTGAATAATGAGATCTCAAAAGTAAAGGGTAAAAGTATGATGTATACGGTTTCAAAAGAGCTATTTATTGGATTAGGCGAAAGCTATGTTTCTGATGATAGATTCAGAGCATTTTATGATTAATTTCGACCAGGGCTTGCCGCATTTCTTGCATAAGCGATGAAAATCTATGCAGAAAAGAATCTGTAATATTTTGTAAAACTAAGGGGGGGCTTCCCCCCTCTTTTCAATTGAGAGCTCGCATATTGTCAGAAAAGAATCAATCCAGAAATGTTCATTTTTCTTGTTCTATCAATATTTCTTTGATAAAATTAAGCATGTATATTTGACTTAAAAATTTAAAAAAAGGTTTCATCATTATGGCAAAAATTGATCTCATTCAAGTTAAAGGGAACATTCAATATGATGACATAAAAAAGATGATAGTTGATCCGTATTATTCACGAGGCAAAACGTATTGCAAAGATGGCTTAGTTTTTTTTGTTACTATTTCACGAGATGTTTCTTTAGGTATTGGCATAAAAGCAAAAGTGTTTGGTGGTCGATTATATAAAGTTGAACTTTCATATAATAAAGGTTTTTTTGGTGGAACTTGTTCATGCCCAGCATTTTCTGACTTTGGGCCCTGTAAGCATTTAGCTGGTACTTGGTTTGCTTATGTTGATTATAGCAATAATTTATATAGTTCGTCAGAAGAATGTTTAGATGCCGTTGAGCGATATAAAAAGCGCATTTCTCGATTGAGTCGCAAATCAAAAGCAGAACTTATAGAAATGCTTTCAGGCAAAGGCTTTGATGAGGACGATATTGGTGAATATGAATGAGGGAAAGCTTTAGAATTATGATTATTGAGGAATGATCGATCGATATTTATTCATTGAAAAAAATAGAAATGCTTCGATTAATATTACGACCAATTTTGATAGATGATGAGCTGGAGATTAATGAAGCAATTAATCGTTCATTAAAGGCGCTACAACGTTGGATGCC
>CAZZPM010000002.1:0-44272 GCA_964655535.1 uncultured Pseudomonadota bacterium
AAGTGACGGCAAAATTGTCGCCAGTCGTCGCGCCAACATTGTTTTTCCTGCACCTGGAGGCCCAATAAAAAGAACATTATGTCCACCCGTTGCGGCAAGTTCAAGCGCTTTTTTTGCATACACCTGCCCCTTAACTTGACTAAAATCAAGCGCTTCAAGCGCACGCTGACGCCCTACTTCTTGAGCAAATGATGAAGGAGTCGGCTCAATGATAATTTCGCCCCGCAAATATCCAACCAATTCTGTTAATGACCTGACACCGATCACCTCAATCCCTTCAATTAAACAGGCCTCACGGACGTTCTCAAAAGGAACGATAATTCTTTTCTTTCCCATTAATTTTGCACCATGCGTAATCGCCAAAACACCCAAAACTGATCGGATGTCGCCATTTAATGAAAGCTCACCTAAAAACAATGTTTCGTCCCAGAACGTGAATGAACAGGGTAAAAGTCGTGCTGCAGCCATCATTGCAATTGCAATCGGCACATCAAACAGCACATCTTCTTTTTTAAGGTGTGCTGGAGCCAAGTTGACCGTAATTAATCGATCAGGAATCTTGATACCACTATTTTTAAGTGCTGCTTTAATTCGATCTTTACTCTCTCTGATCGCTTTATCTGGCAAGCCAACAATATAAAAATTCATAATTCCAAGCGAAAGATCAACTTCAACTTCAACCAGATGCGCTGCAATACCGATCGTTGTTGCAGAAAAAATTTTTGCATGCATGTTTATATCCTTGTACACTAAAAAACCCCAGGCAATAAAAAACATCATAATCCTACGCTTTTATCAACTTTTTTCAAATCAGCAAAAAATATGCTGATTTTTATCGTTTTTTATTGCCAAAAAATCATTTTAAGACTTTTTATGCCTTTTTTGCTGGCCTGGCTTTGTCATTTTGTTTTTTTTACAGTAGCATTAAAGTATAGACAAAATAGAATTAAAAGCGGGCTTACAAGCCTTATTTTATAATGATCGATATTTATTAAAAGGAGTGATACTTATGATATTCAAACAAAAAACAAAATTAAGTGCTTTAGCACTGACGTGTATGATGCTCTGTTCAAGCAATGTGTGGAGTGCACAAGAATCTGAAGCAAGAAGTAATATGCCAGATAAGGATTCATATGAGACAAAAACAAACAAAGATTTTGTATCTTATTTATGGAGGGAGCTTATCAAGAGTGATCAGACAGCTTTAATTCATAACATTAACAATGCGACTGATCCACTAGCTTGGAATGGAAAAATTAAAGCATCTATTCTTCAAGACAGAGAAAAATCACAATTCTTCGATCAAGCAATTAAAACATTTACAGCTGAAGATTTTCAAAAAGAAGAAAACAAATTGACAGTAGAAGAATGTCTAACACACTTACAATCTTCAGCTGCAACACTATACTCTGCTGTCAGGGACTATTATATGAATGTTAATCCAGACACATATCAGCATGAAAATTCTAATTGGAAGCCATGGGAACAAAAATATACTACACGCAATAATCAAAACGAAGTAGAATCTAAACAAGCCATAAAAAATGGATCTGAGCGAATAAAGGAAGCTATTAACCTAGATATGCAAAGTCGTCAAATATGGGAAAATACTAAAGGTTATGTATGGCCAACTTCAATAGGTGTTGCTCTTGGAGCAGGATTTATTTTCTTTGCAAAAAATATATTTGAATATTGGAAAGAAAAAGCAATAATTCCTCCTTTTGTTGACGACACTAATGACGTCGGAACTTTTTCAGGCATTACGAGCTGGTTTACCGGCGATGCATCAGGAACCTATGTCCCAAATCGTGATAAATTATTTTTTAATAAAACACAAGAATCAATTATTAACGCAGTTACCTTAGACCACTTAAAAGCAATGGAATATAATTTACCATCACCACATTATTTATTCTATGGTCCAGCAGGAACGGGTAAAACCACGCTTGCTCGACAATTGGCTTATAACACTGATTCTTATTATTATTTGATTAAAGCGAGTGCGTTTTTGGACAAAGAAGGGCCGCGTCAATTTAGACAATTGATGCGTCGTGTTCGTTCTGTCGGCAATCGACCCATCATCGTTGTTGACGAAGCAGATAGTTTAATTGGCTACAGTTCAGAATTAAAAGGTCGTGCTCTCACGATTTTTAATGACTTGTTGACCGAACTTGGTGATACCAATAACCGTGTTTGTACGTTTATTTTCACCACCAACTTGCCTGATCGTATCGATCCTCGCATGATGGACCGACTTGAAAAAGTACAATTCATTAATCCTGATATTCCAACACGAACAAAAATTATTAGTAATAAATTTAAATATTACTTCCAAAAAGATCTTGGTGAACTTGATCCAATCGAATACGACCAATTAACTCCAGATGTTATCAATCTTGCTGCGCAAGCAACAAAAGATTGGTCATGTCGTGCGTACAGTAAATTTACTGAATCACTCCGTCGTATATTGATCAATAAAGATAACTTTACTTGTACACCAAAAGATTTATTTGATCACATTGCATTTTTCAATGAACGAAATAAAGCTGATGAAGCTGCAAAAATTGCATTGAGACAACAGTACGGACAAAAAAAATAATTACTTAAAATATAGAGATTTAAAAAAAGGGCGTAGCCGATCTGGTTATGCCCTTTTTTCATGAAACTCTTTGACTATTTTTTTAATACTTCGATCTTAAAATCACCAATATTTTTTTCTTGTGTATCAAATGAAATGCCGATCAAAGTAATCGGTCGTGAGTCTTGTTGATATTGTTCAAAGTATTTTTTGGTTTTGATCTGTTCAAGCGCTTTTGAAGCGTCAGCATTCAGTTTAAATTCAATAATGTAGATGAATTTTTCTGTTTTAATGAGTGCATCAATGCGACCGATATTTGTTGCGACTTCAACATCGATTTTAATGCCGAGCAAAGTCAAAATAATATAAAAAATGGTTTGGTAATATTTTTCATATTCCATTTGAATCGTGTACGGAATAGCAGCGTAAAATGACTTTAAAGTATCGATAAACAGAGATACATCATTATTGTTGAGCGATGTGCGCAGTTTAAATGAATGAGAATTAATTTTCCCCTCTTGCACGTGAGAAAGCCAGACAAGTATTCGTTCTAAAAATGCTTCTTTGACTTCAATATTAGGATAATTGAGAATAAAATTTTTTGTATCTGTATCATAATTCTTAATGGTCAAATATCCTGTTTGATATAATAAAGTATTAAGAGGCAGCGTCTCTGGTTCAAATGATCCAAGCTCACTTTCAGATATTTCCAGTTCATCAAATGATTCAACAGGATAATTATTTCTTTTAAATAAATTGATCAAAAAAGTCGGTGTCCCCGATTCAAACCAATAATATTCAAAGGTCGGATTATGTAAGTTGTGCATCATTGAATAAGGATTATAAACACGAGGAAGATCAATTTGTGGTCTACCTACTGCTGCATTTTTCCAAAATCGATACCCATTATAATATAACTTTGTCTGCTCTTTAAACTCGTCTAGACTTTTGCCACTATCTTGCGCTGCAACACTCATATGCTCTGCTAACGTCGTATTGAGTTCTTCATCAGTGTAACCAACTAAATGGGCAAATGTAGGATCCATGGAAATATCTTGAATTTGATTAAAACCAGAAAATAAATTGGTCTTTGAAAAGCGACTGATGCCGGTCACAAACAGAAATTGTATTGATTCAGAACGTGCTTTGATACAGGTGTAAAAATTTTGAACAATTGATTGCATCTGCTTTAATGAATCAGGATTTTTCAGATGATGCAAAATCGGTCGATCGTATTCATCGATGATCAGTGCTATTTTTTTATTATCATATTTTTTTGTTAAGGCAAGCATAACATCTTTAAGCATCGTTCCAGGATTGGTCATTTCAGGTTCAATTAAAGATTCAAGAGTTGCAATTCGTTTGATTTCAAGCATTAAACTTTGATTAAATAGTTCAGGTGTTTGAATATTTATTTCGCCAAAATCAATATGAATAACCGGGTGCACAGGAAAAGCATAATCGGTGTTTTTAGTTATCCAAAGATCTTCAAAGAGTTCTTTTTTTCCTTGAAATAATGCTTTGAGCGTTGAACATAAAATTGACTTTCCAAAACGACGCGGACGAGCAAAGAAATAATAATAGCCCTGAATCATTCGATAAATATGTTCAGTTTTATCAACATAAACACAATTATCTTCTCTTAATTGCACAAAAGACTGGAGCCCCAATGGTAATTTTTTCATACAATATCTTTCACATAAAAACAATTATCAAAAATCTTAATATCACTTAGTCTATCATGCAAAAAAAAGCATGACTAGACTTTCATTTTTCATTAACTAACAGAATATTAACAACCTCAAGTTCCCCAAAAAAAGATTATCTTTGACCTTTTTTGATTTTTATGCAAAAATATTGGTATAAAAAAAGGGGAACAATACATGATGTCGACACAAAAACCTCGCATCGCCATTTTGACCATTCATCCTCTCAATTACGGAGGAGTCTTAACAGTTCTTAAAATCGTTCACCATTTCTGTACTCGTTTTTTTGAGCCGACACTTTTTTTTCCTTCCTTTGATGTGGATCTTTGCCGTTCATTAAAACATCCCTTCAAGAGACCATCAATAAAAAAAACTGAGTACTTTGGAATGCAATCGATTGAAATGGGAACCGCATGGTCAATCTGGGAGCCGGGGCATTATCAATACACCATCAATCTGTGGCAAGAAGCACTCAAAGATTTTGATTACTTTTTTGTCGTGAGTGGAACCGTTATTGCAGCGCACCCACTTGCACTACTCAAAAAAAAATATGTTTTGTGGGCAGCAACATCATACGATGAAGATCGAGCGATTAGAAAAAACAGTTTTTCATTGCCTCATAAACTTATCGACAGACTCGCGCACTCAAAAATGCTTGCTATCGAAAAACAGATCCTCAAGACAGCGAACGCAATCGGTGCCATGAGCGCCTACACACAACGTACTTTTGAAGAAATTCGCGTCACGCACATTCCAAAAATACGCTATATTGGAGTCCCGGTAAAACCAATTGAATCATTGCCACACAAAGCACCAAATCCAGAAAAAATTATTATTGCAGTTGGCCGCTTTGATGATCCTCGTAAAAATGCTGAACTTCTTTTTTCTGCCTTTGCAATAATATATGCACATGATCGAAATACACGCCTTGTAATCATTGGCAATCAACCTGAAAAATATTTGATCGAAAAATATAAAGATTCTCCTTCTTTTGATGCTATCACCATGACGGGACATATTTCTGACAAAGAACTCAATGCATGGTACTTACAAGCTGATCTTCTTTTAATCACGTCACATCAAGAAGGACTGGGTATTATTGGACTTGAAGCAATGGCTCATGGAATTCCTGTGGTCAGTACCGATTGTGGCGGCCCTCGAGATTTTGTATATTCAAATAAAAATGGCTTTCTCGTCCCTCTTCATGATCCAAAAAGCATGGCACACGCCGCACTGAAAATTCTTACCGATGATACGCTTGCTCAAACAATGCGTAAAAATGCCTATGAATATGTACAAAATAATGCCTCTTACAAAAAAACAGACCAGCTTTTTCAACGCATGTTATCTGATGTGTATCCTGAACTTGCAAACCTTTTTATTCAAGAGATTTTACCATGAATATATTAATTATTGGTCATGCATACATCGCGCCTATCAATCAAGAAAAATGGAAAACTTTTGCACGACTTAATCCTGATGATCAAATTACCGTTGTTTTTCCTCAACGATGGCATGATAATCTTTTTTCCCTTGAAAATGATCGAACAAACAATGCAAGCAATTGTACTTTTATAGGACTTCCTGCTACGCACACCACGCAAGAAATTAAATATCGCTATAAAACAAAAGATTTAATCAACATTTTGCGCATAACAAAACCAAATGTTTTGTATGTTGAACAAGGTGATTATGCACTGAGCTACTTTCATATCATCATGCTCAGTATTTTTTTTGCTCCCCGCGCCAAACGACTTTTTTTTACCTGGGTCAACTGGAAACCAGATGTTTCACTCAAGCATCGACTTTTTTTTGGCACGATTGGCAAAATCAATCGTTTTTTCTCGCACGGCGCGATTGTAGGCAATTATGATGCACAAGTAATCCTTGAAGAAAAACGCTTCAAAAAACCAATCCTCGTTCTTCCTCAACTAGGAATTGATGTGCACATGCCCCACGAATCAGCTCCCCATACTAAATACTCTATCGGATTTGTTGGCCGTCTTGTTGATGAAAAAGGAATCTTTGATCTGCTCCATGCTTTTTATTCAATCTATAAAAAACATGCTGACTGGAAACTTGTTTTTGTAGGAACGGGTCCTGCAAAAGATGATTTAATCAAAACTATTGATGAACTTTCATTACAAAAAGTAGTTGAAATCAAAGAACCAGTCCCTCATGAAGAAATTTTTTCTCTCCTTAAAACCATTGATATTTTAGTACTCCCTTCATATGATATTCCAACATGGCGCGAACAATTTGGTCATATTATCATTGAAGCAATGGCACTTAAAATTCCTATTATTGGAAGCACAGGCGGAGAGATTCCTAATGTTATCGGCAATGCAGGTTGCATCTTTACCCAAAGAAATATTTCTGATTTATCAATGAAAATGCATCTGCTTATGAAAGACCCTGAACTACGAAAAAGCATGGGAGAAAAAGGATTTGAACGCGTTAAACAAGAATATTCACATGAAGTGATTGCTCATAAAAGTAAAAAATTTTTAACACAACTTCTGTCACAATAAAAATTCAGAATCAAAAAAGGAAATGGATATGAAGATTATTGTTGTAGGCGCTGGCTATGTTGGATTAGTAACCGGTGCATGCTTTGCAAAAAAAGGTAACCACGTAACCATTGTTGAACAAAATGAAGACAAAATACGTGCACTTGAAATGGGTAAGATTCCTTTTTATGAACCCGGCCTTGATCAATATGTTACAGAAGGCATCAAACATAATCTTTTACAATTTTCAAATGATCTCGCAGAAACATTAAAAACACAAAAATATGATATTATTTTTTTATGCGTTGGAACACCGTCACTGGCAAACGGTGACCCTGACATGAGCGCAGTCTGGAAAGTTATTCATTGCATTGGTCAAAATCTTATGCATAATTGCATCATCGTTAATAAATCAACGGTGCCTGTTGGAACAGCACGCAAAGCGACTACATTACTTAATGAAATTTTAGCAACACGCACTATTGCAGTCACTGCAACAATTGCCTCAAATCCAGAATTTTTACGCGAAGGAAGTGCACTTCTTGATTTTATGCAAGCAGATCGTGTGGTCTGTGGCGTTGAATCAGACGAAGCAAAAGAAATTTTATATGCACTCTATAAACCATTCGTTGAAAAACCAGCCGACATCATCGACATGAATTTCGAATCGGCTGAACTTACTAAATATGCTGCCAATGGCATGCTCGCAACACGGATCAGTTTTATCAATGAGCTTGCACGACTTGCAGATGCAGTCAAAGCAGATATTGTTGATATCAAAAAAGGCATGGGATCTGACAAACGAATTGGATCGGCTTTTTTAAATCCTGGCGTTGGTTATGGCGGCAGCTGCTTTCCCAAAGATATTGATGCACTCATCAGCACTGGAACACAATACAAACAAGAAATGACTTTAATGCGCCAAGTAAAAAAAGTAAACGACACACAAAAACAATGGTTCATTGACTCAATTTTTAATTTTTATGGGCATGACATTTTAAACAAAACAATCGGCATTTGGGGACTTTCATTTAAACCAGAAACTGATGATATTCGTTCAGCTCCTTCACTTGATTTAATTAATGCATTAATCGAAGATGATATAAAAATTATTGCCTATGATCCTGCTGCCATGATGCATGTTAAAGAATTATATAAAGATAAAGTTCGCTTTGTAAAACATAAACAAGATCTTTTGGCACAGGTTGACGCACTCGTCATCATGACCGAATGGCAAGAATTTATTGATACCAATCTTGAAGATTTTACCCATATCAAAGATCGCGTTATTTTTGATGGCAGAAACTGCTTTGATCCGATTGAACTTCACATGCATAATCTTACGTATTTTTGCGTTGGTAGAAATGTATACTCACCTGAATGGCATGAAAAATCGATAGAAAAACGAGCTGAATATCTCGAACAAATATAACAATAACGAAAGCAAAATATGTGTGGTGTCGCCGGACTTATTACGTGGAATCAAGCTTCTGTCTCTTTTTCTCCTCAAAAAGCATGTCAGGCCATGACCAATGCGCTTGCGCACCGTGGCAATGATGGAGAACACTTTTTTATTTCTGCTTCAGATCGCTGTTTTTTAGGCCATCGCCGCCTTTCAATCATTGATACCACATCAGCAGGACAACAACCAATGCAGAGTAACGATGGACGATTTACCCTTGTTTATAATGGTGAAATATATAATTTTAAAAAATTGAAAAGTCAACTCCAACAAGAAGGTGCTTCATTCACTTCAGAAAGTGATACTGAAGTCCTTTTACAAGGATATATTCTCTGGGGAACTGATATTTTCAAACAACTACGCGGCATGTTTGCAGGTGGCATCTGGGATGAACAGAAACAAGAATTAATTATTTTCAGAGATCAAATCGGCATCAAGCCATTGTATTGGTGGCAAGATCAAGATCATTTTTCCTTTGCATCAGAATTAACAGCACTCCGCAAACATCCACTGATTCCATCAATCATCAATCAAGCAGGAGTTGCTGAATATTTTTCATCAGGCAGTATTCATCCGCCACGGACTATTTTTAATGATATTCATGCACTTGAACCAGGACACTTTTTACAAATATCACAACAAAACATCAAACAAACAAAATACTGGAGTCTTACCAATATTCAAAGCAGAGAACATCATGGAGAAAACATCCCAGAGAAGATTCTCGATCTTTTACGCGATGCTGTTGCTCATCACATAATCTCTGATATTCCCGTTGGTGCATTTCTCAGCGGTGGCGTTGATTCAAGCTGCATTGTTGCACTCATGAAAGAACAGACAACTGAAACAATCAACACATTTAGCATCGGCTTTGACCATGCAGGCAAACAGATTGATGAATCAATGTATGCAAACAATATTGCAAAATATTTAGGAACTGAACATCAAAATATTATTTGCACCAGCAAAACATTTATTGATAATTTTGACCATTTTATTGCACATCTTGATCAACCAAGTACCGATGGCTTTAATTCATTTTTAGTCTCTCAAGCAACAGCTCAAAAAGTTCATGTTGCACTCTCAGGGCTTGGTGGTGATGAATTATTTTTGGGTTATCGATATCATCAAGAACTTGCACGCATAATGCCGCTGACCAATAGTTTTTTTTATCCTGCACTTTCACACCTTTCAGCACTTGCTAACAAATTTTCTATCATCAAAAAAATGCTCTATCATTCATCCTTCAGAGGGTTTGAACGATTATATGAAAGTCAAAAATATGATGGCTATCTTGCAGCACGAACGATCACTGATTATCCCTTCATGCAAAATCAACAGAGATATCAGGCAGATGCACTTGCACAATTACATGCTATTTTTGATCAAGAAAAAGATCTACTCAATGCTTACAGCAAAGCAGAACTCGCATGGTACACACCAGGCACACTGCTTCGTGATGCAGATGTTACCGGCATGGCCTTCACGCTTGAAGTTCGTTTTCCTTTTTTAGATATTCCTCTCATTGAATATATGCTCAAACTCCCCAGCTCATATAAAATATCTACTAATAATCTCACTCCAAAACCATTATTACGTTCCATTTTATCAACATTAATGCCGCTTAATTTGCTCGTTCCTACTAAAAGCGGCTTTGAAATGCCTTTGGGATCGTGGATTTTAGAACATCCAGTTTTATTGGAACCAATCAAAAATGACCAATTTATTCCTCGAGAACTACTCAAAAAACAGTTAGCTCTTTTAAAAAAGAAACCAACAGAATATCTACCAATCTGGCAATCAATACTTTTTACACACTGGCTTACACATCATCACCTTTCCTATGCATAAAGGGGATTTTATGAAAAAGAAAATTTTATATTTACATCATGGGAAAGGACTTGGTGGAGCACCACTCAGCCTTTTATATCTTATTCAAAAACTTGATCTTGAAAAATATGAACCGATTGTTCTTTTTTTACATGCATCAGAAGCAATGACACTATACGAAGAAAATGATATTACCATTGTTGGTCCCGTCAATCGATATGACTTTCCTCACACCAAAATTTGGTGGCATAGATGGTTTCATATGCATCGCTTTATGAAAATTATTTTTGACACTTTGGTCACTATTTTTTTTGATGGACCACGCTGGATTAAAAGTATTAAACCGGATCTTTTACATCTCAATACCAGCTCGCTCATCGCCTGGGCACTTGTTGCTCATCGTTATAACATTCCTGTAGTTTGGCACATCAGGGAACCACTTGCTCAAGGATATTTTGGCATACGAAAAAGACTTATCAGCTGGATTATAAAAAAATATGCTACACACATTATTCCTATTTCAAAACATGATGGACTCCCGTGGATTAAAGAATCAAAAACAACCGTGCTCCATAATCCTGTCGACACAAAACTTTTTTATCCTGCTTTTACAGATGCTGGCATGCGCGCACACCTCAAAATTCCTCCCATAAGTCCAGTTATTCTTTTTTTAGGCGGGATCTCAAAAGAAAAAGGAACTGACACTATTTTACAAGCATTTGAAAAATTATTAAAACGACAACCAAATAGTTATTTAATAATTGCAGGAGCTCATCCCTACGAACATGACACACGCTTTGCTTTACATTATATTCTTTCTCCTTCAGCGCGGTATCTTGAACAGGTGCGCACGATCAGTAAACGACTCGGAAATCATGTCATTTTTACCGGTCCTTCCCGAAAAATACCCTCTCTCATTGCACTCAGCACCGTCGTTGTCTTTCCTGCATCTGTTGGACATTTTGCCCGCCCCATCATTGAAGCTGCTTGCATGGCAAAACCGGTCATTGCATCAGCATTAGCTCCACTGCAAGAATTAGTGGTTAACAAAACAACAGGATATCTTTTACCACCACATGATATTGATGCCTGGACTGATCATTTAGAAAAAATAATTATTCATCCTTCGCTCGCAAAAAAATTAGGAAATCATGCATATCACCTCAGCACGCGCTATCACAGTGATATTTATGCAAAAAAAATATCTACCATTTATAAAACTATTTTGAAAGGAACTCATGAATAATCAAGAACAACTGAAAAAAGAAGTTTTTAAATATTGGGATGCTGCAAGTTGCGGAACTGAAGTCACTGCAAAAAAAAAATTTTCCCGCTCTTACTTTGAAGAAATCGAAGAAATTCGATATCAACTTGAACCAGAAATTCATGCTTTTGCACAATTTACCCGCTTTCATAATAAAAAAATTCTTGAAGTTGGCGTTGGTGCGGGAACCGATTTTTTACAATGGATTCGTGCAGGTGCGATAGCGTACGGTATTGATTTAACCGATGAAGCAATTGAACATGTTCGTCATCGACTCAGCCTCTATCAACTGACGGCTCAAGAAATCAAACGCGCAGATGCTGAAAAATTACCCTACGAAAATGATTTTTTTGATCTTGCCTATTCATGGGGTGTTATTCATCATTCACCTAACACCGAGCTCTGTCTCAAAGAATTAATTCGCGTCACCAAACCAGGTGGAACTATCAAAGTGATGATCTACAACAGACATTCATTATTTGCATTCTATCGCTATCTTCTTGAAGGACTTTTTAAGGGAAAACCTTTTCAATCATTTAAAAAAATTTTATACAATAATCAAGAAAGCCCGGGAACCAAAGCATATACTTTTAAAGAAGTAAAAAAAATCTGCTCCTCTCTCCCCGTTAACATCAAAAAAATGATCGCACCACCAACCAATCACGATCTTTTATACTATAAAGCAAAACCGTTTCAATGGATTGCACGCTGCACAGCGTTTTTAAAAGGATGGACAACTTCAGGCTGGTTTTTAATGATTGAATTACAAAAGAAGCATAGCTAAAATGGGTGCTAACATATAAAAACTCAAATACCACAGATATCCTTTTTGTCCTGCCAAAAAAATAAGATAAAAAATAATATACGCTATTAGTCCTGCAATAAAACATGAACCTAAAAATAAAGGATTCATCAATAATGCATATGATTCTACTGGAAGCTCTAAAAGTGCTTTTAAACTAGACGCCGACAAAAGCGGTAAATACACAACGAATGAAAAATAGAGAGCACGACGAAATGAAAAGCCCAACAGAAACATTCCCGTTGCCAATGTACTTCCAAAGCGTGAATATGAAAATAATTTTGCTCCACCTTGTACAACGCCCATAATTATTGCATCATACATCAAGCACCATGATTTTTTTTGATCTTTTGCATAACGAAGCAAAAAAAGTGCACTTCCGGTCAATGCAAAACCAATGATTTGTTGTTGATTACAGATGCCACATACAAAAATATATTTACAAAAAAAATAAGGAATAGCTGTCACTATATCGGCACAAAGCACAAAGCAAAGCAATTGCCCCATCATTATTAACCATTTTTTTTGTACAAAACGAAGTTTATTTTTTTGCATATACATTTTTGCAATTGAAAAAAAATTATAGAGAGTATTACTAATATCTGCTCTAAAAAATAAAAGAATAATAAAAATTGTTGGAATATTTAAAATTCCTTCAAACCATTCAGGCATCATCCACCCAATTGGCAGCCATTCAGCTTCAATTGCATATTTTTTAACTAAAAAAAGATGTCCTGTTGAACTAATCGGAATCATCTCAACAATAATTTGAATAACCGCCAACAAGGTCATTATTGCATACATTATATTTCCTCAATATTACAAAGTAGATTGTACAAATGGTGTAGTCACTATAGCAGCTTTTGATCGTGCATAAAACTCTTTTTTCAGTTGTACTAATCGATCAATTGATGCTTGTGAATGACGCACTTCACCCGCTTGAGCAGGCATATTCAGAATCTTTGTTACTTTTTTATCTGTTTTATCTTCAAGCATTTTTACCAGATCATGTAATGTAATTGATTTTCCTGTTGCAACATTGCAGACAAAAAAACTTTGCTCTGCCAACGCTGCTGCAATAAGATTTGCTTCCACGATTTCATGTACCGAAATAAAATCACGCGTTTGATAACCATCACCAAAAAATGTAATCGGGTTCTCTTGATGCAATGCACGTATAAAACGAGGAACAACTGAAGCATAGGCCCCATCAGGATTTTGACGTTCACCATAGACATTAAAATAGCGTAACACCGTGGCCGCTTGTATCTTTTTTTTCGCTACAGCATCTTGTATTAATTGTTCTGCCAATAACTTTGACTCTGCGTAAGGAGAAAGAGGCATCAACAACATCTCTTCTTTACAAAGCCCTTCATGATTGCCATACAATGCTGCGGTGGATGAAAAAACTAAAATAGGTTTTTTATTTGAAGAAACTGCATCAATAATATTTTTAGTTCCCTGATAATTAATTGCATGACAAAGCGCTGGGTTTTCTATCGATTGCTGTACTGAAACAAAAGCGGCAGCATGAAAAATATAGGTATAATCATGCAATGCAAAAAGTGCTTTCACCTGATCAGTATTCTGAATATCAGCTTCAACAAGCTCTATTTTTTTATCAACTAAAGAAAGATTTTCATAAAACCCGGTTGAAAAATTATCAACAACGGTAACTAATGCTTCAGCAGCAACGAGCGCTTCCACCAGATGCGAACCGATAAAACCAGCGCCACCCGTTACCAAAACATGACGCCCCTGATAATACTGTTTAAAAATATCCATTTCTCTTTTCTCCCTTTTGTATCTTACAATTGCACACCCTCTTTTGTCGCATTGGTAATATATTTTGATTGATACAATGCAATATCAGCTTCGATTGCATCAACCACAGCACGACCATCTAACACAGCCTCCTGCATACTTGAATATTTCCATGCACCAAAACGACCAATCGAATGAATATTCCACGCTCTTAATTGTGCAAAGAGTGATGCAAGATTTTTTTCGCGCCATGCATCATAAATAACGTACGCATGATCGAGAACAAGATTTTTTTGCATAATAATTGATTGTGAAGGAATATCAAAAACTTTACACGTCTGAGCAATCGCTTCATCACGCAACCTTTTTTTCCCATCTTCAGTAATCCGTCCTGGTAAAAATGAACATTCACCATACAATGAGCTACTCCCTTCAGGAGCTAAAGAACGAGAAACATTGCTCCAAAATCCAACACGATACGCATGATACTCTCGTTCAGGAAAATAGATCCAATGCTGATTACATGGAATATGGTAATCAACACCAATATTATAATTGATAACCGTGTTGCACAATAATTTACGACTCGCAAGACTTATTTTATCAACTGCATGTCCTTTTAATTTTTTTAACAGAATATTAAGCGGCATGGTAGAAATAAAATAATCATATGATTTGACTGTGCCATTCGCAAAAAAAACCTTTTTAAGATCAACATTAACTTCAACAACTTCATGCTCATAGGCAATTGGTGAAAACAGATGTTTCACTAATGAAGAAATTAATCCTGAAATGCCTCCCCGCTTAGGATAAAAAAATTTACTATTGTATCCCGCTGTTGTTTTTTTATTTGTTAAGGCACCTTGCAGCAGATCATCAAGCTGAATTTTAGGAACAAATCGGCCCGTCCACGACGGATGCACTTTTTTTACATCATACGCCAATAATTTTCCATTAAATGGAAAAAAGAAATGCTCACCGAATCCTTTACCAAAATGTTTTAAAACCCATTGATAAAAAGTTACTGGATTTTTATATCGACCAGACCGCTTCATAAACCCTTCAATACAATCAATAATAACCGACAATGGTTGTCCGTATAAATGCATTTGATAGGGATATTCAACCAATACCTGATTATTATAAACAGCTGCCTTTCTTTCAATCGTTTGCAATTGCGAAAAACCAAAAACTGTTTCTAAAAAATATCTAAAATACTCATCATTAATATGTAAATAATGTCCCGTATGATCAAATGTAAAACCAGAAACTGTTTCTGATCGAAGAAGGCCACCAGGCACTGATAATTTTTCAACAATTGAAACATCAAATGATGCTTTTTTTTCTAAATGATACGCAGCAGAAAGACCAGTAAGTCCTGATCCTGCGATTAAAACTTTTACCATAGATTCTCCTTTTTTTCATATGGTTTTGTTCCATCCCACGATATTATAGCATAACGAAGTTTTAATAAATGATCTCTTTTTTTAATGTTTTAAAAAACATTTTTAAATTATTTACAAATGATATAATGTTTTATAAAGTTCTCAGAAAAAATGAGCTCTATTTTTTATCAATATTTAATTAAGGAAACAACATGAAAAAAATATTATTAGCTCTTCTTATGTCAATCACCTTGCAATCATCTATAAAAGCTGCTTCTGAAACATTTAAAATAATTAATACTCTAAAAGAACTTAATACTATAGAATTTAAACACCAATCAATTCTATGCCTTGAAAATGAATTATTTACAAGATTATGTATAAAATCTTTTCATGCTTATGGAAGCACTTTAATCAGTGGTCGACTTAAATATCTTCTTAAAACACTTAAACTACGGTGTAGTATCATATTTTTATTACGAACACCTATAGAACCACAATTTACTATAACCGATGAAACTATTAAATACTTAAATAAAGAATATCCTGACATTCATACTATTGTTTTAATTGATTCAAAAGATAAAAAATTCATAGAAGCGCTTAAGCGCAGAAATATAATTTCTTTTGAAAATGGAGCACTTCGTGTAAGCTACATTGCGGATAATCTTAGCCCCTTTGATATGAAAGAACAAAAAGAACTCAATCAACTCTATATTAAAAAACCACAAAATAAAAAATATAATCCAGATGATTATGACTTTTTACATCTTCAATAACCTTATTTTATTGTTTTTTTACTTCTTCTTTCATAAAAAGGCCCGCCTATCAGCTAAAATATTGCAAATAGAAAGAAAGTTGTGTTAATGTCAATATATAAGTAATTTTTTAAAAAAAGAAAATTTTTAATATTTGTATAATAAGGAGAAATAATGGACAACAAAATGGAAGATATTGTTTCAACAGCTCGACAATGGGCTCAAAACAATAAAAATCTTGTTCGCGGATATGGATTTTTAATTCTCGGTCTCATTTTATTATATCTCACTTTTAAAATTATCTTGAATATGCTTCTTTTTGGAGCTGGAATCTTACTCCTTCAAGATGCCTGCCAACAACTACAATTTACCAGTGTTTCAAACTTTTTTGAAAAAATATTTAGTTTCTTACGCTGCAACTGCAACACAAAATAAGACTACAATTATTAAAATTAAAATGGGGCGCTTAGCACTAGCACCCCATTTTTTATTATTTTTCTAATGATAACTAACTTAATGTTATTTTATCAGCCATTTCAACACGAAGTGGATAAACACAACTGACCCGAATACTCTTTTCTTTAAAGGTATTCATAATCGCAATTCTAATATCAGAAGCGACATCCCACATTTCACGAACGCGCCGCGAACTGATAAACCCACGAATCAAAAACAATTCACCAACATCAGTAATTTCTTCCAAGCGAATAATGGGTGATGGAACGCGCAAAATCATTGGATGTCCAATTACAATATCAAATAATAATGATTTAACAATCGCAACATCGGTATCATGTCGTAAAACAAGACGAATTTCAAGTGCAATTGAGTGACGACTATAATTGATTACTGAAGTAGAAATGATAGTTCGATTTGGAATAATCACCATCAGATTACGGGCGGTTCGAATAGTCGTTGAACGAACTGCAATTTTTTGGACAGTTCCCAATGTTCCATTAACTTCAATAAAATTTCCAATTTCAATTTGACGCTCAAGGAGAACTAAAAATCCTGCAAAAAAATCGGCAATCTGATCTTTAATACCCAAACCAATACCGATAATTAATAAATAACTCACCGGTAAAATCAATTGCGCAAGTCCAATCGTTGCAAGTCCAAAAAGCACTGAAATTACAAGAATACAATAATGTAAAATACGTGAAATAGTATTTTGAGCTCCCGGCTCAGTTTTAAAAATATCAAATAATCGATTTAATAAAAAATGCGTACTCACCGATGAAAGTAAAAAACCACCAATCACAAAAAGAACAAAACTAAACACCTGAATAATACCAAGTCGATTATTACCACCCAATTTAATTGCCCAGTCATCTGAAAGTAACCGCCACATGGTTTCTAGTGAATATGAAAATCCCCATAAATAAGTCAGCGCTACCAGGGCTCCCAAGATTAATAAAAAAAGTGAAAAAAGAACAAAAAAACCATAATACATTTTGGCATGTTCAAAACGATCAACAATATCTTCGCCCTCTTCTTTAAAGAAAAAATGAACCGAATATTGCCGAATATAATGATAAAGCATTACCAATGCTACACAAATCATCGTTGTAATCGGTACAGCAAACGCTAAAAACCATGCAAGATGTGAATATCCAATGTATGGATTTGCCAAAATAAAAAGGCCCATAAAAAATAAAAATACCGGATAATAATATCCTTGTACTCCACGCTGCACTAAAAGCCAAAAATCATTATGTGATGGAATTAATTTTAAAACATCTTCTTTAGTGAAAAAAAGCAGCAAAACAATTAATAAAATCAACGAATATGCCGCCATGACTACTTCTGGCAACTCAGAATTCTTAACACCGTATAAAACAAATGCTGTCCGAAGTGGTAATAAAATAGAACTTGCGTACAAAACAGAAGCGGTCAATGTAATAAATTTATGCTGTGATTGTTCATTGAAAAAAAAGAAACTTAACGTCTGATTTAAAATTTTTAAACTTGCAAGCAACTTTGTTGATAAATAGATAAAAACAAAAATACTAAGTAAAAAAAAGAGCGCTGCCCAAAATGCTGTATGAATCGGGCCCAAAAAAGGCTCTAATGAAAAAGGAATCCGAAACCAAATATACAGAAATATCCAACTAAAAAGTAACAATGCATGTTCTTTAATAAATTCAATTCCACGCATAAAAATATTTAAATACAAAAAACCAAGCCGACCATGGGTAGTTTCCGTCACTGATAATAATTTTCGATAAATAAGCTGTAACCCAAGTCGATAGCATGCATAGAAGAGTAAAAAAATTAAAAAAAATAGAATAATAATCAGATGCCCAGGCCACGTAATAGCAACTGTTTTATGCACAAGAGCAAAAGGATTACAATGTTGAGGAATAGCCCAAAATAATTTTTTGAAAAAAAACTCACCCTCTTTGAGTGATTTTTTAAAGCCATCAAGCGAAATAGATCGACTTGAACGATACCAAATATTAAACTCCAAACGATGTTGCTCAAGCTCTTTAACAAAAGAATCATATTGCAAAATAAGCGCTTCTTGTCGTGGAATAAGAGGAGCTAAAATAGTCAAATAAGCTTGAACTAATAAGAGCTGCTCACGCAATGCTGCTTGCGCTTCTGAAAGATAACTTAAAATTTCATTACAATATTTTTGATGACCACGAAAATGAACATCACGCAGCTCCATCACTTCATCACCTTTTTTTGAAAATCCATCAATCAATGACGTGGTGTGAGCAATAGAATTAAGGGCCTCTTCACGCTTATTACGAGCAACTCGTAATTCATGCTCAAGGCCTGAACGACGCCCCTTGAAATCATTAATCCATTCATTAATAGTTTCAATATGAGTGACATGAGACAATTTGAATCGAGATTGTACATGCTTAAAAGCGAAATATTTTTGCTCAATTTGCATATAATACATATCATTATGTGCCTCAAGCACAAGCAGTTGCATATCAATTTTTTTGAGTAATGCTTGTAACCGCGCAATCTGAGAATCTAATTGCAATGCTTGAATATTTTTTGTATCGCCTGCATCTTTATATTTTTTATATTGATCATTCAAAAGATTTAATTCTTGTATTTTTCTGTCACGATCAAGGCGTAACCCTTCACGATTTGCATTACTTTTTGGCTTCAAAAGTGTAATTTTTTCTGTTTCATGTTTCCATTCATTCCGCGCTCGTGCAACATCTTTAGCATCAATCAAAAGATGTTTTTTAATATAAATAGACTCATGAGTAACACCTGATAATAATGATTTTAAACGAACATATTCATCATCAGCCCAGGCAAGATCAAATAAAACTTTTTTTAATTGCCATTGTCCATAATCGATACGCTCTTTTAAATATGCAGCTTCATATTCAAGAATTTCAAATTTAAATCGTGCACCAATTCCATTTTGTGTTCTTTCATGTTCATCTTGCGCGGAATGTAAATACGCCTTCTCTTTTTCTTTCATTCTTGCTTCATATTCATTTTTATAAGAAGCAATTTTTTCTTGTAAAACAATTTTTTGACGTAATAAACTCTCTTTTTTATTTAAAGCATTGGTACTTTCAACTGACAATCGTTGAGTAGATTCTTCTCGATTTTGTAAATCTTGTAATACAAAAAAACGCTTCTCTTTTATATCCTCTCGTTTATCATTAACAAATTCATCAATAATAGATTTTAAATGCTTAATCTGTGTATCAAAATCCATCTGATATTCATGCAATAATTCTTGAAAATTATGCAATTGTTGTAAACGATCATTAAGTAGAGTAATTTTTTTACTATACACTTCTGTATCGCCATTTTTTGCATGTGCTGTATTTTGCTGTTTGATCAATCCTGATAATTCAATACTTAAATCATTAATTGTTTTAGTTAAATATCGCTGTACTTCCTCCATTTCATTCGTGACATCTACTTGCAATTTATTAATATTTTCAAGTTGTCTTTTGCGAAATTCAATACTATCGACTAAAAAACCCAAATCTTTGTTCGTCTCAATAATCTTATTAACCGGTGATGTAGTAAAAAAATCAAATAAAGAAGCAGAGGCAACAAAAGTCATCATAAGACAAAAAAGACTAGACAAAACAAATATTTTTTTATTTTTTTTTACTATCATCGTTAACCCCATTGACCAATCACTATTATGTATCGTGCTGTAATAATGATTATTTTTCACAATATACTTGTTCTTTAATACACGATTCAATCCATATTTCAAGCTTCTGTTCATATGCACAATTCATATCATGCACCCATTCTTTGAACAATTCTACTTCGAGTTGAATAAAAGAGTCAATTAAGATCGACAGTTTCATAAAAAAAGCATTTATAACCAAAAAAAAATCTTTGTGCCAATGCCCCACTTCTTGCAACACGACAGCACAAATCCATCGTTCAATTGAAAAAAAAAGTTCTTGATCGAAAACAAAAAATTTAATACCCGTAAATAACATAAAAAATATTTTTTTATGGGGAACCTGTTTTTCTAAAAAAGAACCGCTCACTTTAATCAGTCGATTTAATCCAACTAAATAAGCATAATCAACCGTCGTTGGCATCAAAAGGATATCGAGTTGTTGCATAACAATCAAACGATTCATTGAAAAATCTATTTGATACGCAATACACATACCCGGCCATAGTCGTTGCAAAAATAATTGATTAGTAAGTCGCACCCTCAAGATACCATGCGTTTCATCAAAAACATCCAACAGATGCTTTTCTGGAAAAAAACGATGCAGCACAATGCCTCTCTGTTTGATCACTTCAAACATGAGCTGTATGATGTAAAAAAAAATCTAAAAAAAGAAAATCTATCGGCATACTTTCACTCTGATCTTTACTTCGAATATCCGCTTCATACAAATTCTGTAATATATCAAATAAGAGCACTTCAGAAATATGTTTACTATATTTTTTACAATATGTATAAATGTGCTGATCATTGGCAGGAATAAAAACATTCTCTTTTTTACCATGAATAAGACGTATATAATATATCATTTTTGAAATCAGATCAAACCAAAACATAATCCAGAAAGCTAAGGTAGAATCTTCATGCATACTATCCCATAAAATAAAAAAACTCTTTTTATCTCCCGATATAAATGCCTCAATTAACTGTTTATGCGATGCCATTAATAACCAATCTTTTTCAAATGATTGCTTAATTTGTGGCATAAAACGACTATTAACTAACGAAATCATCAAAAGACTTATAGAGATTTGATCTATATTATTCATTTGATACTGTAAACAAACATCGATAGCATATTTTAATTTTTCAGGAGCCATGTGAGGAACAACATGAGTCGCAATAAAACGGATATCCTCCTCCTGTACAAAATCAGGCGAAGTAATTAAGCAGATTGCTTTACAAGCAGACTCTCCTCCCCATGTAATATAATCAGCATAACTCAGTACGATAAAAAGAGGGCGCTCTATTGTTGCAGTTAATCGCAAGGCATCTAATACTTGAATATTTTTTTTGGTTAAAGAATCATATGAACGCGCAGTATAAAATAATTCGGAATCATGAAACAGAGATTCTTGTAAAAGACTACTACCAGAATCATCTTCATGCAAAAATTTCAGGGTATCAATTGACAAGACTGCAAGTAACTTTTTACGAATCAATGAAGCAATCATAATTGATGGATCTTGAGCAACATAAAGAAAAACAGAATAATTTTTGATCTGCTCAAACAAAACTTTTGTTAAAAAAAAATCATACGAACAAGTATTCATGGAAGCCCTTACATATATTTAAAACAGATCGCTTCAATCTGTGATGCAAGCATAGAACAGATTTCTTTCATAGTATCATGTTCATATCGATTTTTCCATAAAAAATCACGTGCTCCTATCATACCTTGTTCATAGGTACAAAGATAATCTTCAAGAAGCAATTGTTTTCCTTTTTTTATAGAAAGCCTACAATCAATTTTTTGAAATTTGCCTCCATTAATCAAATCATGATTTACTGGAAGACCAATTATAGTGGAAACTAAAAAATCTGTACAATAAACCGTATAAACGGCATTTTCAGCGTGATTAATAGAATAGCCCCGTGCATAAAAAACTTGATGTAAAGATTTCTGCAACAAATTAATCCAGACGGTATTCACTAAAAAAGATTTATCAAAATGAAATGAAACAACGGGTCGATCATAATAAGAAGTCAATGCTATCGTCTGTTTTTGACAACCTTGCATAGAAAATAAAAAAAAAAAAACAAAAAATAAAAAAAAATTTTATAAATATTTTATATTTAGCTGATGTTCTAAGCTTAATAATCCAGATTTTGTTGCTGGTTTAATATTTTGTTCTTCAGCCTGTTTTGCAGCATGAGCCTGATGTAATTCAAAAAACTCAATAATAGGCTTTATTAAAGAATCAGCTGATTGAAATGCTACTTTTTTTAATTGATCAAATTCATCAGAGGTTAAAGGTCTTTTTTCTGCCGTGCCTTGCACTTCAATAATATTTTTTTGCAAAGTCATGACAAAATTAAAATCCGCAATAACTTGATTATCTTCAACCTGATTTAAATCAACAAAAATTTCATGATCTTGTGTGATGCCGACAGAAAGAGCTAAGAGCGCCTCTTTCATAAAAGGCGCTTTAATTTTTTTCTGTTCAAGCCACTTTGTCTCCGCACGTTTTAATGCAAGACTAGCAGCCATAATAGATGCAACACGTGTACTTCCGTCAGCTTGTAAAACATCACAATCAATGTAAATAGTTTTTTCGCCAAGTACATCACAAGCAACCACAGAGCGCAATGCTCTGCCAATTAAACGAGATATTTCAACGCTACGACCATTTTTTTGGATGTTATTAGAATCACGCAAGGTACGTTGCTTTGTTGCTGTAGGAAGCATTGCGTATTCCGCAGTAAGCCATCCTTGCCCTTTGCCCTTCAAAAATAAAGGAACACCGGTTTGTAACGTAACAGAAGCCAAAACTTTTGTCGCACCAAGCGATAACAAAACAGAACCATCTGCATAACCAAATGTATCAAATAAAACAGATAATTTACGAACTTCGTGTAGCCCGCGCCCATCTAATCTTTTTTTCATATAATCCAACTCTAATCGTTTTTAGATTCTAATTCAGGAGCAACCAATCGAATACGACCTGTTTCTGCATCATATGCAAGAACGCGAACTTTAAGTGGGGAATTAAGTGGATATTTTTTCTCAATATCACGCTGTAATTCTTTAGCTATTGTTGAAATATGAATAAGTCCATCACGACCTGGAACCAATTCAACAAAAATACCAAAATCGGCATATCGTCGAATAATACCATCATATTCAACACCTACTTCAACATCGCCAACCATTGTTTTAATGGTACTTGCTGCTGCATTTGCTGACTCTTGATTTTTTGCATAAATTTTAACGGTACCATCATCTTCAATGTCAATTTGCGCACTTGTTTTAGCAATAATTTCTTTAATATTACGTCCAGAAGGCCCAATAACCATACCAATTTTATCAATCGGTATTCTAATAAATACAACTTGTGGAGCTGTAGCTGCAGTTTTTGTACGAGGAGCTGACAAGGTTTTTTTCATATTTTCTAAAATATGTAATCGTCCTGTTTTTGCGTCTGCAAATGCACGACGTAGTACATCAACACTCAAGCCATTTTTTTCTTTGATATCCATTTGGACAGCACAAACGCCTTTATCAGAACCAGTCACCTTCAAATCCATCAAACCATACGCATCTTCAACACCAGCAATATCTGTTAACACATGAAACTGACCAGAAGCATCCGCCAACAATCCCATTGCAACGCCACTAACCATATCTTTAATAGGAACGCCACCATCCATTAATGCTAATGTTGTTGCACAGACTGTTGCCATTGATGAAGAACCATTTGATTCTAAAATATCAACAACTGTACGAATGGTATAAGGGAAAGTTTCTTGTGAAGGTAGAACATATTGAAAAGAATTAAGAGCCAAATGACCATGCCCAATTTCACGTCTTCCTACACTACGCATTGGTCGAACTTCGCCCGTTGCAAATGGAGGAAAATTATAGTGTAACATAAATGACTGTTCTTCAAGCCCACCCATTAATGTTTCAATTTTTTGCGCATCTTGTCCCGTCCCTAATGTCAAACTTGCAAGCGCTTGTGTTTCACCGCGCTGAAAAACAGCTGAGCCATGCACACAAGGTAAAATTTGAACTTCAGACATAATAGGACGAACTTCTGATAACTGACGACCATCAAATCGTTTTTTATTTTGAGCAATTGTTTGAGGAATTGCATCCTTCAAAATTAAATCAAAAATAAAATGTATTTTGATATTATTAATTTCACCAGCTTCAATTGCAGATGCAAACTTCTTTGTTAAATTTTCTTGAAATGATGCCATAACAACTGAACGATCAGATTTGCTGTCATTATAAAACTGTTCCGCAAATCCAACAGGCAATTCAGCATTAATTTTTTGTTTCCACCCGTCCCAATCAAAAGCATTTGATAAAACAGCTTTTGTTTTTCCAAGTTCTTTCTGAATTGATAATTGCCATTCAACTTGTTCAATAATAAGCGAGTGCGCTTTATTAATCAAATCAATAATAACATCTTCTTGTATCGTATCACAATTACCTTCAAGCATTGAAATGCCATCGCGTGTTCCAGCAACAATGAAATATGCATCAGATTTTGCAATATCTTCAAATGAAAGATTATATTTCCATTCACCATCAACACGTCCTACCTGTACCGCACCAATCGGTCCCATAAAAGGAATACTCGAAATAGTTAATGCAAGAGAAGAACCAAGCATAGCCAAAACATTAGTCGGAAATTGTCCATCTGAAGAATAAACTGTTGAAATCAATTGTACTTCATTAAAATAATATGTTGGAAACAAGGGACGAACTGGTCGATCAATTAATCGAGAGGTGAGAACTTCAACATCGCTCAATTTCCCTTCACGCTTAAAAAAGCCACCTGGAATACGTCCTGCAGCTGATGGCCGCTCACGATATTCAACAGTTAAAGGAAAAAAGCCCATAAAATCACGAGCCTCTTTTGCTGCTACCGCAGTCGATAAAACAATGTTATTACCATGACGGATCCAGACAGAACCATCAGCTTGACGAGCAAGCTTTCCTATTTCAACTTCTATTCCCATTGAGGGCAATTTAAAAACTTTAGACATATTATTCCTCATGTGTTAGGGAAATCATAGATTTTAATAACACTGTTATTTTTTACTTTGTTTGCAACAAAAATGTACTCTTAAATAATAAAAAAACAAGTCAAATTAATGAGCAGCAACTTTATTACTTCTTTTTAAATAAGCTTCAAGTCTACGTCGTTGACCTACTAATTTTAATAAACCAGCACGTGAATGAAAATCTTTTTTAAACTGTTTCAAATGCTCAGCTATTTCTAAAATACGTGCACTCAAGATTGCAATTTGAACACCAGTCGAACCAGTATCATTACCTGAAATTGCATGCTTTTTTATTATTTCTTGTTTTTTTTCTCTATTAATCACAATACCCTCACCATAAAAACATCATTCTTTTAACTATCTATATCCTATTTACTGGTAGGCACGAGCGGACTCGAACCGCTGACCCTTGCTACGTCAAAGCAATGCTCTACCAACTGAGCTACGCGCCTATCAATTCTCTTTATTATTACGAAAGAGAAATTTTATCCAGACCAACCTCAAGCTGTTCTTCAACACGCGCCTGACGTTCATACTCAGAAATATCATCACCTAAATGTTTAATTCTAAATGATGCAATTCCTGTACCAGCTGGAATCAATCGTCCAATCGTAATATTTGATTTCAAACATCTCAAATAATCAACTTGTCCTGCCAATGCTGCTTCAGTCAGTACTTTTGTTGTTTCTTGGAAAGATGCAGCCGAAATGAAACTATCTGTTCCTAAGGATGCTTTTGTAAGTCCCATCAACAACGGTTTTGACAAGGCTATTTTTTTACCTTCTGCAGCCATGACTTTATTCACCAGCTGTAGATGCACCTTATCAATACGATCACCAACAATAAACGTTGTATCACCAGGATCTGTAATTCGCACTTTCTTCAACATTTGACGAACTATCAACTCTATATGTTTATCATTAATTGAAACACCTTGCAAGGTATAAATTGCTTGAATCTCTTTAACAAGATATTTTTGCAATTCATCGGGGCCTAAAATACGTAAAATATCATGAACATTAGGAACCCCTGAAGTTAAAGCATCACCCGCTTTTACTTGCTCGCCATCTTCAACGTTCAAATATTTACTACGAGCTACGGTATATTCAAATGTTTCACCTTCATCAGTGGTTACCATAATACGTCTTTGACCACGATGTAATCCACCAAAGGTAATTTTTCCATCAACTTCACTTAAAACAGCAACATCACTTGGAGCACGCGCTTCAAACAATTCTGATGCTCGAGGCAGACCGCCGGTAATATCTTTCGACTTGCCTTCTTGTCGAACAAGCTTAGCAATGACATCACCCGCTTGAATCATTGCACCATTTGCAACAATCAAGTGAGCTCCTGTTGGAAGATAATAACGAGTCTCTTCACCTTGACTATCAGTAACCAAAATACATGGTTGTCGTTTTTCATCGCGACGCTCTAAGATAGTTTTTGTTGAATTTTCAGATGATTCATCAAAATATTCTTGGAATGTTACATTTTCAATCAAATCAACGTAAGAAATTTTACCTGTTTTATCAGACATAATTACTTTAAATGGATCCCATTCAACTAATTTATCGCCCATGTTAACTTGTTGTCCATCAACAACTAATAACTGACTACCATATTCAATGGTACATACTTCAAGCTCACGGCCATCATCAGCAATAATTGCAATTTTAGCTTTTCTATTCATAACAATCAAACGATCATCACGATTTTTTATCACCTGAACGGCACGATATTGAACACGACCATTAAATTTTGTTTTAAAATATGTATTTTCTAAAATACCACTCGCAACACCCCCAACGTGGAAGGTTCTCATGGTCAACTGTGTTCCTGGTTCACCAATCGACTGCGCTGCAATAATTCCAACGGTTGATCCAATATCAACTAATTGTGATGTTGATAAATCAAGGCCATAACATCGTACACAAATACCCCGTACCGCCTGACAGGTTAATACTGAACGAATTGCAACTTCAGTTACTGCAGATTCTTTTAATAACGCAATAATTGATTCACCAATAATATCGCCTGCTGCAGCTATTTTTTTACCACTAACAGGATCAACGATAGCATCAGCTGCAATGCGACCATACACACGCTCTTCTAAAGTTTCAATAACAAGCCCTGATTCTTGCAAAGCGGCAACAGTAATATAACCCAATGTTCCACAATCTAATTTATTAACAACGACATCCTGTGCAACGTCAACTAATCGACGCGTTAAATACCCTGAATCGGCTGTTCTTAATGCCGTATCGGCCAACCCTTTACGCGCACCATGAGTAGAAATAAAATATTCAAAAACATTTAATCCGTCTTTAAAGTTTGCAAGAACTGGCGTTTCCATGGTTTCACCCGATGGTTTTGACATCAATCCCCGCATACCACCTAGCTGTCGAATCTGTTGACGAGTTCCACGAGCTCCTGAGTCCAACATAATAAACACAGGATTAAATGGAATATTAGTTCCATCAGCATTTTCGTGCGCACGTTTATCTTGAGCTTCCAATTCGCCAATCATCGCATTGGTAATTTCTTCAGTTGCTCGAGACCAAATTTGAATAACTTTATTTTGACGCTCACCATTAGTAATCACACCATCTTTAAACAATTTTGCAGCTTGTGTGACTTCTTTTTGACTTCGTTCAATAACCATTTTTTTAGCTTCTGGAATCACAAGATCATCAACGCATAATGAAATACCACCAAGCGTTGCATAAGAAAAACCTAATTTTTTAATATTATCAAGTGCACGAACTGTTTTTTCTTGTCCACTTGATCGATATATTTTTGAAATAAGTTTTACTAAATCTTTTTTTGCCATCGCTTTATTGATCCACTCAAATTCTGTTTCTTCAGGCAATTGCTCATATAACAAAATTCGACCAACAGTTGTTTCAATAATACGATTATCTTTCAAGCGTAATTTTACACGAGCTTGCAAATGAACATGTCCATGCTGATATGCATAAACCACTTCAATCACATTAGCAAAAACAAGCCCTTCCCCTGAAACATTTTTACGACTTTTGGTCATGTAATAAAGACCCAAAACCATATCCTGAGATGGAACAGTAATAGGACGACCACTTGCTGCTGTTAAAATATTTTTAGTTGAAAGCATTAAATTAATTGCTTCCGATTGAGCTTTTTTACTCAATGGAACGTGCACTGCCATCTGATCCCCGTCAAAGTCAGCATTATATGCAGAACAAACAAGTGGATGAATTTTAATAGCCTTACCTTCAACCAATATTGGAAAGAAAGCTTGAATACTTAAACGATGCAAAGTAGGCGCACGATTTAATAATACTGGACGATCTTTCACTACTGCTTCAAGCGCTTCCCAAACCTCATTAGTTTGCTCTTCAACCATACGTTTTGCAGCACGTAAGTTAGCTGCAAGTTCACGATTTTGCAATTCAACGTAAACATATGGTTTAAATAATTCTAATGCCATCAATTTTGGAATACCGCACTGATGCAATTGTAATTCAGGATCAACAACAATAACCGAACGACCAGAATAATCGACCCGTTTACACAATAAATTTTGACGGAAACGTCCTTGTTTACCACGAAGCATTTCGCTTAAAGATTTCAATGGACGTTTATTTGAACCACGAACTGGTTGACCTCGACGACCATTATCAATCAATGCATCAACCGATTCTTGCAACATACGACGTTCATTTTTAATCATCACGTCAGGAGCTTCAAGTTCAATTAACCGTTGTAAACGAATATTTCGATTTAATACACGACGATATAAATCATTCAAATCTGAACTAGCAAAACGACCGCCTTCAATCGGAACAAGAGGACGCAAATCAGGTGGGATAACCGGCAAAACACTCATAACCATCCACTCAGGACGAATATTTGCATTATTCATATCCATTAACAATTTATAGCGACGAGCTAACCGTTGTTTCTGTATCACTGATGCAGTTTGAGCGTATTCATCCTGTGCTTTACGCGCATAAAATTGTAAATCTATTGCTGACAACAATAAATGAACTGCTTCTGCTCCCATTTCAGCCTTAAATTGAATATCTTCAATATTTTCATGAATGTATTCATCAAGCTCTTGACTCGTTAATAATGTTTTTTGTGGATAAGGAGAACTACCTTGATTAATCACAACGTAACTATCAAAATAAATAATTTTTTCAATATCACGAACCGTCATATCAAGAATAATGCTTAAATAACTTGGTATTCCTTTTAAATACCAAATATGGCAAACCTTCGAAACAAGATTTATATGCCCCATTCGTTCTCGACGAACCCGTGCTTGAATAACTTCAACACCACATTTTTCACAAGTCACACCACGATGTTTCATCCGTTTGTATTTGCCACAATTACATTCCCAATCCTTCATAGGACCAAAAATACGTGCACAAAACAGACCATCTCGCTCTGGCTTTAATGTACGATAGTTAATCGTTTCAATTTTTTTTACTTCACCATACGATAATGCAATAATTTTAGCCGGTGATGCAATAGCAACACGCATTGCATTAAACTGAGTAGCATTAATATACTCTTTAAACCGCTCAAGAATTTTATTAGTCACTTGTATGCTCCTTAGTAGCTCTAAATAAATCTACCTGCAATCCTAAACTTTGAAGTTCTTTAATTAACACATTAAACGATTCTGGAATACCTGATTCAGGAACTTCATCGCCTCGTACAATTGCTTCATATGCTTTTACACGCCCACTCACATCATCTGACTTAATTGTCAGCATTTCTTGCAGTAAATACGCAGCTCCATGAGCAAACAATGCCCAAACTTCCATTTCCCCTAAACGCTGACCACCAAACTGCGCTTTACCACCAAGTGGCTGCTGTGTAATCAATGAGTATGGTCCCACAGAGCGAGCATGCAATTTATCATCTGCCAAGTGATTCAATTTCATCATATAAATACTGCCAACCATAACTGGTTGATCAAATTTATCACCAGTACGACCGTCAAACAAATCATACGTACCCGTTGGCGAAAGACCTAAATCTTTTAATAATGGACGAATTTCGCTTTCAAAATCAGCACCATCAAAAATAGGCGTTGCTATAAACAGACCATGTTTTGCTGTTTTTTGGACAAGTATTTCAATAGCTTCTTTACCAGAATGCTCTTCAATTCTGTCAATCACTACTTTTCCATAATATTGTGCAAGCATTTTTTTTGATTCAGCATAACTCCACTCATTAATTTTTTGAGCAAAATTATCACCAATTTTTTTGCATGCCATGCCAAGAATAGTTTCTAACAATTGTCCAACGTTCATACGACCAGGAACACCCAATGGATTTAATACAATGTCAACAGATCGTCCATCAGCCAAATACGGCATATCTTCACGATTCACAACACGAGAAATAACCCCTTTATTACCATGACGCCCTGCTACTTTATCACCAACAGAAACTGTTCGCTTCATTGCAACATAAACACGAACCATTTTGATTACACCAGAAGGCAATTCATCACCTTTTCTCAAGCGTGCAATCTGTTCATTTTTTAATGCAAACAAAACTTGAGCCTGACTTTGATATCGATCAATATAAACATCTAACTCAGATTGAATTTTTTTATCGTCAACTTTCAAAGTAATCACTTCATCAATTGACAACTCAAGAATTTTACTCTGTGTAAAAGCTCCCTTAACACCGACCGCTAATTTTGAATTCTTAGCTGATACTCCATCAAGAAGTCCTGCAATACGTTGCTTAATTTCTTCAGATAAAACCCGTAAATGATAAAGATAATTTTCATCAATTTTTTCGGTCTCTTTCGTAACCATATCTTTATATCGTCGATCTTTACGAATACCACTTCGTGAAAAAATCTTTACATCAATAACGGTTGCTTCAACTCCTGGTGGAACGCGTAAAGATGTATCACGTACTTCACGAGATTTTTCACCAAAAATAGCTCGTAACAATTTTTCTTCTGGAGAAACTTGTACGTCACCTTTCAAAGTAATTTTTCCAACTAAAATATCACCAGGTGTTACACGAGTACCAATGCGCACAATACCATCTTCATCAAGCGCTGAAAGTTCTTTTTCACTTAAATTTGGAATATCTTTAGTAATTTCTTCTGCACCAAGCTTAGTATCACGAGCTTCAATAACAAATTCTTTTACGTGAACTGAAGTAAATACATCATCAGAAATCAATCGATTACTGACAACAATCGCATCTTCAAAATTATATCCATTCCATGGCATAAATGCTGCAAGAACATCATTCCCCAATGCAAGCTCACCATGATTAGTTGCCGCACCATCAGCCAATACTGATCCTTTTACTACACGATCACCTACTTTGACAATCGGCATAAAGTGAACCCATGTATAATGGCTTGAACGACCAAATTTTTTGAGCACATACACATCAAGCGGCTTAGCAAACCAATCTTCTTCACTCACCGTATCTTTATCGATACGTACAATAATTTTATCAGCAGAAACATATTCAACAAACCCAGGATTTCTTGCTGCAATAACAGAACCTTCAATAGAACCAATTTCTTGCTCGATTCCTGTTCCCACAACAGGAGAAACAGGACGAACGAGTGGAACAGCTTGTCGTTGCATATTTGATCCCATTAACGCACGGTTAGCATCATCATGTTCCAAAAAAGGAATTAATGCTGTAGCAACAGAAACCAACTGACGCGGTGATGCATCCACATGGGTCAACATTGTAGGAGCTACTGCTAGAATATCACCTTCATCATTACGCGCCATAACTGTTTTTTCAAGAATTTTTTTCGATGCATCCATCGTTATTTTTGCTTGAGCAATACAACTACCACGTTCTTGATATGCATCAAGATAAACTACCTCTTCTTGCACAACACCATTTTTAACGGGACGATATGCTGTTTCAATAAAACCATGTTCATTTACTCGTGAATACGTAGACAAAGAAGAGATCAGACCAATATTTTGTCCTTCAGGTGTTTCAATCGGACAGATTCGACCATAATAGGAAGAATGAACGTCACGAATTTCAAACGTTGCACGATCACGGGTAATACCACCGGGCCCCAATGCTGACAATCGTCGCTTATGTGCCATTTCTGAAAGTGGATTAGTTTGATCCATAAATTGTGATAATTGACCTGTTCCAAAAAATTCTCGTAATACTGCAACCAAGGGTTTAATATTAATAAAATCATATGGCATCATTGATAAATAATTTTCTTGCAAACGAAATCGCTCTTTAATAATTTTTTCAATACGTGCAAAACCAACATATAATTGACCTTGCAATAATTCACCCACAAGGCGAACGCAACGATTTCCTAAATGATCAATATCATCAATTTCACCTTCGCTACGTTCTTTTAACGCAACTAAATATTTAACCACATCAACAATGTCTTCACGTGTTAAATTAGTAATTGATTCATCAATATTCTTTTTAAATTTACGATTAATACGAATACGACCAACAACTGTTAAATCATAAAAACGAGTATTAAAAAAGAGATTATCAAAATATTCTTCCATAGTTTTAAACGATGGGGCATCACCAGGACGTAATTTTGAATAAATTTCTTTAATTGCTTCTTCACGAGATGTATTATGATCATGTGCAAGTGTTAAGGCCATTGATGGCTGAAATGCATATCCAGGTGAATGAACCAGAACAATAGATCCTTTTTTTTGCTCGCTTAAATACTCAACAAAATCAACCGTTAAAACATCACCATGCTGTAACAGTAACTCTCCTGTTGTTACATCAATTAAATCATTCGCTAAAATACGATTAATTAAACTCGCTTTACGAATTGAAATTTGATTAATTTTACGCTTTTCTAAATCATTAAGCATCTCTTGCGTCAAACGCTGTCCTACTCGAAACTCAGCTTCAAGTGATTCTGGTAGCGCACCAGCTTCAAGTCGTTGACCAATCATTGATGTATCAAGTTTTTTAAAAAAATTACCATCAACTACTTGAATTGTTTCAGAACTATAAAACAGAGGAATTATAGATTGTTTTTCTATTCCCAATGCTTGCAACAAAGTTGTTGCTAAAAATTTTTTCTTCTTATCAATACGAACATGCAATATATCGTTATGATCAAATTCAAAATCAAGCCATGCACCACGAGCAGGAATTATCCGTGCGCTATGAGAGGGTTGACCACGAAAATCACGAGACTTACGACTATACGCAAATAAAATACCAGGAGCACGGTGAATCTGACTTACCACCACACGATCAACGCCATTAATTAAAAATGTTCCTTGATTGCCCAATTTAAACAGACCATCTTGATCTTCATACAAATTTACCATGACCGGTAAATCACAAAAAAATACTTCTTGCTCTTTTATTTCACGTACGTAACGATCACCTGTATCTTCTGCATAATCCCACATCAACAATTGAAGTCGCACTTTTAAAGGCATCGTGTATGATTTACCACTATAGCGACATTCATCAACCGTATCAGGAGTTTTAATTACCACACGAGAACAACAACGCTTACAACGAATGTATGAAGCAGTTTTCTTTTCACAATACAAACAAGCATTGTTTTTTAAACGACTTTGACCATTTTTTTTACAACTGGTGCATTGCCACTTATATCGATTAATAAGGCCCGTGAGATGACCACAAACACATGCCCAATCCCCCAATTCATAATGCATATATTCAAGCGAAATGCGATCACTATGCTCAACAGGAAAAATATCTCGGAAAACTTTTTCAAGTCCGATCTTTTTTCTTTCAGATGGTAGAAAATCCAGCTGCACGAAATCGTTAAATGATTTCGACTGTACCTCTATCAAATTTGGCAACGAAACCACTTCCTCTATTTTTCCAAATGACTTTCTTAAGGCATTCTTCTCTTCGTGAAACCCAGACATTCAACCGCTCCTCGCCATAAAAGCTTTACACTAATCGCTATTTCACTTGAATATACAAAAAACGTATATTATAGCTTACGCTTTCAAATAAAAATCACTACAAAACAACTATAATATATTTATATTTTTTAATAAAAAAATGATTGTCACTTTTTTATTAGCTCAATTTAACTTTAGCACCTGCAGCTTCAAGCAAATCTTTAATTTTCTTTGCATTATCTTTAGCAACTGTTTCAAATGCAACGCTTGGTGCGCCTTCTACAAGATCTTTAGCTTCCTTAAGACCTAATGTTATGCCCATCATTGTTGCAGCTTCACGCAATGCTTTAATAACATTAATTTTTTGCGCACCAGATTCTAACAATTCAATTTTGAATGCATCTTTTTCTACTTCTGCAGCAGCAGGAGCAGCAGCACCAGCAGCAGCAACAGGAGCAGCAGCTGAAACACCAAATGTTTCTTCCATTGCTTTTACCAATTCTGCAGCTTCTATAAGCGACAAGCCTTTAATCATTTCAATAATATCAAGAACTTTAGTAGCCATTGTATATACTCCTAAAAAATCAAATTTAATTATACTTTATCAATATTTATTATTATTTTATCACTCTTTACTCTACAGGAGCTTCAGCACCTGTACTACTTGCCATTCTTTTTTCATTTGCCATTTGAATAACACGTGGAATACGAGCAATCATTTCATTAATGGTGCCTGCAATTTGAGCCAACACGCCTTCACGAGAAGGAAGCGCAGCTAAAAACGCAACACGGCCTGCATCAATACGCTTTTGCTCAAAAAATCCTGAAACTATTTTTAGTTCATTTTTTTCTTTTGCAAATGCAACTAATGCTTTTGCGATCGCAGGCGTTTCATTTTGAGCAAAAACTAAAGCTATTTGATACTTTAAGTCTTTCAAAAATTCAGCCGCTTCCGGCACCTCTTGAAATGCTTTTTTCATTAAGCGCGCTTTAGTCACTCTTAATGAAGCATTTTTTGCACGCAAATCACGGCGAAGTCTTTGCATTGATGGAACATCAATGCTTTTATATTCCACAACAAATGTCGCTTCTGATTGAGCAAACATATTTTTGAATTCAATAGCTACTTCTTCTTTTCGAGCACGATTCATAATTAATACATCCCCCTCAAACTATCGATCCAAAATATCTTCTAAATGAACACTTACCCCAACACCCATTGTTGATGAAAGAGTAATTTTTCTAATAAATTTACCCTTTGATGTCGGAGGCTTATGCGCCTGCACAGACTTTACTAAATCTCTTAAATTATCTAGTAACTTTTGTGAACCGAAAGATACTTTTCCAAAAGGAGCATGCAACGCACCACCTTTATCATTTCTAAACGATACACGACCTTGCTTTAAATCTTTAACAATGCCAGCAACATCAAAAGTAACGGTGCCAACTTTTTTATTAGGCAACAGACCTCGAGGTCCCAAGATTTTTGCAACACGACCTACAAGCCCCATCATATCAGGAGTTGCTACCGCAGCTTCAAAATCCATCCAGCCCGCTTCAATTTTTTCAACAAGATCTTCTGCTCCAACAAAATCTGCACCCGCTGCTTGTGCACTATCATGTTGCTCACCCTTGGCAAAAACAATTACACGAATCTTTTTACCAATACCATGAGGTAACAAAACTGAGCCACGAACTGTCTGTTCACCTTTTGCAGCATCAATTCCTAACACAATATCCACATCAACAGTTTCATCAAATTTTGCAGGCGCTGTTTTTACTATAGCATCTAATGCATCAACAATTGAGACAAGTTTCATTGCTTCAACTGCATTTTTTGCACCTTGATACTTTTTTCCACGTTTACTCATAAACTTCACCTAAAATACCATACTTTAAATAACGGTCACCACTCTACTAGCTACTTATGCAATTACTCTGAGCCCCATGCTTCGCGCACTGCCCATAATAATTTTTTTTGCAGCTTCCAAATCAACTGCATTAAGATCAACTAATTTGATCTTTGCAATCTCTTCAATTGCAGCCATTCCGATTGAACCTACTGTTTCAGTTCCAGGAGTTTTCGCTCCTTTTGCAATATTAGCTTTTTTGCGTAATAATTCAGAAACAGGCGGAGTCTTTGTAATAAAAGAAAAAGACTTATCGATATAAACAGTGATTATTACAGGCACTGTTTCACCTTTACGACTTGCTGTTTCTGCATTAAATTTTTTGCAAAAATCCATAATATTAACACCGTGCTGACCCAATGAAGAACCAACTGGAGGAGCCGGCGTCGCACCTGCTGCAGGTATTTGAAGCTTAATCTGAGCTTTTATTTTTTTTGACATAAGACACACTCAAAATATTAAAGACAACCTACTACATCTCTACTATCGATCAACTTGATCAAACCCAATTTCAATCGGGGTCAAGCGACCAAAAATACTCACCATTATAGTAAGACGCTCATGTTCTTCATCAACTTTTTCAATCATTCCAGAGAATCCAGAAAAAGCACCTTGATTAATATGAACCATACTTCCCACCATAAAAGAAGCTCGCTCACGCGCTAACGCAATTTCACCACTTACTTGCGCCGTAATACGTGCAAATTCGCGATCCGTTAACGGCATTGGGCTAGCTCCACCTAAGAAACGAGAAACGCGCGGCACCGAAGTGACCAGCCGATGAGCTTCACCAGTCATTTCCATATTCACGAGGACATATCCAGGAAATATCTTTTCTTTTTGCATTGCTGCATCTTTAGAAAAACCACTCGCAACATCTCCCGTAGGCACCATTACTTGCCCAAAAAAATCTTGCATTTCCTCTTCAACTATGCGCTTTTCCAAATCAATGCGCACAAGATCTTCATATCCTGTATAGACCTGTACAATATACCACCGCTTCATAGGCACTCCATCAAAAAATGCCCCAAATCACTCTGAAGCATTTATCGATCTTAATTTTTTATACATTTAAAATAATCTTTTTAACACTGCCCCAAAAAAGGCATCCATCCCACCCAAAATGATTGCAAAAAAAAGAATGAGAATACAAACCACTAGTGTCGAACCAAGAAATTCATCTCTTTTTGGCCAAATCATTTTACTAAATTCAAGCCGCACTTCCGACAGAAAAGAAAGTATTGAACTCATTGCATGCCCCATGTAATTATTGTTATTTAATTATTACCACAGTATTACTGGCAGGCCAGGAGGGACTCGAACCCCCAACAAGCGGATTTGGAGTCCGCCGCTCTACCAATTGGAGCTACTGGCCCACTCTCTTTTTTTCATACAAAACTATTTTGTTTCTTTATGCACATGGTGTCGACGACATTTTGAACAATATTTATTCAAATGCAACTTACCATACGCTCTATTTTTTGCTACACGCTTGCTGTAGTTACGCATTCCGCATTCGCTACACTCAAAGTGAACAATGATTCTATTCTTTGCCATAATTTTCTTATCGTCTTTACTACATTGAAAACAGACTACTACTAAGTTCTTATTTTAATACCATTTTAAAAAAACACAATACATAAATGAAAATTCAGACCAAGACATGGAGCCCACGAACGGATTCGGACCGGCGACCTCTCCCTTACCAAGGAAGTGCTCTACCAACTGAGCTACGTGGGCAACATAAATATGGAGCTGGCAACTGGACTTGAACCAGCGACCTGCTGATTACAAATCAGCTGCTCTACCACTGAGCTATGCCAGCCTCTAAAATGGAGCGGGAAACGGGGCTCGAACCCGCAACCTACAGCTTGGAAGGCTGTCGCTCTACCAATTGAGCTATTCCCGCGTTATTTCTTATTCATTGTACAAAACAAATCAATTTTTAAGCTACACTAGACTAGATAACTGACTTTAACAAAACTAAAAACACTTTTTCCTTAACTATTTAAAATGCTTTCAGTTAGTCACTTGTCTGGCGATACCGGCCTACCTACATTTTTTTTAGAACTTCAGCGAGACATCTCGCTAACTATTCGTCGTCGCTTACAACTATGCCGGAAACGGTCTCTAGCTTTCTATACTTATAGAAAGCTTATTCCCTTAAAGACGGTTGCTTGCCGAGCGCATCTTAAAAAGCGAAGCCTGGTGGGGAGGACAGGATTCGAACCTGTGAAGGCTGAGCCAACGGATTTACAGTCCGTCCCCTTTAACCACTCGGGAACCTCCCCTTATACAATGTCACTTTTATTTCAAAAATTTCAAAAACATTACGCATTATTTTTTTATCAATTGCACAATAACTGCTTAAATAGCATATCGCTTTATAAGAAGATTTCAACTTTTTTTTATAAAAAAAATCATTTTTTGAAAAAAAACAAAATAAAGCTTATACAATTTGTATTCTTATCTCTCTCACTGCATGACTATCAAGTAAATATGACAAATATATTTTCATAATACTCTGTTTTTTCTTTGTCCCTATTAAGGTCTTCTCTACCACCGATGGCCACTCGATCAACGAAAGCGTTCCCGGAGCGCCTATCTGCTCATGCAAGCCCAATTCTTCAACCTCAGACAGATGAGACAATCGATACAAATCAAAATGCTGCAATAGAACATCAGTCCCTTGATACAAATTCAGATAATTAAATGTTGGACTTGTAACCACTTGATCAGAACCTAAAAGAGCAATTATTCGCTTAATCATCGTTGTTTTTCCGCTCCCTAGTGTTCCAAAAAATAATATCACAGAAATTGCTTGCGCATGAGGTAAAATAAGCCGCTTAATTACCTCATCAATCTCATCAACTCCATATATGGAACTTTCTTCATACATTGCTCAAGTCCTTCACTTATAATTTTTTTATTATATCCTGTAGTATATCTTTTTTTTTACCTTTTTTCATAGCAGCTTTTTTTTCATCATCTTCATTTTTTTCAGGAACGCTCATACTTGCCATACTCATTAAAAAATCAAGATCACCAAAAATATTTTGTGCATCAGTATCATCATATTGCTCGAATTTCTTAAGACCATGAGAATACGCTATATTATTTTTATGCTCAATTTTTGATTGCCCAATCGTCTTACAAACAAGCTCCCAAAAAGCTTCGCTTTCCATAACAATTGCAGCCGCATGAAGTGCATGTATACGCGCTATTAATTTTCGATCATTGGTAACCATCACTAACTCTTTTTGCTGATACTTCTTAACCGCATCAACCATTGCATCATCAGCACTCATTCGTGTTCCCGCATGCATAACAATAACATTATTTTTTACTTCACGAGTCATATGAGTAGCCGTGCCTCCGTCAAAAAAAATAATTATTTTATTAATTGATGTTTTCTTTTCATTAAAATAAGCGCCTATACTTTTTATAAACAGATTTTTTTCTTTAAAAAATTGTTCTCCACGACCAAAAAAAAACAACTTCATTACATTATATCCATCAATAAAAACAATCATATATCCCCTTATAAACCCCACTTTATTGTACAATATTTTCAAGGGACTCTTTACATCAAACAAATCATCATTGATAAAAATAATAACAACAGACTCCAACCGAAATCCCACCAAAACATATGTGCTTCAAAAAAAGAGCCTCCACCCCAATATAATCCATATAAAAAAAAAGAGCTTACTATAAAATAGTATTCCATTCGAAACAAAAACAGATACAGAATACTCAAAATCAAAGGAATAATAATGATTCCAAAAGCCTCATGAAAACTATCGATTTTGATTTTTTTTTTTTGCTCATTAACAACAATTGATTTTTTCGCTCCTTGAAACACGAAATCATTTTTCTTTACCAATGATTCATCAAAAATAATCGATCTATCAACAACTCCTTGCACACTCCGTTTCCAACTTTGTATATCAGGTTCATATATCCAATTAATTAAATGCTTTTTTTTACCTTGCATTAAAACTGTCCGTGCTTCTAAACGTTTTTCCAAAAAATAGTCATACCAAAAATAATGTCCCTGAAAAAAAATTATTCCAAGGATCATCATTATCAATAACAAAGGACGAATAAACAAAAAATAAGAGCCATGCAATAATAAAAACTTTTCCCATTCATGATAATACTGCACAACATAAAACCATAAAATGGTTGTACAAAAAAGAACGATTGAAAATCGATCAAAAAGCAAAAACAAACAATGATACCATCCATACAAAGCTATTCCATCAAGCCCTTGCATACTTTTTTCAAAGCAATCAATAGCAAGATATAAAAATAAAAAACCAGATTGTATCAACAAAAAATAACTAAAAAAACGATATACTAAAAATTTTTCAAGCGGCTTGATCATCCAATGGCCCAATATTTTTTGGATGAATAACGCCACAAGAAATAGTCATTTTTATCGCATCTTCAAATGAAATATTAGTTACTATTAATTGCGATTCAAGCACAAAAAGCATAAAGCCTGTCGTAATATGTGAAGTGGGCATAAAAACTTTCACCATCTTTTTTCCCTGAGCACTTGGAATCAACGCTCCAATATCATCAACCTCTCCTAACAAAAACGCTATTTTATACATATTTTTCGCTGGATATTCAACCAGAACAACTTTCCTTTTAAATTCAGGATGACGTGGCGCATCAAAAAAATCGACCATTGTTTTTACACTCGCATAAACAATCCGCGCAAGAGGAATTTTATGTATAATTTTTTCCAACAAATGCACAAGCGGCGTTATAATCAAAAAATGAGCAAGCAATCCTATCATCAACAAAAAAACAGCAACCAGATATAGTTCTGCCCCAGGAATATGTTGCAACCAAACCGGCTCAAGAGCGCGCAGTGGTTCTAACATATGCAACGATGTTCTATATAAAAAACGTAAAACCCAAAATGTAACTGTCACCGGCAACAAAGTAAAAAGACCATTCAAAAAAAGACGCTTCAAAAAATCAAATCGTGATTTCAACCACATATCCCCCCCTTTTTTTATTAAAACGAATTTTTCAACAATGCTACTGCTTGTTCATTGATTCTATACGCAATAAGATCATCAACATGTTCTGTGGTCACCCGAATCACCGGCTCAGTTCCTGAATATCGAACAATCATCCGACCAGGACTAATTTCTTGATGTAAATCTTGTAACATTTGATAACAAGACAACTCCTCAAGAGGAATTTTATATGAAACCTTAACCACTTGGTGCACCTGCTTAAAACGAACAAAACTTTGATCAAACGATGCATATTTTTTCACAATTGTTTCTAATATTTTTATTGCAACAAACAATCCATCTCCAGTTGTTAAATAGGGCTTAATAATAAGATGGCCTGAGGGCTCTCCACCCAACAAAGTTCCCATTTTTTGTAATGCGCAAGCAATATATTTATCTCCCACCGGTGTTCGAACCAACTGAATTGATCGTTGCTGTAAAGCTTGTTCAAATCCAACATTGCTCATAATAGTTCCAATAACAAGTCGCTGTGATTGAAATAGGGGATGCGATAAAAGCAAGTAAAGCATATCATCGCCATCGCGAATACTTCCCTTTTCATCAACAGTAATAACACGATCACCATCACCATCAAAGGCAAAACCCAATAATGCTTTTTCTTCAAGCACTTTTTGCGCTAATAATTCTGGATGAAGCGCGCCTGCTTGTTCATTAATATTGGTACCATTTGGCTCTGCATTCATAACTACAACTTTTTTCACAAATCGCTGTAAAACATCAACTGCTACTGACGAAAGAGCTCCATGAGCGGTATCAATAACAATAGTTGCATCAACCCAAAAATCTTTTTCAATCTGTTGTAAAATCCATTCAATGTACGCAGCCTTCCAATCAAAAAACTGACGCAAAGAAAACGAATAATCTTGCACCAAATAAACAGATTTTTTCCTTACTTCTTCATAATATGAAAGAATCATCTGCTCATCATGTTCATTAATTTTATCTCCATTTGATCCAAAAATTTTTATTCCATTATCATAATAAGGATTATGTGATGCTGAAATCATAATTGCTGCATCAACTTGTGGCTGACGAACCATCCACCACGACAAAAGAGGTGTCGGAATAACGCCAAGATCAACAATTGAAATCTGACCTTGCATAGAAAGACCTCGAGCAATCGCATGCTTAATACGATCAGCAGAAAGACGTGTATCATATCCTATCATAATCGATATCTGTTCAGAACGACTTTTTTGCATCATCCATCGATATAAAGCTTGACCCAAAGCATCCAATGAATCATCCAAAAATGGCCACTCATCTGCATGCCCACGAATTCCATCTGTACCAAATTTCAATATTTTTCGCATTACCATGAACTTTCTCTCTTATCAATAAATTATGAAATATACAGCTATCGCAGCATCTTTTACCCTATCATGTCCACCACAAGAACTCAATAAGCCAGATCTTTTGCTCAAGGGAAGAATTTAATGTCACAAAAAACAACCTAAAAAGCAAACAAAAAATATATTGATAAATCTACTATTTCTGTTAGATTGAAGATCTAAAATATGTTTATGCAACAGACAAAAGGGTGGTTACCCTCATAAGGGACCCACATGTTGCTAGAAAAAAATAACCCTCCTATCTTAAGGATTTTTTATGTCACTTGATTTAAAACAGATGTTACAAGCCGGTGTTCACTTCGGACACAGAACCTCCAAGTGGGATCCACGCATGAGACCTTTTCTATGGGGCTCAAATAAAGGAACTCACTTAATCGACGTTTCAAAAACTGCATTCCTTCTTGAAAGAGCAGGAAAATTTGTTAAAGAAGCGGTCACTAAAGGTGGTTCTTTATTATTCGTAGGAACCAAAAAAGCAGCACAAGCATCTATTGAAAAAGCAGGCAAAACATTGGGCATGCCTTACACCATTCATCGATGGGTTGGTGGCACATTAAGCAATTTTGAACAAGTAAGAAAAGCGATCACTCGTTATTTACACTTGCAAGATGTTGTTAAAAAACCTCTTACTCATTACAAGAAAAAAGAAATCGGTACCATCAACAAAGAAATTGAACGCCTTAACAAAAATATTGGTGGCATTGTCGATCTTGATTTCCCACCAGCAGCAGTTGTTATCGTTGATGCAAAAAAAGAATCAACCGCAGTTAAAGAAGCATCTCGTCTTGGCATTCCAATTATTGCAGTCGTTGATACTAACACTGATCCTTCAGGTATTGATTATATCATTCCTGCAAATGATGACTCTCCTCGTTCAATCGCGTTTGTTCTTGATTATCTTATCAACAGGGCACTTGAAGGAAAACAAGCTCAAGAAGAATATAAAAAAGCAAATCCTACTCCTGTTGTAAAAGCAGAATCAATGGACACAAGAAACAGTGCACCTCGCTCAACAACACGTCGTCCAAAAAAAGTTGAAGCTCAACAAATAGCTGAAGCAACAAGTCAACTTGAAGAAACAACAACAACTGTAGAAGCAGCATTGCCTGAATCAACAGAAGAACAAAACTAAAAAAATAAAAAAAAGAAGAGTCATAACACTAACGTGGCTCTTCTTTTTGATCATTACTTTGAAATCATTTCAAAAAATTCTACGGAGAGATGGCTGAGTGGCTGAAAGCGCACGATTGGAAATCGTGTATATCCTGAAAGGGGTATCGAGGGTTCGAATCCCTCTCTCTCCGCCAGATTTTTTAGCGTTAGCGCCTCTCAAAACCCCAGTATTTGTGGGCTTTTCAAACTTCTCGTCTAGCGTCAGACCCGTACCTCACTTTCTCCATTTTTGCCATTTTACCCCTAAAATCTCCATTTTTGCCCTCTCCATCTCCGATACATGCGAACACTCCGGCTGAAGGTACGCATGTCCCAAAATACTCTATTTACCTGGGTTTCACATGCATTTTTTAGAGAACGAAAGCCGGAGTAGCGATTGGCATTCGAAACGGAGAATAACTTTAGGCTTGACTCATATAGTAAACTCGCATACTATATCCATAAATACGATAAAGGTGTAATATGTGGACAAGAACTTATAGCAAAACATTCCAAGGCTTAAAGCGCGAAGATATTTGGCGGATTTGGACGGATATTAATAACTGGCCAACATGGCATGATGATTTGGATTACTGCAAACTTGATGGTGATTTCAAGGTTGGTAATCACTTTTTCTTAA
>CAZZPM010000003.1:0-40874 GCA_964655535.1 uncultured Pseudomonadota bacterium
TCAAAGCGTAAAAAAAGAGGCCATGCTTTTAAACAAGGCCTCAATTTTATTTATCTAATTCAAAGATGAATTAGGCGACGGTTGCGCTACTTTTTAAGTCTTCAACTTCTTCTTGAACTTTGACGTTATCAGCTTTCAAAAATGATGGACTATTAGGCATATTTGCCCAAACAGATTTTGCACCACTTAAAATTGAACCAGTTACTTTAGCATGACCAGCAACTGATTTGAGTCCTGGAACCTTTTGAACATATTCGTTCTTACCACATTTTTCTGAATCAAGTACTAATGCTCCCAGAAGAGCTGCTGTACTGAATGCAATCTTTTTAGTATGACGACGAGCGCCTCTATAAAGACGGCTTAAAAAACCTGGCTTTGTAACTTCTTGTTTTTTTTCTGATGCGTCTACTTGTGATGCACCAATACGTGCGTCAATGGCTGCTTTAAGTGTAGCATTTGGATCTACTACTGGAGTTGCTGATTTTTTGTCTGCTACTGGAGTTGCTACTTTTTTGTTTGATCGATAAGACATACACAAAGGACCTGCAACTACATTGCTTCCTGTTGCAATCAATGCAACTGCTACTATTATACGTTTCATAAGAATTCCCCTTCTTAATATTATGATTACACTGTGTAACCATGATTTTTATTTCTTGTGCCAATCTTAACCATTAAGACTAACACGCCTTACTTTTCGATTGAATTTTACCTGCTGTATATATTCTAGTAAAACACGAAAAATAAAGGATCTCAAAGGGGTCCTACAAAAAAGGGGCTCTTTTAATAAAAAGAGTCTTTTTATCTTAAAAAAATCAAAAAAACAGACTATTTCTCATCTTCTACAAACGAAGAGACAAAGTTTTGCATAAATTCTTGAAAATGCGCCTGTTCCTCAGGTGACATCGCAGCAATTTCACTTTGAAGTTTTTCCATCTGCTCTTCTGTTGGCTGTGGAACATTCTTAATAAATTCTTCAAATTCCTCAGGATTTTGAGCGATAGAATCTTTAATTGAATTGACTACTTCCTGCATCTCTTGCTTATTAGGTAAAAAAGGCTGTTGCTTTCCTGGTCCCTGTTGAGCCGATGCCCCAGGCACAGGGAAAGACGGCACGGGTGAACGACTTGGAAGCACAGGAGCTGGTGGTGGCGTCGGCATTGATGCTTTTGGAGCGATAGCCGGCTTTTGAGGCTTCTCTTTTTGAAGCACCCCTTGTTCTTGCTTCAGACTCCCTTTAATCTCTTCTATCGACGATTTTGGCTCATTTTTTTTCTTTTCTGTTTCAATAAATGAATGATCTTCTTCTGGAAAAGAATTTTCTTCTTTTTCGGCTTTTTTAAAAGCGAGATCTTCATCAATTACTTTTTTTACATCTTTAAATGCATTATCTTCTTCGAGTTCTTTTTTTATACTTTTTTCTGTATCTTTTTGAATCTCTTTTTTTTCATCTTCTTGCAACAGCGTTTCAACCGCATCACGTGTTAAAGGCTTTTTTGGCTTTTTGACTTCTTCTTGTTTGATTTTTTTATCTGCTACTGCTTGAGGCAATGGCTTTAAAAAATATGATTCCATCGTTGATGCTTTTTTAGCCTGCAATTTCGCTTCAAGTACTGCAAGTCGATTTTTAAGCGCTCGATTTTTACGCTTCAAAGCAATAATATTTTTTTCTTCAAAACTTATTTTTTTATCTTCAATTAACAATTGTTTATGCTCTTTCAACGCCTTTTGCAATGTAATCAATTCTGCGTCTTGATCAAAAATATATGATTTTAATTCTTGCAACATGGCACCTAAGCTTTCATCTTGCGTCTCAGCAGATTCATAAATTTCCTGTAAAATAGCTAGATCAGCATCAAGGTCATCTTGTTCCTTATTCAATGTTGCTAATTCTTTTTTAGCCTGTTTTTTTCGTTTTTTTGAAACATCATCCTGTTTTACCAGTGATTTTAATTTTTCAGCTTTAATACGATGCTTTATCTGTTCTTCATGTAATCGACCGATTTCTTCTTGCAACACTTTACGATGCTCTTCATTGTCAAGCCGAATTCCCTCAAGATCTTCAATATGACTTAAGGTCAATCCATGCTCTTTTTGAATGCCGACAACAATTTCAGCAAGCGCTTGCGTCTGTTCTTCTGAATTTCCCAGTCGTTTTTGTAGTGCTTTTAAACGCTCAGTCAATGTTTTTTCGGTCACTTCATAATTTTGCTGAATTTTTTTAATCGTTTCAATTTGAGAAAGTGCATATCGTTTTTCATGCGATGCATTTTCAAGCGAAATCCGCATACGCTGAACACCTTTTTTCTGAACAATCAATTGTTTTTGCAGATCAGCAATCTCTTTTTTAAGCCGATCGTATTGACGCTGCACATATTTTTTCTCAAGCTCTAACGTGCTTCGTTCTTTTTCTGTCTGCTCTAACGAAATCTCTAATTTTCTGTTTTGATCAACCAGTCCTTTCGTTTCATGTTGAAGCAAAGAGACCAATTCTGTCACTTCTTTATAATCTTGTAACGCTTTACGCAGCGCTTTTTCTGCCTCAAACTTTTCTTTTTCTGCTTGATCAAGCGCACTCGTTAATTCACTATTTTTACTCGTCATATGATCAATTTTTTTCTTTGCCGTAAAAGCGACTTCTTTGCGCGCCTGTTCTTCAATGCTTCCTTTAACCTCTGCCGACTTTAAGCGCTTTTTCATCTCATCAAGTTCAGTTCCGATTTTCTGCAATTGATTCTGCGTAGTTATATATTCTGCCTCTTTTGATTCTAACTCTTTCTCAAAAGAATCATAATCTTGATTATATAAGTTTGCCTGCTCTGCAATAACCTTTTTAAGCCGTTGAACCTCTTGTGCTAATTCAACATTCAAAACAGTAGTCGGCTCATTTTCTTTCGTAACTTTTTCTTTAAAAGTCCCATACATTCTTGTTTTTTCTTCAACCACGGTTTGAATCACGCTTTTTGTAGGAATTTTTTCTGTGGCCACTATTACATCGTTCAATCCATATAAAACAGCTAAACGAATTTTACTCATCATATCAGCAGGAATCTCTTTAATAACACTCATGCGCTGAATCAATGAATCAGCCTGCTTTTGCGATTTGACCAACACATCAAGTCGATCTTTTTTCTGCATCAAAGCATCAAATTGTGGATCTGCAACCGTTGAAGTAGCCTGCAAAGAAGCATTAACCCATTCTTTGTTTTTTTGAAATCGTTCAAGAAAGTCACTTTTTTCTTGTTCATTTTCCTCACCTTGATGAATAATTGCACTCAAATATTTTGTTTTATGATCAAAATCTTGCTCCATCATCTCTTTCCAGACATCAGATAATTGAAGTGGACTCTGAGTCATTCCTTTTTTTGCCCGTGAACGATCATCACCCTGATCAGTTGACGTCAAATCAAAATAAGGAAGAGCCTCTTTTTTTTGAACTGACTCAATTTTTTTTTCTTTTTTGATCATTTGTTGTTCAACGCGGTTTACAGGACGTTTTTTAACTAAAACAGATTTTTGTGGCTGCAGGCTTCTTTTTTTCTGTAATGACTGAACACGAATAGACTTTTTTTGAGGATCTTTTACTGAATTATCTCCTTCAAGCTTTTCAAATTCTGACAACGACAAAACAGGAATTGCATCCTCGCTATCATCGCCCACAGGAAGAACAGGAATACTTTTTGCTTGCAGAAAGCAGGCTATGCCCTGTGCTAAAACTAATGACCGTAAAAAATAGAAAAGCGTATATTTTTGATTCATTTTACATCCTTCAGTATACAGAACCTATCGTTTAATGATGCGACAGCTCTTTTTTATTCTCTCTTTTTGCAACAAATAGTACCTGTTTATCCCTTCTAGTCGGTTTTTCTTTATTTGTTATGTAAAACAAGTATACTACATTTTGTATATATTTTATATGAATACTTTAATCCATGCACAAGATATGAAAAAAATAATTTTAATGGGAAACCCAAATGTCGGTAAAAGTTTAATCTTTTCACGATTGACCGGGACCAAAGTTGTCACCAGTAATTTTCCTGGCACCACCGTTAGCGTAACGCGTGGAACTTTTACTTGCACCCATAAAAACTGTGTTCAACATCAATATAGCCTTATCGATGCTCCTGGCATCTATAGTTTTTTAGAACATGATCAAAAAAGTGAACTCGAAAATGCTGCAAGCCGTGTCATTCAAAACGCAGAAATTATTATTAACATTATTGATGCCACCAATCTTGAGCGCAATTTATTATTAACACTTGAATTATTACAACGACACCAAGGACAGATGATCATTGCTTTGAATATGTGGGATGAAGCCGAATATCATGGCATCAAAATTGACACTCAAGAATTATCAAAATTGCTTGGCATTCAAGTGATTCCAACTATTGGTCTTACTGGCAAAGGGACAAAACAATTAGTTGAAGCACTTTTTATGCCTCCAACAGAAGTAGACAAACGATTCATTGCAACAGGTCCAGCGACTTGGGATTTAACAAAAAAAATTGTTGCTCGCGTTCAAACCAAAACCGTTCGAACCAAACGGCTCCGTGAATATTCTGAATCAATCACGCTTGACCCGATCTGGGGAACATTAATCGCTCTCATCGTTTTGATCAGCAGCTTTAGCGCAATATTTTTTTTAAGTGATTTCATCGAAGATATTATCAACGTTATTTTACAATACAGCTACACACCACTTCTTTTAAAACTACATCAACTCTGTGACGGCTATCCTTTTTTACAACATATTCTTGTCGGAACCACCGATGGAACTAGTATTAATTATGCTGAAGCAATGGGTATTTTGTCCTCGGGACTTTATATTCCTCTTGCAAAAGTTGCACCTGCAGTCGGTATTTTTTATGGCATCATCGGACTCCTTGAAGATTCTGGGTATTTACCTCGTCTTGCTATTTTATCTGACACCGTGATGCATCGTTTTGCTCTGCATGGCTTTGCGATTGTCCCGCTTATTTTAGGCGCTGGGTGTAACGTAACGGGCATTATTGCCACCCGCATTTTACCCAATCGAGCACAACGAATGATCGCTTCTTTTTTACTAAGCATTGCTATTCCCTGCACATCTCAAATTGCAATGATTATCAAAATGGGAGCACGTATGGGATTTAATTACATGATGATCATTTGTAGTATTTTATTTAGCATCTGGTACATTGTTGGACGTATTTTAGGTGCCTATCAAACAAAAAGTTATAGTGAACTTATTTTAGAACTCCCTCCGTATCGCATGCCTCAACGTGCACTGGTTCTTAAAAAGTTATCGTATCGCATGTATAATTTTTTTGAAGATGCAATTCCAGTGACTATCGGTGGCATATTTATTTTATTACTCTGTAATTATTTTCATTGGTTTGATAGCATCGCACACTTTTTAGGAAATTATTCGCAAAAACTCTGGGGACTCCCCGCATCAGTCACGCCAATTATTTTAATGGGACTTTTTAGAAAAGAGATCGCACTCAGCTTTCTTGATCGATATTCAGATCTTTCTGCAGCACAACTGTGTGTTACAACGCTGCTTCTTTCAATCTCATTCGCTTGTTTATCGGTCTACACTATTTTGTACAAAGAATTTGGTGGACGAGCATTATTGTATATGATTTGTGGCATGTGCGGCATTGCAACATTGGCAGGTTATTTACTCTCATCAGCATTAGCTTATTTTTAATTTGTTATGAAACATTTCGATTGGCTACAAAACCTGAGTCTATGCTGATTCGTGCATGCGGCATAATAGTCACAAACAAATCTTCATCTGATGACATGCCCGTTCCCCATTGAATTCCCTCAGCGATTGATGTAGCATCACTTACAAACGTTACATTGCCATCAACAATCATTTCTCCCTTGGTAAGCAAAAGTCCCGTTGCTGTTGAATATAATGTTGCATGATTAAACAATAAAGAACTTGATCTATCAGTCAATTGAATACCCTGACGATTATTTGAACGTGGGGCATAACTTAAGGTCGAAAAAACATCAAACATCCAAGAACTTCTTTGTCCCACAATGCTTGATGCAGTACTTCGATAGATAAATGGATTTGTTCCAGAAATTATAAATTCATTATTGATATATAATTGCCCTGCATCAAAAGAATACGGACTATTAAAAATAAATTGAACATTATCAAGTAAAATAGTTGCCGTATTATCAAGACATCGAAATTGCGTTCCCCCAAAATTAGAAACTATCAAATCCTTTAAATATAAAGATGCTTCTGGCAAAACAATTATAGTCCCCGTTACATCAAAATCAAGGTGATGATTATTCCCAACAATCATACAATTTCGTTTAAACCCAAGCGGTGTAGCCAACGTTAAATCATTCTGCAATTCAATTGTTAGATTATCGACTGTCAATGTATATCCATCAGGATATTGATCTGACAAAACATACACAACATTACCAACACCCATAACATAATTATTATTATAAGGAAATACACTTAATGCATTAACATCAGCATAAAAGGTAAAGGATTTCGTCAACGAAAGCGTTGTTGCTGTTGAATCAAAAGCATACTTTCTCATAGCACTAATCCCGCCAACAGTTTTTGTTCCTACCGCGAGTTCATTTCCGTCAGCTGTCCATGCAACTGAAATTGCATCAGTTGTTTGATTAATGTATGAAGATGTTTTTGATACTAACGTACCATTTGAAATATTATGAGTGAAAATTTGTACGTTCTGCGTTGTTGTTCCCACTAATGCAACAGCTATAAAACTACCACTCGGTGACCAATCAACTCCTTGCACTTGTAATCCCGTAATCATTTGAATAGTTGGCGTTAACGTCGTTCCATCAAAATTATAAATAAGTAAATCAGCATCACCCGCAGAAACAGCAGTTCCCACTACCAAATAATTTCCCCCTGGTGACCATGAAAGTGCATTAATAGAAACATCACGTCCAGCGCCTGGAATTGCCTGATTAAACAATTCCGTCAACGCACCTCCTGTCGTTACTGAATACATAAATAATTGATTATCACTGCCTGCCCCTACAATACTCCGCCCAATCAATAAATAATTGCCCCCTCGAGAAAAACTTACTGCATTAATTGCTTTATTGCCTGCAGGAGCAAGAGATGAAACATTAGTTAAAATTCCATTTGAAATATTATATGAATAAGAAAAAAGCTCTACACCTGTTCCTGATGCACGCCCAACTACAAAATTAGTAGTTTGAGGCTGCCATTGACAAGAAAGCGCATTACGACCAAATTCTATATTTGCCGTCATAGTTAATCCATATCCATCAAAATATAACATGCGTAACTCTGCCCCACCATTATTTTGTGATACCGCAACTGCATAACTTTCAGTATCACAAAAATCAATTGCATTAATCTGAGCACTCATATTATAACTAGTCAAAGTAACCATAAACTCTCTTGCTGCTGATTGCAACATCGTTAAACTTAAAGGTAATTTTATTGTTTTACCATTTCCATACAAACTCCCCATTGAATTAATTTGTGTAGTATTTGAAAGCGTCAAAGATTCCATCAAATATAAACTTCCTCCCATAAAATCAATATCCCCAGAAACAGGCCATACATTATTAAATGAACACGAAGTTGCATTATCGGCTAACTTAAATCCATTTTCAAATGAAGCAAACCCTAGTAAAACATTATCTGATGCAAAACGAGGAAAAAAAATTGAACCTTGCCTTGAAACAGCTGTATTAGACCCTACTGAAAGTGCATTGATTTTTTGATCCCCAAAAAAAAATACAAAAATAAAACTGTATACAAAAAATCTGTATACCATCGGCATGCTCCTTGCTGAAAAAGAGCGTAATAATAAAAAAATAAACGTTACATTTTTTATCTACGACTCACCATTTCCTTTGAAAGGATCGTATGAAGAAGAAATGAGTCTGTCAATTGAAAAAAAACCTTTTAACAATTGAAAAATAAAGAAAATGAAATCATGATAAGATATTTCTATTAACAATAAATCCAGAAAGCAGATCTATTTTTGCATTCGACATCATACGAACAGAAAGATCATTTTGTGATGTTATACCATCACCCCAAACAAAACCTTCTGCTGTTGAAGCAGCATCACTTGAAATAGTTACTTTACCATCAAGCACGAATTGTCCCTTCGTTAATATAAGCCCTGTTTGAGTCATGTAGAGCGTTGCATTATTAAAAACTAAACTACTTGATTGATCAAATAATTGAATCCCCTGCCGATTATTTGAACGCGGAACATAACTTAACGTACTTAAAACATCAAAATTCCAACTACTCCGCGCATAAATAATACTTGATGCAGTACTTCTATAGATAAATGAATTTGTCCCTGAAATATCAAAATTATTAGTAATATTCAATGTTCCCGCATCAAAAAAATACGGACTATTAAAAATAAATCGGACATTATCAAGCGAAATAGTCGCTGTATTATCAAGGCAACGAAGTTGTGTTCCACCAAAATTACGCAACGTCACATCTTTAAGATAGAGTGATGCTTGAGGCAATACTATCATTGTTCCGGTTGTATCAAAATCAATCGCATGATTATTGCCAATAATGGCACATTTACGGGTAAATCCGACTGGCGTTCCCAATATAATATCATTAGAAAGTTCTATGGTTAATTGATCCGCCGTCAAAGTAAACCCATCAGAATACCCACTACCAGAAATATAAACATAATTACCAACACCAAACATATATTGATCATTAGACTGCAAGGCTCGTACCGAATTGATCGCAGCATCAAATGAAATACTATTAACTAATGACAATGTTGTTGCCGTTCTATCAAAGGTGTATTGACGCATGGCTGCAATGCCCCCAGCCGCTGAAGTTCCCACTAATAATCTATTTCCATCAGCTGTCCATGAAACTGAAACTACATCCGTTGATTGATTAATATTGGCAGAGGTTTTTGGAGTCAAGGTGCCACTAGAAATATCATGCGTATAAATCATCAAATTTTGAGTGGTACTTCCGGTAAATGCAACCGCAATAAACGTCCCCGTAGGCGACCAGTCAACACCACGAACCGTAAAGCCGGTACGAATTGAAATAGTATCAGTCAACGTCGTTCCATTAAAATTATACAGTTTTAAATCTGTATCACCTGCTATCGGCGTAGTGCCAACTACTAAATAATTTCCTCCTGGAGACCAGGATAATGCATTCTTTGAAACATCATGATCAACGGCAAATGCTTGATTTAAAACCGCACTTAATGCACCAAGGGGACTCATTGAATACATAAATAATTCTGTTTTATTGCCACCAGATGCTGTTGATCGTCCGACCAAAACATAATTACCACCACGTGAAGGACAAACGGCATTAATTGATTGCCCTGAAGGTAAATTTAATGTTGAAACATTAGTAAAAAGTCCACTTGATCGAACATATGAATATGAATATAATTGAGCACCAACGCCTGAATTAATGCCGACTACAAAATTAGTATATCCGGGCTGCCAACGACAAGTAATAGCATCACGATTCGTTCCATAATTTACAAATTGTGTCACTGTTAATTTAGTGCCATCAAAAAAAAACATACAGAGTTCTGGATTGCTCACATTATAATTTGCAACGCCAATTGCATAACTAAAGCTCGTAGAAAAATCAACACCTGAAACCGGAGTTCCCATATTATAAGAGGTTAATGTTAACATTAAATCCGTCGCTGTTGATCGAAGTTCAGTAATACTTGCAGGTAATTTTAAGGTCTTTCCATTCCCATACAGATTTCCCATCGTATTAATTTTTGATGTATTTGAAAGCTCAAGGGATTCCATCAAATATAGATTCCCACCGATTAAATCAATAGTTCCTGAAACCGGAAAAAGCCCATCAAATGAACAAGAAGCCCCATTATCAGCTAATTTAAAACCATTTTCAAATGAGGCATATCCAATCATTGCATTATCGGTTGCACCGGAAGGAAATATCGTAAATCCTTGGCGTGAAGGCGTTGTATTTGACCCGACAGCAAGTGAATATAAAGATTTTTGAGCAAAAAAAAGAAGACTTACAAAATAAATAGATAAGAATACTTTTTTCATGCATGCATCCTAAGAAAGATTCTTATTAACTAGATGTCCTGAAGTCACATCAATTCGTCCAGCAGGCATCACGAGTACGGTCAAGTCATTATCTGTTGATACTCCATCGCCCCACGTAATACCTTCTCCTGTTGAAGCAGCATCACTTGCGAAGGTAACTTTTCCATCAATAATCATAGTCCCCTTAGTCAATTGAAGCCCCGTTGAACTACTTGATAATGCTGCACCATTTAAAAAAAGATTACTAGTTCCATCTTTAAATGCAATTCCATTTCTTATTGTTGTTGTTGGCTGGTATCGCAATTTTGTCTGCTGACCAAGCGTTAAGGTTGAACGACTTTGAATCGTGCTCACTGATCCACTCTGATATGAAAAAGTATAGAGTCCATCAACCGAAACATCACCCAGAATATCAAAACGACCGACGGTAAATGCATAATGATTATCTAATAATATTTTTACATTATTTAAAGTAATCGTTGCACTCGTGTCCCAACATGCAAGTCGTGAAGCAGAAAGATTTTTCAAAGTCACGTTTTTTAATAATAATGATCCACCAATGCCAACACTGATCGACCCTGTTTGAGCAAAATCAATCGCAAAACCATTTCCTGAAATCATACTTGTGTTGTTAAATGAAAGATGAACACTCAGTGTTAAATTATTTGAAAGTTCAAGATTAACCGCTTGCAATGTATATGTTTTATTAAGCCCAACCATTAATGCCGTTGTACTTTGTGCTAACGTAAAATTATGACTATTACCAAAAATATTACCCATAGTAATCACATAAGCAGTATCACTTAATTTTAAATCACGTAATAAAAAAAGTCGTCCATCATTTAAATTAATAGGCCCTGAAACAGGCAATAGACTATCAAATGTACAGGTCGTTGCAGCGTTTTGCAACGTAAATCCGTTTTCAAATGAAGCAAACCCTTGCATATTATTATTAGTATCAACAGCAGGAAAAGTAGTCACTGCTTGGCGAGAAACAGCAGTATTACTTCCTACCACTACTGATTCAAGCGTAGCAGTGTGTAAACTTAAACTTGCCCCCAAAAAAACAACTGTTTTTTTATAACAATTCATAACTAATTTCTCCGCGCATAGTAATTGGCATTGAAAGCGATACTGATTCAATTCGTTTTAATGCAGCTCCACCATTGAAGATACAAGTTCCTTGTAGAGATGATAACGATTGATACAACAGACAAGCTGTTGATGCATTAAACAACAATTGACTACTTGAATCAAATATAATTGAAGCCATTTCAAGATTTTTATATTTTAAATTACAAGCGTTAAACGTTAAAGATGATCCCGGCTTCATTAAAAACAGTTGATCATGTCCAGAAACTTCATCGCCTAAAATTAATGCATCACTTGAAAGTTCACCACGAACAAAACTGTTTCCTTTAATAATAAATTTTCCACCCGTTAAAGAAAGCTCTTGTCCTTGTAATAATAATGATGCATTACTCAAAACATACTCTGCTGTTGAATGATCAAACAATAATGGCTTATTGTTATCAGTTGCTATAAATGCACACCTTGCACCATCTAATATTTGCAAACTACCTTGTCCATTAATTACAATACCATTATTTGTATTGAAATTAATAATAGAAGCTCCCCCAACCATCGTATCATTCTTAATCGTAATCAAATCAGCCAGACAGACAAAGTCATCAGACATAAGCAATGTACAATTATCAAAAATAAACGTACTTGTTTGATCAAGTGAAACAAAATGAGCAGAAGAAACAGCATCTAGTGTAATATTTTTAAACGTAATCATTGAACCAGGCGCAATTGTTATTGCTCCATTATTATCAAGATTTAATGAATAATGACGTGATCCATCAATAATAATATTTCCATCTAAATGCCATGAACCACGCAGCGTATGATTATTATTCAAAGTAATCTTACTATTTTCAAGGCCCATCCATAGAATTGTATGTGTTAAAAGATGATCATAATTAGATAAATTTACTTCATTATTTTGTAAATAAATAGTTCCTGTTCCATGCAAACAACCCTCATTACTTAAATTCAGATCATTTTCAAGATAAAGCAGACTATCATTCAAAATGATATCATTTAAAATGCTGCCCTGTACTTTTAACGTTAATGTTGTTGCTGCATCAAGCAATGTAATTGTTTGAGCAATATTTCCTGTTCCAATAATTTTATTACCCGTTCCTGAAACAGCTGTTGGTGGCTTAAATGTTCCTCGCGCAATAATAATGGTATCATCACCATCGAGTAAAAGCCCCTGACTCTGATTATTTTTACCAGTAATATTAAATTGTTCACCAACTGATTCAAGTAAACAGTTGTCATATTTTAAATATGCACTTGTTGCTGTAGAAATTGTTGCAAAAGGAGCACTTTCAAGGTAAAGCGTTTTCAATACGCAATCTCTGGCAATATGAAAATATGCATCATCACTCATTTTTAAATTACTATTTTTTGAAAATGATTGAATCCTATAAGGCGATGATGCATTATACATTGCATGTCCCGATCTAAAGTCAACCCGAGATCCTGATAAAAAAGTAATTAATAAATCATTTGCACTAATTCCATCACCCAAAATCAATCCGTTCATAGTCCCCGTAGATAAAACATCAATGAAGAGATTATCACTAATAAACCAATTACAACGTGTCAATGTCATACCATTAGGTAATACTTGCAAGCGCCCTTCTTTAACCATAAAACCTGTAGTATTATTTTCAAAATATAAAGGCTCAGAACCAGAAGTTGATCCATAACGACCTGTTGCAAGCATAATATCATTTTTGAATATTAAATTTGCATGCGGTTTAATTGTTGCAGGAATTGGTGGAACAAGAGTAAAAGTATATGCCCCTGTAAATAATACTTCATCTTCAATAATCATAGAACCAGTTGTAAAACTATAATCACTGGAAAGAATACCTGCACTATTTTCAAATATGATAACACTTGAGGTATCTGTCGCATATAAATTAGTGCGTGCTAAATTTTTAAGAAGAATATTTTTAAAACGAACGGTACTTGAAGGACTTACAATAAAAGAACCGGTCGGCATAAATTCAAATATATTCGCATTTCCATCAATCGTTAAATTGCCACTCACCGTCATTTTACCGGAAAGTAACATTTTATTACGCAACCCAAAACTACTTTCGGTACTCTTAATCGTTATGGTTCCTGTCCATGTACTCTCTTGTAAACCAAAAATAAGTGTTGATTTTTGTAAATCTAAAATCCCTGAGCCGGTCACCACCGAATTATACGCCATTGTTACATCGCGAGAGATAACCAGAGTTCCATTATTTAATGGGGTACTTTGATATAATGACCCATTCAATGCTAATGTCAAGGTCGCATTCTGATCAACAAGAGTAATTTTGCCTCCAATATCACCGGTACCTCGAAGAATATTACCTGCTTGCTCAATACGCGTATTTGCCGGCAAAATACCTTTGGTTAATGATATTTCTTTATTACCATTTAAGGTATTCGTGAATGGATTAAATCGTTTTCCTGTAATATCAAATTCATATCCATCACCAATAATAAGACAATTTTGAAAATCAAGCGATTTACCGGTCGCGACAATATTATTAGTACCTAATTGAGATATAATAGTTATATAAGGCAGAATAATATCATTATTATAATAAAAAGTAGAATGCTGTTTGCGTAATACTTTAGTAATATTTGATCGTGAAATAAAGCCATGTGCATCATATAAATTAAAAATCAGAACACCGGGATTATATGCAACGCTTGCACCAGGAGCAAATGAAACAATCGCATCATTTGCATTGGTTAGATCACCAAGGACAAGCGCATCAATTGAATTGGTAGAATAAAATGAAAAATTAACATCATTTTCGCAAAGTAAAGTTCCTTTCAAAAAGTTCATACCATATTGACCTGTTTTCATTGCCCCATTTTTCAGATGCAAGGTCCCCGTTTTATCTTCAAAAATAAAAGGCTCTGCCCCACTAAGTCCCTGTTTATTAACTTCAAATCCAATGCCATTAATTAATAAAGTACTCGCATTTTTAATTTTCATAGGAGTTTCTGATTGATATATAAATGTTGCAGTTCCGGTAAATTCAGCTAATTCCTGTATAACCAATTGACCAACAGTACAAGTAAAAACATCATCCAGAATAGATTTAGTATTTTCAAAAACTACTTTTGCAGTACCATCCAAGCAGCGAATACGAGTATTATTCAAATTAGTAAGCGTAAAATTACGAAGCGTCAAAGTTGAATAAGGCTGAACAACAATATATCCATTTGAACCAAAAACCAATTGATGATATGAACCTTCGAGCATAATACTACCACTACAGGTAATCGTCGCATCAATCATAATATTTGCATTATATTGAATCGTTCCCAAAGAACCTTTAACAAAAAGATCCTGATTCCACGTGCTCTCTTTGCTGCCCAGATACCAGGTATTATTTCCCAAATCAAGGGTACCTGGTCCTACAATGCTTGCATCGTAAGCAGAGCTTAGATTGCGAGCACACTGAACTGTTCCGCCATTCAATTGAATCGATTTGTTCATTTTTCCATCAAAATCACAGATCAAAATTGCACTCGTATCGGTCAAATAAACAAGACCATCAACAGTTCCTTGTCCACGCAAGTAATTAGCTGTATTAGAAACTCGTGTATACGCAGGCAATGTCCCTTTTGATAAAAAAACTTCATCATTTCCATTAAGCAGATTTGTATAAACATTATATCGACTCCCTGTTGCTTCAAACGTTGTTTTATCAAGATAAATGGTCACATTTTTATAATATAAATTTTTTCCTGGAGACAAGATTAATGTTGATCCTGATTTTGCTTCAATACTCAAATTTTCAAGTTGCAAGTCATTCAATAGTGCTAATGTATTAGATGGATTACGCGTAATTTTTGTTGTAGCAGATTGAGCTATAAAACTTGTAGGATTATAAAAATTAGCAACTGCATATCCATTTAAAAATGTCGTATGAGACCCTGGTAATAATTGAACAGCAAGATCTCCTTCTGGGGTTACATCACCCATTGAAAGTGCATGAGATGCGGTTGTTCCTGCAATATCAATATCTAAAGAACCATTAATAAACAGTACACCACGAGTCAATGAAGCACCATACTCCGTAACATGAAAATATGAATTATCGAAATACAAACATGAATTTGGATCTTGAAAATAGAGTGGTTGCAAACCATCTTCTGATGATTTGCCCATATAAAAATGCATACCATCGCCAATTTTGAGTGTACTATTTCTGGTAATTGTACTAGTCATCGGTGATGCATAAATCAAAGTAGCAGTTCCAATTAATGAAACATAATTTTTGAACTCCATTGAACCTTGAGTAAACGTAAACGTATTTGCATCTTGATACCAAACAACATCTTTCATGCTAATCTTACTTGTTGCATGTTCACACATAATATTTGCTGCACCAATTCCAACTAACGAGACATTATTTAAAGTAAGTGAACTGCCTTCTTTTACAAACAAAAAGCCATCACCAACATCCAACACATGATTATTACCATTAATTGTTACGTCACGACTAATGACTACAGTTCCTTCTAAGGTTAAATCATGATGTAAATTAAATGAAATTTCATCTAAAGTAGTAGGAAATGAAACATTAGCAAAATAGGTCATCGTTGGAGGAAGATCAACTGTTTGAGCCTGACCGCTAGAAATAGTTCCAATATTTTTGAGCACCACTTGTTCATTTAAACAAAGATCAGTATTTAAATATAATGTTCCACCATTAAAATTTACTTCACCTCCAACAGGAAAAACTGATTGAAATGTACATGAAGTCAAATAATCTTCTAAAATTAATCCCGATTTCATCCATGCAAATGCATTAATTTGATTAGGAAAAGCAGCTGGAAAAAAATATTGTGATTCTATAGAAACTGAAATATTACTTCCCACTTCATCGGCATAAAGCAAAGAACCTGCTAAAACAAAAATTAAAACAAAAAGATATATATTTTTTATATTAAAAAGCTTCATACATTTTTTCCTACGTAAAAAAAACTTCTTTTTTATGTACAAAAGAATGTATGAAGATCAATAAAATAAAATCAAGTATCTATTTTTTTAAACAATATTCTGAACCTGCTCACGCGCTTTTTCAATCTCAACTTTAATATCAACTGCCCAAGTAGTAATAGTGCTATCAACACATTTTGCAGTAATCGTATTAATTTCTCTGAAAAGTTCCTGTAATAAAAAATCAAGCTTACGCCCTTTTTCATTATTTTCACTGTCTTCCAGCATACTTGCGATAATGACTAAGTGCCCAGAAAATCGAGCAATTTCTTCATTAATATCCATTTTATTAAGAACAACATAGAGATCATCAAGCTTGGCTCGCTCCCCCTCAACTCCCTCTTGAACGTGCTGTAGTGAAGTAGTAATTAATTCTTTCTGTGTAACCATCAGAGCTTCAAACTGAGCAGAAATCTGTTTAATTTTTTCTTTACAGAGCGTAAACCGCTTAAGCAAATCAGTTTTTAAAACTTCACCCTCACGAATCCGTTCTTTTAAAAGACCATCAAGCGCTCGTTGCACTAAATTTTCTATTTTTTTATAGTCATCAGCATGCAGATTTTTCTTTTCAAAAGATAAAAGGCCCGGTAATTGCATCACATCATGAATTGTTAATGCACCAGAAAGATCTAAGTCTTTTTGAAGATTTTTAATGACCCCAAGATACTGCCTTGCAGCAAAGACTGAAATTGCTGGAATTTCAAAAACCCCAACCTCTTCATTAACTTTAACTGAAAAAAATAATTTTCCCCGATACAATGCAGCCTTTAATAATGCAGACCACTCAAGTTCAAAAGGACTTAACGCCGAAGGCAACTTACAAAGAACTTCAAAGTACCGTGTGTTAAGCGACTTGATCTCAACCATGACCGTTATTCGCTCACCAGAAACCAATGTTATTACTTCAGTTATCTGACAAAACCCGGTCATACTTGTTATCATTACGTTTTCCTTTTAGTAAAAAATAATGCTGAAGATTATTTATCCAGCATTTGAATATACATTTTGAACATCATCAAGATCTTCTAGCATCTCTAAAAATTTAAAAATTTTTTCTTCTTTTTCAGAATCTTCAATACTCATGCTCTCTTTTGCCAGCCATTCAACTTCTGCCTCTTCAACAACAAAACCGGCTTTTTTAGCTGCCTGTTTGACCAGCTCAAGATCATGTGGTGCAGTTGTAATAATTAATACATCATCACGCGTTTGAACATCTTCAATATTATAATCAATCAATCGTTCAAGAATATCATCTTCAGAAAATGAATCACGCAGAAGCGTAATTACACCCTTGTGCGCAAACATCCAATGCACTGAATTACTTTCACCTAGATTTCCACCCATTTTGGTAAAAATATGACGCACATCAGAAACGGTTCGATTTTTATTATCTGATAATGTTTCAACCATCACCGCAATACCAAAAGGACCATATCCCTCATACATTTGAGATTCGTATTGTGCCCCTGCAATTTCACCCGTTCCTTTTTTTATTGCCCGAGAAATATTCTCAAGCGGCATATTTGCTTCTTTAGCTTTATCGATTAAGAGACGAAGCTTTGCATTACCTGCTGGATCACCACCACCTGTTTTGGCAGCGACCGTAATTTCTTTACTAATTTTGGTAAAGACTTTACCTCGTTTTTCATCTTCTTTGCCTTTTTTTCTTTTAATAGTTGCCCATTTTGAATGACCTGACATGGAAACTCCTCCTGTCTACACTGCAGTTTATACTTTTTATTGTGTAACGTTATTTTGTCAGTCTAATAAAAATTATTTTTTTTGTCGATTTGTTAGATAAAAAAGAAATTAAAGTATCAAAACAATGGATCTTATCATTTAAAGAGGGGGCCAGGATAAGCATGCAGGAACAACAGGGTCAAAGCCTTTATTTTTTCAACGTTCTGATAAACGCTTTGTTAAAAACAGCTCAACTTGTGACACCATGTGCACCCCTCTTTTCTCCTTAACACATAATACAAAAAAAACTTTTTAACATTATGAAAGATACTCTATCAAAGATGAAAGAGGAAATCTATACTGACCTGCAAGTTTTTTTTCTGACTCACAAATTTTTGCAACCGACAAGACCATTAAATGTCCTGAATAATATTCCTCAAACGTTATTAATGCTTTTCCTTTTGATAGTGCAAGTGCTTTTCGCACATCTTCAATACTAAAAACTTCTTGATCATTAATTTTTTTGATAATTTCACCAGGACGCAAAATACGCGCATTAAACGCAGGACTGCCACCCAAAATATCAGTAATAATAATACGTCCTTTACTTGGTTCATCACTACTACACAAGGAAAACCACGGATATTGACTGAATGTATGTTTACCACAAAAATACGGAACATGATTTGATGCTAATTCCATCATCACCAGCCCACCAAAAACTTCATAATCAATTTTTTCAAATAACGGAAATTTTTGTCTAATTTCAGGACGTGCGGTATCAGTAATCTTAAATTTCCCTCGTATCTCCTCACCATTTCTAAAAATGATATATTCTATCTCTGTTTCACGTGCAATACTTTGAATAATTTCAAATAAAGGAACTGAATCTTTATTCCAATCAACAGCAACTTCTCCAAAACGATCAACTAAATAAGTCTTATTATCATGAATCAATGCATATAACATATCGCCTGAACGAACACCTGCATCATACAATATTGATAATTCAGAAATTTTACTAATATACAGTCCACCAGGCAATGGATTATTAAGCATGTTGCACAATTCATCCGATCCATAATTTCCCTTAAGATACAAATAAGGCAATGAAAATAATTCTGTCGTCAAAAGATATGAAAGTATCCGTTTTACATTATTGATAGGAATAGCATACCCAATCAATTCAGTTTCTGAATGCTTTGAAACAACCACACCAATGACTTGACCAAGAGCATCAAGTACAGGCCCACCTGAGTTACCTGAATTGATATTTGCAGTGATATGAAATAATGAAGCCAAATGTGCATATTCTCGTCCTGCACAAATACCCATCGTAACTTTTATTTTTTCAAGCCCCTGCGGATATCCCAAAACAGCAAGTTTTGCTGATTGAACAACTGCATTTGAATCTCCCAAGTACAAAAAAGGAATTTTACCTAAGCGATTTTCTATTTTTTTTTTTTCTTCTGCATCAATTTTTAAAAGTGCAATATCAAGATCTGACGACATACCCATAACTTGTGCCGCGTACAACTCCTTGCCGCAGCCAGGAATAGCAATCTGAACAATGTACGCATTATTAACCACATGTGCATTAGTGACCAAATATCCATCCTCATGAATAAAAAAAGCGGTTCCCGCTCCATACGATTGCGCAGGCGCTTGATACGGATGAATCCAATCAAAATGCATGTTACAGGTACGAACCTGAACTACTGCACTTGTGCTCTGTTCAATCAATGATTGCCATGTTGTTTTTCCCCGCCAAACATCAGTCACAAAATTATTAAAATTTGATTTTTCTTCCGCTTCATGCCAAAGCAACGAAGAAACTTCTGTCATTGCTCTTACTGATTGACTAAAAAATAAACTGGTAACGATAAAAAAATATTGCTTTTGTTTCATCATAGTCAATTCCTTTTAATATCTTTGGAGAACAAACAGAGATCTAATCTTTAAAAAAATATTCTTGGGTCAGTATAATATAAAAGAGATAAAAAGAAACCATTTAGAAAATTTGAGCTTCATTGTTTAGATCTATTTTTTATGATATCTTAAGTCTATCTTTAAAATAATGATTTTAAATTTTTTTTGAAAGTACTGAGTATGAAAATAATGAAAAAACTGCCTTTAGGCATTCAAACCTTTTCTAAGTTGCGTGAAGAGAATTGTCTCTACATCGATAAAACTGAAAAAATATATCAATTACTTCAAGGCTTTTGTTACTTCTTTGCTCGTCCACGTCGCTTTGGAAAATCAATTTTATGTTCGACAATTGCATCGATTTTTCAAGGTAAAAAAGAATTATTTGATGGGCTCTGGATTAAAGAAAAAAGTGATTATTCGTGGCCAGTGCATCCAGTCATTCATATCGATTTTGGTAAAATAAGCATTGAAACACCAGAGTTTTTTAGACATAGTCTAATGCTCGAAATAAGACGGATTGCAGCACTTGAATTTTTGCCTGAGCCTGAAATGACCACTCCAGGAGACATGATACAAGATATAATGCTTGCATTAGTAAAAAAGTATAATAACAAAAAAGTTGTGCTCATTATCGATGAATATGATCGACCAATTTTGCATCATTTAACAGAACCTGATTCATTAAAACAAATACAAGTAATTATAAGAGATTTTTACACCTGCATCAAAGCTGTTGATGCATATTTACAATTTTTATTTGTAACGGGTATCAGTCGTTTTACAAAAACAAATCTTTTTTCGGGTTTTAATCAAATTAAAGATATTTCGATGGATCCAGCATTTGCTCACTTAGTTGGATACACCGAAGAAGAACTTGATACGACATTATTAGAATATATGATTATTGCTGCAGATCGATGCAAAGTATCTTTGGAAGCTTTTAAAAATAAGACTAAAGAGTATTATGATGGATATCGATTTTGGGAAGAGCCTCTTGAAGAGGTTAATGGATCATTGAATATTCCTCGTGTCTACAATCCTTATTCAGTAATGAATAATCTTGCAAAACCAACTTTTGCTTATTATTGGTTTGAATCAGGAACGCCAACATTTTTAATACAACTTTTAAAAAATAATAAATATCCCATTGAATCATTTGATGGTGCTGAAGTTTTGCAAAAAGAACTGAGCTCTTTTGAACCACTCCATATTTCGTTAAAAGTTCTTTTATATCAAGCCGGTTATTTGACCATCAAAAATCAAGATTCAGAAACTAATATTCTTACGTTGACGTATCCGAACCTTGAAGTTAAAGATGCATTTTTGCAACAAATTCTTGCATGGCTTGCACAATTGGAAGAAGTGCAAGTTTATAGTCACGCACGAAAAGTATCACTCGCTTTTAAAAATCATGATCTTGATGCATTGATTACTACATTAAAATCTTTTTATGCTGCAATTCCGTACACAATTCATCTTGAACATGAAAAATATTATCAAACAATTTTTTATACAATTTTGAAATTATTAGGCATGAACATTCAAGTTGAAATCGCAACTAATATTGGTCGTATTGATGCAGTGATAAAGACCGACAAGTTTATCTACATCATTGAATTTAAGCTTGAAACAACAGCTTCAAAAGCACTTGAGCAAATTAAAACTAAGAAGTATTTTGAACAATATCAACAAGACCCACGCGCAATAACTTTGATTGGTATTACCTTTAGTACCCAAGAAAAAAACATCAATAACTTTAAAATTGAAGAGCTCAAAAAATAATCAAAAGAATGTATGTCAACGTAAAATGAAAAGATAAACATATCTCTTTGCGTTAAAAACAGATCTATAAATATCCTTTTTAAATCAAGAAAAATATGATATGGTAACAAGTATATTACAATAGCAAGATAGATTTTAACGGAGTTGTTTGGATATAAATACTATGAAAGAGTTATCACTGTTACAAGAAATAGTAAATAATTTTTATACTGCCCTTGAATCAATTACTACTTTAAAAGAACTTGACCGCATTACTAATAATTTTTTAGGTAAAAAAGGTCACGTCACTCAATTATTTCAACAAATAAAAACACTTTCTCTTGAAGAAAAAAAAGTATTTGTTCCTGAACTTAACAAGCTCAAAGAAACCATTGAAGAAAAACTTACTGAAAAAAAAGAAAGTATAATCAAATCTGAAGCAACAACTCTTGCAAATACTGAATCCTCATTCGATGTCACTGCTTACAAACCACTTGAAGGACATGCTGGCCACCTTCATCCATACACTGGATTCATAGAAGAAATTCAAGATATTTTTATTAGTATGGGATACGACGTCTGGGATGGAAACTATGCAGAAACCGATTATTATAATTTTACAGCATTGAACATCCCCGAAGATCATCCTGCTCGCGATATGTACGATACGCTCTGGCTTAACAAAAAAAATTATCTCCTTCGAACCCATACATCTACCGTACAAATTCATCAAATGGAAGAACAAAAACCACCACTTGCAGGAATCGTTCCAGGAACTGTTTTTAGACATGAAGCAGTTGATGCATCACATGATATTCAATTTATGCAATGTGAAGGATTATTTGTTGATAAAAACATCACGCTCGCCCATCTATTTGGTGTCGCTAAAACTTTCTTGCAAAAATTATTTAACAAAAAAGAGCTTGATATTCGAATTCGTCCCGGATACTTCCCCTTCGTAGAACCGGGTGTTGAAATTGATATGCGTTGTCCATTTTGCACTTCAGGCTGTTCAACCTGTAAAAAAAGCTGCTGGATTGAAGTATTTCCTGGTGGCATGGTTCACCCACGAGAACTTGCTCTCTCGGGTATTGATCCTGAAAAATATACGGGTTTTGCTTTCGGCTTTGGACTTACACGACTTGCAATGATTAAATATGGAATACCTGACATTCGATTATTACAAAGCGGAAGGATCTCTTTTTTAAAACAATTTTAGTCTGTCTATTAATTCCCATAAAAAAGGAAAAAAGGAGCTTTTATGGAAATTTTACAAGTAATAATTCCTGCAGCAGGAATTGGTTCGCGTTTTTTACCGGCCACTAAGATCATCCCCAAAGAAATGTTACCCCTTATCGATAAACCGGCGATTCAATACACCGTTGAAGAAGGAATTCGATCAGGGATCAAAGATTTCTTTTTTGTCGTCAACAAACAGAAAAAATGTATTGAAGAACATTTTGATATTATTTCTGAAGAAGTACTTGCGGCTATCGCCTCAGAAAAAAAAGAACATCTGAACTACATTAATAAAATGATTGAAAAAATCCGCATTGCCTATGTACGCCAGCATGAAGCACGTGGACTCGGACATGCAATCTGGTCAGCACGCCATGTTATCGGCAATAAACATTTTGGGATTATGCTTCCTGACGATGTTTTTATCGGCCAAAATCCTGCACTATCACAACTGATCAAAATTGCCAGTCAAGAGCGTGCTAGTGTGATTGCAATTCAAGAAATTCCTCTTTCTCACACCCCTCGCTACGGCATTATTAATATAAAAAAACAACTGTCACCCAATCTTTTTCAGATTCGTGACGTCGTTGAAAAACCTTTACAACATGAAGCACCCTCTAATTTGGCAATCATGGGGCGCTATATTTTATCGCCACGCATCTTTGATGCACTTGAAGAATCAACTATTGGGGTTCTGGGTGAAGTTCAATTAACTGATGCGATTCAAAAATTATTATTATCCGGTGAAAAAATCTATGGATATAAAATCCAAGGAACCTATCGATACGATGTCGGAACACCGATTGAATGGCTCAAAGCAAACATCATGCTCGGCTTGCGTCATCCGACGTATGGCTCAGAGATGCTTAATTTTTTAAATGAAGTTGATCGCGAATTTATGGTTATTGAAAGTAAAGCAATTCAGTGTTCAACTAAACAACGAAGTTTATAAAAAAGTTTATAAAAAAGGGGGCATTTCAGCCCCCTTAATCTTTCATTGCATACATAGTTTTAGATTACATTTTTACACCTGTAGAAGATGGTGGAGTTCTTCGGATGCCACGCGCGTTGGGAATAAATCTTTTTTGCCATGACTTCTTTCGTCCCATCTCTTGAGTTTTTTTTAACTTTGCACGCTTTTCTTCTTCTTGTTGAAATAATTTTCTTTCATCATCTGATATATTTTTAGCTTTCAATGTTTCATTTGCATGATGAAGATTTTTTTGAGCTTCAAATAATGCATCTTGTTTGATACGCAATGCTCCTTGTTCTTTTTTAATTTTATTTGCTAATAATTTCTTTTTAACAGGATTAATGGTACTTTTCTTTTTTGCTTGTAATCCACCAATACGATCTTTATTCAAATCTATATTTTCCTGCACATTAATATTTGCTCGTACAACTCTTTTATACGTCTGCACATCTGAACTTCTTCGTTTTTCTGCTAATGCCTTATATTTATCAGCTTCTTCGACTTGCATCTCATTTCTTTTTTCTTTTGAAATAACTTTTTCAAAAGAATCTAAACTATTTTTTGCTTTTGCCGATTCCCACTCTTGTTTTTTAAGTTGTTTTTCTTCAATATCAAGATTGTCTTGCATCGACGATGATATAGATTGTTTTTCTTTATCATACTCAGGAATATCTGCTTTAAGCTTTCTTATTCTTTCTTTTGTCTGACTGATTTCTTCTTCTAAACGCATATCTGTTCGCAAAAGATTTCTAAATTTAGCTTCAGTATTTTGTATTTTTTTCTCTTGTTTTTTTGCTTCTGCTTCTTCATCAACCACTACAGCTTTTGCATTTGATTCAAGCGCTGCACGAACAACGCCTTTTTTTTCTTCAAAATCCATTTCTGATCCAGATTTACGAACATCAATTTTTCCTTTTGCTCGTTCTTCTTCAATTAATTTTTGAAATTCAGCTTGACCATCTTTAGAAAGCCCGCCTAATTTTTTTGCTCGATCATCTTTTTGTTCCTGTTTTTCAAATGCTTCATCATTTGATAATCGAGTAGAATCATCTTCAAAAACTTTACTTTGCAAATCATTACTAAAGCCACTATCCGCAGTTTTTTTACCATCTTCATATTTTTTAATACCCACAGCGATCGCTCCAGCACCGACTGCAGCACCCGCAACAGATCCCGCAACAAGTCCTGCGATTTCTCCATCACTCATGCCTTCATCATCGCTTTGCTCAATTTCATCTGATAATTGATCGGCTTCATCAAAAACTGGCACTTCATCTTGTTCATTTTCTTCACCACTTCCATCATCAAGCATGGGTGGCGCATCTTGTTCACTTTCTTTATTTAACATATCTTGCATAGCTGTTTCATCACCAATTTCATCATTTATCTGCAAATCTTGTCCATCTCTATGGAACATGGATTCAGGTGAATCCAATGCTACATCATCACCTTCTGCAGCTTGAACCCTATTACCCATACCGAGCATAAAAACTAGTACTAAGCAACTATATAAAAATAATTTCTCTAAACGCATGTTATCTCCTTTTTTAATATTTTATATTTTAATAACGAGACCTAATTTTCCGAGCTATTGGTCCCGTGATTGATTTTTTATTCTTCTGTTTTTTGTCTCGCGCTCGATTAAGATTTGCGTCTTCAATAGACTCAGCTAATTTTTTCTTAGATAACTCTGCTTGAGATAACTTTTCTTTCTCTGCCAGTCTTTTCTTCATGGAAGCTATATTTTTTTCAGGCTCGCTCGGCATCGGTTGATTGCCAACACGAACAAAAACTGACTTACCAATAACCATATTTTGTTCTTTCTTTTTCTTATTTGTACGTTGATCTTCAGCAATTTTTTTTAATCGTGCTTCTTCATCTTGTTGAGCTTTAAAATTACTTTCAGTCAGATTATCTTGCATTAATTGACGCTTTGCATAGTTTGATTTTAACTCATCAGGTATTGGCAAATCTTTCAACACAGGATGCATCGGATTTTCTTCAATTGAAACTGGTCGCATTTTTTTACGCTCATCAACAACAAGATCATCAACAACAAGACGAACTGCTTCTTGCACTTGAGGTCGCAATTTTATTTCTTGTATTTTTTGTTCGATTGCATCAACATCATCTGCCAAACGATTAGCATGAACTTGAGCACGCCCAACTGCAGCTTTTCTTTCTTCAAATGTTTCTTTTGCTTTTTTTACTTTTGCTTCTGCTTCTGCTTTTTTTATTTCATCAGTTTCATATTCTATATATCGATGAGCATTTTGTATGTTGCGTAATTTTTCACCTGCATCAAAAACTCCTTTTCTAGCCTTCTGCAATTCCATTCCCGCATCTTGTAATGCTTGTTGTTTTTTATTCAATTCTTTTTGAAACTGCTTAACTTCTTTTTCATCAATTTTTTGTTGTTCCGCTACAACAGCGGCACGTGATTTATACTCAGAAATTCGCTGATCCGATTTTTCAACCGTTGCATCTAATGCTTTTTCTTCTTCTTGATATCCTTGTTTTATCTCTTCTTGTACAGCCTTCAATTCTTTTTCAGGAGCACTCAAAGCCCTTTGCTTTTCTATCATAATTTTATAAAGTCGATCTATTTCTTTTTGCGTAGCCTCAATGACTGGTAGTTTTGCTTCTGAATTAATATCAGGAGCATTTTTATAAAGCACTAATTGTTTTTGCATATCTTGCAATGCTTTATCAGCCTTTTTCCACTCAGCACGAACATCATCATACACATTCTGCTTTTCATCTAATCTTCGTTTATTTTCTTGATCACGTTGTTCTTTTTTTTGCGCTTCTTCACCAAAAGTATCATCTAAAACTACTCTTATTTTTTTTAACTTTGGTGATACTTTTTCAGTCTCTTCGGTCAAATCAAGATTATCCCTACTCGCAGGCATTGTAGGCGATGGACGTACTGGCGGCGATACTTTTTTTTGGGATTCCTCATCAATCAATGAACGAGCTTGCATTTCGGCAACTGATTTAAACATTGATTTTTGTTCTTTTCCAGATTCAGATGGTTGATAATCACGTTTTCTGTTCCGTAATACTTCCATCCGTTGATCAAGATCCTCTATCTGTTTTTCACGCTTAGGATTTCCTGGCTTATTTACTCCCGCAAGAAGTAATTCTTTCTTCTTTCTTTGTAATTGATTTACTTCTTTATCAATATCTTGAATCTTTTTTGATCTTTCTTGATCTTCATTTTCTTGTGCAATTTTTTCTTCTTGATCTCTCAATAATTGACTTGAATCTGGTTTTCCATTAGGTAATCTTGGTAGTAGACTAGGATTTTCAGATAAGGATGACAATCCACTCAGATCACTTGAAACTTTTTCACTACTTTTATTATTTTTATTATCTTGATATTTTTTAACACCAACAGCAATAGCTCCCGCACCAACAGCTAACCCCGCAACAGAACCTGCAACAAGACCAGCTATTTCACCATCACTCATGCCATCATCAGTTTCATCAAAAACAGGAATTTCTTTATTTTGATCTTTGAATAAAGAATCATTATTACCTTGCGCATAAATACCCTGCCTCGCATTAAATAAAAACAAGGCAAATAACAATTGATATAAAAATAATTTCTGTAATTGAAACACCATTTCCCCTTTATAATTTTATTTTAATGCGCAATAACTCGAACTGTTGGCTTTGCATGTACTGCTGGTTTTTTCACCGTTATTTTTACTTTATTAACTAATCTGTTAATTAATTTTTTATCTGCTTTTTGTTTTTTTTCTTCTACTATTTTTTGTGGAGCAATTAATTTTTGTTCTCGTTCAGCTTCACGCTCACGAGCCCTTGATATGATTTCTGCAGGTGTCAATAATGGAGTTTTATGTTTTTTATCACCTAAAGATATCCCTTCATCTTTATTTTGACTTCGTTCAGCTATTTTTTCTAATGGTTGTTTCTTTTTATAATTTTCTAAAATACGCGTCTTTCTTTCTTCTGTCATACGCTCTACAGGTCTCAACTCTGTTTTTTTAGGAATCGGATCATCAATTAATTTTTCTAACATATTTTTTTCTTGAACATCTGCTTGTGCTGGCTTTGAACTTTTTGATTTTTGTTCTTCATCAATCTGTCGTACTCTTTCTAATTCAACCACTTCTTTTTGAACATTGTTCAAATCAGCTTTTACTGCTTGAAATTTTTCATCTAGCACAGGAATATCTTTAATCAACCGACTCTTTTCAATACCAAGATCAACTCTATCCATCGGATTAAGCTTGGGATCTTTCATTTTATTAATAATCTCTTCTAAGCGAGCTGCCGATTTTAATTTTTGTTCTTGCAGATCATCATGTATTTTTTGTTTTTCATTGAGTCTTTTTTCCATTGCTTCCTCATCAACAACAGGTTTTATTTCTTGTTTTACTTCTATCTGCTTTTGCATTGAAGAAGGCTTTGCAGGAATTACTGGCGCTGGCCCTTTTGCTTGAATTATTGGCTTTTCTGGAATTTTTGGTTTAAAAGCTGCTTCTTCTAATTTTCTGTTTTCTTTTAATTGTAGAATTTTATCATCAAGAGATTTTTTTTGATCAGCTGTTTTGCCTATTACTCGCTTTTCTTCTTCAAGCTTTGCAACTTGTTTATCAATAGTTTTAATTTTTTTATCTGCTTTTTGTAATAGACTCTTTTCTTTTTCAAGATTTACCTGATTACTATCAATATTTTTCAGATTTTTTACTAAAACGTCAGCTGTTGTTTTTTCATTATCTATACTTGTTTTTACTTTTTCTAATGCTTCTTGAGTTTTAGTCAAATTTTCCTTTGCATATGCACCAAGTGGTTCTTTATAACGATAACGCAGTTCTAGCTCTCTGGCTGCTTCTTTCTCTATATCAGTACGATTATCAAATCTATCTACAATATTTTTTCTCTTTTTAAATTCTTTTTCCAATTCTTTTTTACTGTTTTCTAATTCCACTATTTTTTGAGTATTGTCTAACAATGCATTTTCTGCTGTCAATCTTTTTTTTGCTTCATCAGCGAGCTCTTGCATCGCATCATGCATTGCTTGTGCACGTATTTTTTCTTCTCTAAATTGTTCAATATTTGGTTTATTGTTTGCATTACTCAAACGAACCTCTGCTTTTTTAAAAGCCTGTCGTGCCTTATATTCAGCAATTTTTGCTCGTTCAACTTGTGCTTTTTGTTTTGATAATGTTACATCTTTGTATTGATCAGTTGCTGATTTTACAAAAAAATCAACAACCGCTCGTTTAACCATAGTCGGCTTCATATATGCATCTTCTTTTGCTTTTGCTTTTTCTTGAGCGGCACGTTCATCAAGGCCAGTAAGAATTTTATTCCCTACTTCAGAATATTTATCACGATACACATTTTCTACAACTTGAGCAGCAGACAATACTGTCATCATTGATATCAAAAAACTACATAGAAAAAACTTTTTCATCTCTCACCTTTTTACTTACCACTAAATACACGCTTCATCATTGATGGCTTCTTTGTAGATGCAGCTTTTACCGTCGATTTTGCCGGCCTTGCCTTTGGCCCCTTATGCACAGATGTTCTTTTATTAACTACAGGATCAACTTCTTTTACCGCTGGCACCATTTTTTTTGAAGGCATAACTTTACTTTTAACTGTTTCAAAAATACTTATTTTTTTTAAAGGAGCTTTTTTCTTAACAACAGGTTTTTCTTCCAACTTAATCGGTGCTTTACTTCTGAATAATTGGGCTGTTGATTGATTAATTCTTCCTTCTATTGTTTGAGCACGATTTACTTCGTTTTTCAAGCGAACTTGATTATTATTTAAACGCCTTTGAGCAGACTTAACTTTTACTTTTGCTTCATCTTCAGGGTCATCAAAACCCATTTGTGCAGCAATTCGTTTTTCATCTTGTTTTTCCTCGGACGAAAGTTTATTCCAATCATCTAATGCGGTTTTTCTTTTTGCTAATGTTTTTTCTAAAGCTTTTTGTTCTTTTTCTAAAGCACGTCTTTTTTGAGCAGTTTGATTATATAATTTAATATCACGACTAAGACCTTTATGTTCTGCTTCAATTTGAGCTTGTTCCGCAGGCATATATCTTCCCATTTTTTTATTAATTTCATAATTTGCAATTTGACTTTTCACACTTTTATATTCAACCAATGAATCATGAGCTTTATCTAATTTTATTGTTGAATTTTTTGATTGCGTTACTTCATTCAAAGCTTTTTGTTCTCGATCATATTTTTCTTTAATTCTTTTTTGATCTTCTTTATTTGTAATATTAGAATTTTTATCACCCCAATTAACTGCGTTACGCGCTTCTTTATCAAGAATTGCTTTTGCTTCTTCTGGAGATGTTATTGATCCTTCTTTTCTCAAGGCTTCTTCTTGATCAAAAGATAATCGCGCACTTTGAGGAGCAGTAGATTCTATAATTCTTATTCCTCGAATCTCCTCTTTACCTAAAGCATCCCACTTTGCCTTCATCCGCTCATCCTGAGCTTTCGCTTCATCCAAAGCCTTACGCTCATCATCAGTATAATCCATTTTCTTAAAATCTTTCTCCATTTGATCAAGATCCATTAAAAGTTTATCTACCTCTGGATCAATAGGAGGCTCAGGAGCAGCACGCGTTGGAGGGGCAGGTCGTTTAGATAGCGGCTTGTAAGCTTGCTTCGATAATTGAGGCTCTCCTTTATCAGATGAACTTGCTGCTGTAACAGGAAGACTTGGCGGAGCATACGAAGGATAAACCGTTTTACGCTTTGAAGAAACATCATCAACAGCAGAAAAGATTTTACCATGGAATGCCATGATATTCACCAATAAAATTAGTAATTTTTTCATAGTAAAATCCTTCTACTTTTTTATTTATAATTAATGTCCATATTTACTTATATTTACGAACTGGTTTTGAATCATTAACAGCTTTTCTTGATGCTTTCAACTGATTCTGATCATCTGCTACTGAATTACGACGAGCTGATACTGGAGCTACTGCATCAGCTTTTACTTTTTGTTTTTTTAAGGTTTCTTCCAATTCACTTGATCCTAAGCCAGCACCAGCTATCTTACTTCGTGTTGATTTTTCTGCTTTATTTTTAGCTATCTGTGCTCGTATTTTTGCAAGTGGATCTTTTGCTTCAACACCAGTTGTTGCTTGAGTTGGTGCTTTTCTTTCATATGCTTTTTTTACAGCACTTGGTTCTATATTCTGACCATCAGCTGGTTTAAATGATTTTAATTCTTTACCAATTGCTTTGGCATTCTCTTTAAGAAGATCTGGTTTATCTGATTTAACAACTTCTGCCGTTCCACCACGAGGAAGATTACTTTCTGGAAGATCAGTTACTGAAACAGGTCTAACACTTACTGGTCGTTTTGGAGTAAGATCATCTGTTATTCCAATTTTCCCCGATTGTACTCTGTTTAATGTTTTATCGTCAGCAGTGACTTTTGCTTGTTCATCAAGATTTCCAACCGACTCTTTCTTTTTCATATCCATAAACTTTTTAGCTAACAATGCAGCAATTCCTGCCGCAACACCAGCACCTAACAATGCTCCAATTAATGCTTCTTCATCAAAGTCATCTTCATCTTCAAAATTTTGTAAAATAAGAGCAACATCAGGATTTTGTTCTGCTTCATCCATAGCGGCTTGTTCTTCAAGACTAATAACCGGCGCTGGGCCACTCATTGAACCATCGTCATCAACACCCAAAACTCCCTCAGGGGCAACTTCTGGCTCTTCTTTTTCTGGTGCGACCTCTTCATCATCACTGGTGTCAGGAGCAACCTCTTCATTATCAGTATCATCTTCACTCGATGCAACTTCTGTATCTGAAGTATCTTCTGTCGGTGTTTCATCTTCAGAACTTTCTGGCTCTTGCGCCTCAGGTTCTTCAGGCTCCTGCTCGCTCTGATCGCCTTGATCATCCTCATCGCCGCCCATCACATCGGTATCATCAAACATCGTTTTCTTTTTAAAAAGATAATCACGAAGTGATGCATAGCACCCTTCTTCAGGAGCAATCGATGCCAATTCATCAGAATCGGTTGCGGCATTAAGCATCATGCTACTCATCATTAACAGCATCAAAACTGAATACATTTTTTTAATCATCGTTTCTCCTTTGTATTATTGATTTATTTTTTTTTATAATTTTTTATTTAAAATGGTCTTTTAACTTTAGGTAAACTAGGTAACTTAGATTTTACTGCAGTTTTCAGTGACTTATCTTTTGCAAGTTGTTTTGCCTCAGCTTTTTGCTTAGCTTTCTCTTTATACTGACTCATTTTATCTTGAGAAGTTCCTGATTTTTTCTTTTCTAAATTTTTCTCTAACTTCGCTTTATTTTTTTCAACATCTTTATCAATCAATGCTTTTTTTTCTTTGAATGTTTTCATTCTATCCAATGACTCTGTCTCTTTTTTTCTTTTATCCATTAATTGTTTATCTAAATCTTTTTTTTCATCGTCAGTAGCATTACGACTTTTTTCATCTAATGCTGTTCGTTCAGCGCTTAATTGTTTTAATTTTTCTTCTTCTTTAAGTATTTTATTTTTCTGTAATTTTTGCTTCACCAACCCACTCTTATAATCAGTTCGACCACCCTTGCCTTCAACAATATCTTTTGCTTTGTCGCCATATTTATCAAGATCACCTTTTGCCAATGCAATCCCCAACGCACCAACACCGACCGCAGCTGCCGCAGCACCTGCTGCTAACATAGTCGTCATATCACCAGCATCTTCTGCTTCTTCACTATTTTTATCTGAACCGGCTACAACTTGATTTTCTGAAAACTCTTTTAAACTGTCACCATAATAAGCAGAGGACGCTGGTGCAACATCTGATTTTAATGCAGCTTCATTCTTAAACATGTCACTTTTGCCTTGATAATCAATTTCTGAACCTTCTTTTTTATAACCATCCTTGGGAGCTTCTTTTAACACATCTGCATCTGATGATGAGACTGACTTTTCAGGTTCATTTGGTTGGTCTAAATTATCATTTCTAAAATCAAGATCTTGATTAATTCCAGAATCTTCATTTGCTGACGCTGTGGACTGGTCACCCAGTGTAAAAACAGTTACACTTTTTGGTTTTTCTGGCACGACATCGATACTTTTTTCAAATCCTTTGTCAGGATCAAATGAAGTATCAATAATCATTGCGCCCTGCAAAAAATTGGCACTCAGCAAAATAGTGAACAATAAACTATATTTTTTGCTCATCATGATTACTTCTCCTTTGTATCTTTTTTTTAATTTTTTTATCGTCCATAAACCCGTGCGCCACGCGCAACAATACGTCTAGTTCGTTCTTTTCGTTCTAATTCTTTTTCATGTTCTTTTATATTTTGCTCATTCAATTTAGTTAATCTATAGTCATACTTTTTAATTTTTTTTACTGCAGCTTCTTTTTTTTCTTTTTTGAGCTTATCTGATTTTGTTAAAGAATCTTTATCTGCATAATTTTTTAACGATCCATATAATTGTCGATGCTCTACATCATAGACTTTTTTTGCTGCATCAATCTGCAAACTTGTTAAATCCCTCTTTGCTTCAGGAGTTAATTTATTTACATACTTGTCACGATTAAGTTGCTCTTGTATCGCCTTCTGTTCCCGCAAATACTGATCACTTTCTAACACCGCATCAAGCCGTCTTCGCCATTTTTCTTCATTAACAACATCACCTGCATCACGATACTGCTTAATTTTTTCTTCAGCATCTTTCGTACGCGTGTAGACTAATTTTTCTTGATACTGTATATTTTTATCTAACAATTTTTTTTTATCAGCTTCAGATAACTTGTCACCTTTAACAATATCACGAATATCTTTACCTGCCTGAACAATTGTTTTTACTTTCGGTGCTGCTATTGCTGCTGCAGTTAAAAGCCCTACAACACCAGCAGCAGAACCAGCTCCGATTGCCGCATCATCTAAAACAGTAGAACTACTTTCATCGAAACTCTGATCATCAACTTCTGCAAGATCAATCGTTGGTGGAATATCAGTCACTGGCACTTCTTCAATCACCTGAGGCACAACTTTTTCTTCTTGGTTAACAGGAATCTGTTTAACGGGAGTAGCCGCTTCTTCAACAACATCAAATACTTCATCTTCAATTTGAACATTCTCTTGAAACAGAGCGTCTTCATTACTCATCGTTGATACAGCAGAAAAAAGATTTCCAAAGCAAAAAAAAGCAATTAGCAAAAACAACGTATGCTGCTTTTGATTCATCATGTTCTGTTTTTTTTGACTGAACATCAGAAAATCCCCTTTTTACCCTTTTTATCATTTTAATGAGAACTCTTTTATTTAATAATAGAAAAAATTTAAAAATGGCGTCAATACATTAAGCATAGTGACAAAATAAGCAATGTATTGCCCACTTGAAATAATATCTCCCCCAAAAAAGATGGTTTTAAAATGAATTCTTTCAGTTTTTATCTAAAAAAGATTGATAAAGTTGTATATATCGCTGTTCAATGATCGGCATATCAAAAGAGTTCAAGACTGTTTCTCGAGCTGCTGCCCCTAATTCTTGCCTCAACGGATCATCGTTAACAAGCGACAAAAGCGCTGATGCTATCTGTTTTGGATCTGCATGAGGCAGAATAATGCCACTTTGATTATGATTGATCATTTCGCGAGCATTGGTTGATTCTGTTGCTACAACAACTTTTCCTGCTGCCATCGCCTCAAGAATCACCATTGAAAACGCCTCAGTACTCGAACAGCTGACCAGAATGTCGATCAGATCATACCAATCAAAAATATTCTCTTGCATACCTACTAATGAGACGTAATCTTCAATTTTAAGGTCATGAGCAAGATTGATCAAATTCTGCTTTTCTGGGCCATCACCGAGCAGCACCGCGTGAACTTTCTTTTGAGTCATGGGCACCAACAAGGCAAATGCTTTTAAAAAAATATCATACTGTTTTAGTAAAACCATCCGACCTGAGACGCCGATAATCAACGACCCATCTTTTTTTTTGTAATACAAAGAGGTTTTTTGTGCATCTCCTCCTTCAATACTTTTAAAATCAACCGCATTATGAATAACTAACGTTGAAGCAGATGCAAATTTTTTTTGCACAGAAGGCAGAAGAACCGACGTCACTGCCACAAATGTGGCATGCTTCTGAGGAACCAACGCATCAATTAGATTTCTAAAAAAGCCATGATGCTTTAAGTCGCTGTGCATCTGACAAATTACCGGCATTTTCAAAAGAGAGCCAACCAAGCGAGCCATAATTTGAGCCGACCAGAGCGATGCATTGATACAAAGCGGATTTTCTTTTTTAACCAGAGAAAAAAAACGATAAAAAGCGATTGGATCGTAGACATGAAAAAAACCAGTTATTTTTGTAACGATAAAACCACATGATCGCAACTTTTCAACATACAGCCCATCATAAAAATAATAAATGAGATGTTGATCTGTTTCGGCCTGCTCATGATAATAAAGCATACGATGATAAAAAACGGTCTCAGCTCCACCCATGCCTAAATTACTAATCAAATGGACAATTTTCATTAAGCTCCTTTTTAAATGGAAAAGGGCCACGTCGTTAAGCGCAGCCCTTATTTTTTATTACTCTTTTTTTTTATTCCTCGGATACATCTGCATCATTATCAAAATCGATATCAGAAAATTGATCATCAGCCAACTCCTCATCGGTCAACGCATCAAAATCGAGGCTCTTATCAAAGAATGATTGTAATTTTTTTGATCGTGATGGATGTCGCAACTTACGTAATGCTTTCACTTCAATTTGACGAATTCGTTCACGCGTCACAGAAAAATCTTTTCCCACTTCTTCCAAAGTGTGCTCTGATGCAACGTCAATACCAAAACGCATTTTCAAGACTTTTTCTTCACGAGGTGTTAACGTTTTAAGTACTTTTCTCACACGTTCTTTGATGTCATCATTGATCACCGCATCCATCGGGGTGTATTCATTTTCATCTTCAAGAAAATCTTTAAGATACGTGTCTTCACCATCACCGACTGGAGTTTCAAGTGAAACCGGCTCTTTGGAAATTTTAATAATATTTTTTATCTTTTTTTCATCTAAATTCAGTTCTTTAGCAAGCTCTGCAAAATTCGGCTCTTTGCCCGTTTCTTGCATGTATGCACGCGTAATTTTATTAATTTTATTAAGCGTCTCAACCATGTGGACAGGCACACGAATCGTTCTTGATTGATCAGCAATCGCACGCGTAATCGCTTGACGAATCCACCAAGTGGCATACGTCGAAAATTTAAATCCACGTTCAAATTCAAATTTTTCAACCGCTTTAAGGAGCCCAATATTTCCCTCTTGAATCAAATCAAGAAAATGAAGCCCACGATTGATATATTTTTTAGCAATGTTTACCACAAGACGTAAGTTTGCTCGAGCCAGATCATCTTTTGCTAATTTATCTTTACGTTGTGCAACCAGAAATTGTTTGTATAATTTCATCACACGATCGCGTGAGAGCCCTGCTTCTTGTTCGATTTTTTTAATAACTTTTTGCGCTGCTCGAACCATACGGTCGATCTGTTCACCATTTTCAAGATCATGTGCGGTTGGATTTTTGAGCGATTTATAAAATTTTAATTTCTCTGTTCCAATCCGCATCTCTTCTTCGCGCTCTTGAATCTTACTTGCAAATTTTTCGACCTTACGACCAAAACGACGAATCATCTTATTCGATATTTTAATCTCTTTAATCACTTCAACAACTTGCTTTTTATTCTTTTCTACTGCTGCAAGCATCTCTTTCTTTTTTTTGTCATCATCAAGAAATGCTCGATACGATTTATAAATCTTCTCTTCACCATCAACAAGATCCTTGAGATTAAGCAAAACTATCAAAAATTTTTTTCGTTCACTTTCAAACTTTGGTGAATTATCTTCATCAAAATCAGAAAATTGAATCAACTCTTTAAGATACAATGCATCGCGCTCAAGCCGCTCAACCGTGCTTAATAATTCTTTTGCTACAAAAGGAAATTGTGAAATAGCATCAATCGAATCTCGTTTACTTTCAGCTATTTTGTCAGCAATAATTTTATCGGTCGTTTTATTGAGAAGTGGTATTTTACCGATCTCTTTTAAATATAATTTTACCGGATCATTCAATTGACTTGGTTCACCAAATGACTGAAGTCGATCAATAGCAACCGTTTCTTCTTCTTCATCAGCGCTTGCATCTTCATTATCCTCTTCATCCGCATCAATGGCAGCATCTAAATTAGTCTGCATAGCGCCAAAAGTCGGCTTATCTTCGGTATCAAAATCACCAAGTCCATCATTGATCGCGTCAAATTCATCCTGCGTAATAACATCAACATTTTCTTTATCTAACAAACGTAAGATTTCATTAATTTCATCATCAGCGATATGATGCTTACAATTAAATTTGGCAAGTTCTTCATACGTGATTACCCCATCATTGCGTGCTGCTTCAAGAAATTGTTGCAATTCACGATCAACATCTTTTAATCGATTTTTTGGTTCATCTTCATCAAGAACTATATCATTTTTCTGCTTATTATGTGCAGCACGACTTTTAATTAATAATTGTATCTTTTCTTTTTGTTCAATTGCGCCCCGTTTTTTTGCCATCGTGATGACAGCTTTTTTGAGCTCACCAGATCTAATAACTTTTTTTTCTTCTAATTTTACCAATGCAGCAGCAGTTTTTTTATCACGCTGAATTTGCTTTTCTTGCTTAACGCCGGCATCAAACAACATTTTCTGTTTTTTTTCTTCTGTTTTTTTATCTGCTTCTTTTTTCAATGCCAATTTTTTTGGGCTCTTGATTAAAGAATTTTTAATCGTCTTTTGCGGTGGTCGATTGATTTTTTTTTCAAGTTCGACTTCTTTTTTTTCAATAACTTTTTTCGGTATTTTTACTGGTTTTATCTCTTTTGTTTTGTTCATCATTGCATCTACTGGTTTGCTTATGGGGGATACTATTTTTTTAACGATTATTTTTGTAGCTCCCTTAACATCCTCTTTTTTTATCTTTTTTATAGACGCCTTTTCAATCACTTTTTTTATTGGCTTTACCGCTGTTGAAACTACTTTTTTAACTGTTTTAGCTGGCGCTATAACAACTTTTTTGGTTACTTTTTTTGCTACTAATTGAGGCGCAGCTTTTTTGACACCTTTTTTGACGACACCCTTTTTCGATGCAGACTTGCTTGATGCAACTTTTTTTACTGTTTTTGTACTCTTTACCACTGCTGTTTTTTTTTGAACCTTCTGAAGAGATTTCTTTGCTGATACTTTTGATTTGGTACTTTTTTTCATCAAGAACCCCTTAATTTTGTATTTTTTGTTTTAAAACTAAAAAATCATTGACCAATAAATGCACTTTTTCTTGATCACCTTCGTTGCGTGCATGGACAATCGCCTCTTTCAAACGATGGATTTCTTGCTTCCACCATCTTTTTTTATACTCCGCTATTAATTGATCAAGCATTTCATATGATACGGTTTCATGCTCTTGCATCACCAATGATAAAATTAATTGTTGATCGTTTTGCGGTAAAGAATCAAGAAACCTTTGCAAGTTCTCAAGCGGTGATTGAAACCAAGCAGTCACCAATGATTTACTATAATCACTCCAATATTCTTGCATGCCCATGTACGCCTGTAAATACTGACTCTCTTGGCGCTTAGCTACAAAAAAGAATCCAGTAATTTTATCTTCAAGCGACTGTAAACTAAGGCCTTCATCAGAAATTTTCTGTTGAGGCTTCTCAACAACCAATGATTTCTCCTTTTTATTTTCCTGATATTTACTCATATTTTGAAGCATTGCAAGGGGAATTTGAAGACTACTACTCACTTGTTGTAGCAACAAATGTTTTTTAACACCAGTCGTTGAATGATTAATCATCTCAATCATTTTATTACATAATAATAATTTTTCTGACATCGGCTTTGAAAAAAAATCTTTACTACTTTTTTTGATCAAGAATGTAAAAATATCTTCTTGCTGTTCAATCCAAGGAGCAATGGAAATGTTTTGTTCCAACAATGATGCAGGATCATCTTGAGCAGGCAACGGCACCACGGTCAATGTAAGTGCCAGATCCCAACAAAGTTCTGCAATTTTTTCAATCCCATTCTGCCCTGCTTTGTCACCATCATAAACAAGAACTATCGTATGCACAAAGCGACGCAATAAATGTAAATGTTCCAGCGTGCATGCGGTGCCAAGCGTAGCAACGGTATTTTCATATCCCATTTGCACCATAGCAACGACATCTAGATTTCCTTCAACTAGAAACATTGTTCCTGTCTGCTGCGCTGCGCGTCGTGCTTGATCAAAACCAAATAAAGTCTGTCTTTTCAAAAACAGCTCTGATTCTTTGCTATTATAATAACGCGCTCGATCATCGTTGGGCAAAAAAACACGCCCACCAAAACCAACGTATCGTCCAATCTGATCTTTAATGGGAAACAGAATTCGATCTTCAAAAGCTGAATAATAATTACTTTTTCCCTCCATCATCAAACCTGCTGCAACAAGATCATCAAGTAAAATATTTTGACTCCGCATTGTTTTAACAAAATGCTGCATCGCCGTTGTTCCGCCCGGTAATAATCCGAGCTCAAAATACTTCATCATCGCTTTGCTGATGCCACGATTTAAAAGATATTGTTGCGCATGCTCAGATTGCATAAATTGCTGATGTGCGAGACGAGCCGCTACTTTAATGATGCCACTCAATGATTCTCGACTACTCATTTCACCCTGATTGGTTAACTCTTTTTGCAATCCCTCAGGCAGACTCAAACTATAGCGATCAATCAAATGACGAACCGCTTGCCCCTGCGTCAATCGTTCAAGTCGTGCAATAAATGATATCACATCACCGCCGGCTTGACAGCCAAAACAGTAATAAATATTTTTATCCGGGCTTACAGTAAATGATGCGTCTTTTTCATTATGCAATGGGCAAGGTCCTTTATAATAACCACCCATTCTTTTGAGTGAAACATAACTACTCACCAAATCTAAAATCGAAACAGAACTTTTTACAAAATCAAATATAGTCATAATTCTTTTTTTCTACTACTTCAGGCATATAAAAACTACGGATCAACACAACAAAACCAACAACTACCACTCCTATTGAAATAGCCTGATAATAAGTAATCTGATATTGAAAAATATTCCATGCATGCTCAAGTTCATACGGAGTACGCGAACGCCAAAAATCAACAAAAAATCGCGCACATCCTTCACCAATGAAATACAAACCGAATAAAAACCCAGTTCCTGCAGATCTTCTTCGTGAAATGATATATAAAAAAATAAACAGAATAAATGATGCCAAAGCTGAATATAATTGCGTTGGATACAAAGCAATATTTTGCGGTGCTAACGATTCAGGATGTGTGTAACTAACCGTCCACCACGAAGCAACTTCACTCTGCATGCCATAACAACAACCGGCACCAAAACAACCTAATCGTGCTATTGATTGCAAAAGAGGAATATACATGATGATCAAATCAAAAAAAAGTAAAAATGGAATCTCTTCTTTTTTTAAATAAAGACCGACAATTACTGGAACTGCAATAACCGCACCCAAGAGCGAAAATCCTGGTTCCCAGAAAAGAAAAAAGTCGATAACTGATGCTTGTGATCCGATCGCTTCAGTAATAAAATAAAGAAAACGACCACCAAGAATTCCAGCCAAAATCCCACAAACTAACGCGCCATGAAAAACATCATCAGGAATATATCGCCGCCGTTTTGCATCATAAAAACTAAGTAGTATAAACGTACAAAGCCCTAAAGAAATCATTAATCCATAAATTCGAATTGCAAAAGGTCCATACAAATGAAGTACCGTTGGATCAAGAAACATGAAAGTCTCCTTACAAAATAACTAATAAAAATCTACCGAAAACAATTTAAGTTTATCAGAAAAAAAGAAATTAGCAGCTTTTTATTATAATCAAATTAAAGGAAGACTTAATAAGATAAATGAATTTATAGAAAAATATTTAATATTTAAAAAAAGAAAAAGAAAATTTGGTTGCGGGGGCTGGATTCGAACCAGCGACCTTTGGGTTATGAGCCCAACGAG
>CAZZPM010000004.1:0-5191 GCA_964655535.1 uncultured Pseudomonadota bacterium
GAAAATAACGAAGTAAAGGAGTTTTATATAAAATAAATGAAATTAAAAGAAGACAGCAAAAAGCTGAAATATATAATTCTTTAGCTGCTCCCAAAGCATGTAAAATCAAATCAACCATAATTGATCCACCCAAAATATTACCAAAAAGACGAAACGACATCGATGCAGCTTTTGCCAATTCACCAATAATATTTAAAGGCAATAATAAAAAGAATGGTTGTAAAAACTCTTTAAAATGAGAAAGCCCGTGCGCCTTTACCCCCTGATATTGAGAAAAACAGAAGCTACTAATACCCAAAGCAAATGTCGTATTAAGATCCTGCGTTGCTTCGCCAACATAAGGCAATAATCCTGTTAACCCTGAGCCAACAATAAAAAGAAAAATAGTCACTACAAAAAAGAAAATATCTTTTTTAAATGAACCACACGTTTCTTCGATTAAATCAACAAAAAATCCAACACATATCAGAATTGCTTGCTGTGCATACATACAACGAGAAGAACGCATAATAAAACGCCCAGCACAAATACCTATAATCAAAATTCCCATCATGATCCACGTCTGAAATAAAGTATCAATATGTATATCCCACCAAAATTCAGTGAGTCCAAAATAAGCAAATGGCTTAATAATGCTATAATTAAATATCGCCGCTTTCATTAGCACCCTTTATTTTTTTGATATAACAAATCGATCCTGCCATAAATCCAATGATCCACCAGATTGGACAGAATGAAGCGATTTTTAAAATGAATAATAAACAGAACAAAATAAAAGCATAGCGTGCTATTAACAAGAAAAAATGTCTAATCCAACCACTTGTTCCTTTTTGATGGTATGAAAAACTATGCAGTATCATTGCATGATATATCAATGCAACAATAAAACCAAAAGCCAAAGTAATCAATATTTTTGGTATCATGAAACACCCTGAACATAAAATAACTATATTTTTTACCTTTAATCTATTGAAAAAAGATCTTTTATGCAAGATTTGAAAAGTCTTTTTAAAAGTTTTTTATTGTTAAAATATTTTCTATTTTGAATTTATTGACAAAAAGCAACGCGAAAACATAGACTAAAAATAGGATTTGATTAAATTACTCATAATAAAATAAAAAAAGGAACTTCCATGCGCTTTGCAAAACGTATTTTCTTTTTTTGTAATCTTCTTTCAATGACAGCCTTTGCAGAAAAATTTCATTCAATGATGTATACACAGATTAAACAATGTGAATCACTTGAAATAGCATGCAACTGCGATTGTCATCAAAAAACATACTCAGTAAAGCAATGTACTATTTGTACTCATTATGGAGGAAAATTTATGCCTCATGTGAAAAAAAATCTAATCATTCCTGATGCAGAAATATCAGAAGAATAAAGGATTATCTTATGAATATTAATAATTTTACTCTCTCTCTTAAAATAATAGGTTTTTCTATCGTTACATTTTTATGTTTCAGCATTTCTCTGCAAAGTGTAAACAAAAGACGTAGTCTTGTTGGCGTAGGATCGTGGACGGTAACAAATCTTTTTACACAAATTTCTAATGAAACAAAAAACCTGTTTTATCTTGTTGATAAAAATGGAATGCCTGTATCGTTGACTACTTTAAATAAAGCGGTTGGTTCAAAAAGCATACAAATTCCTCCGCCATCAGGACTTACCTCAGAGCAAAAAAATATGCTTAACAATACCAATGTTACGATTGAAGAAAATATGCAAGGTTGGGTAAATTACTATCTTTCAATGGTAAAAAAAACACGATCAAAATCTCTCAAAAACAACTCTCTTGAAGCATTTAATCAATACTGGAATTCAATTGCTCCACGCTATCAAAATGGACTTGTTCAAATTTTACATTCCTTTTCAATGAATCCAGAACTTGCAAAGATACTCGGATTTCAAAATAAAAAAGGCACCATTACTCTTTTATTTTTTGATGACCCATATCCAGCACACACCGTACCTGGATCATCAAAAAAACCATTTAAAGATCTTTTATTAGAATTCATCACACGCTATGGATTTTAATACATTATCCTTGATATCCATCACGTTCAATCTGATCAACTAAGCTATAATCTGCTGAACGAGTAATAACACCCTGCTGCATTATATGCACATAATCAGGAGTAATGTATTCAAGAATTCTTTTATAATGAGTAATAATCAGCACGGTGACATCAGGGCTTTCAGCTTTAATAGCTTTTAATGCATCACAAACAATACGAAGCGCATCAACGTCAAGCCCTGAATCTATTTCATCAAGAATAATTAATTTCGGCTGCAAAACGGCAATTTGAAGCATTTCAACACGTTTTTTTTCGCCACCAGAGCATCCCACATTTAATGCTCTCTCAACAAAATCAGGCGCTATACCTAAAAGTTTCATTTTTTCTTCAAGTAATTTTTTAAAATCTTTTAGTCCGATCTGTTTTTCAGTTCCTGCATGCCATGCATTATATGCCTGACGAAGAAAATCTTTCAAAGGCACACCTTCAACTTCGTACGGATATTGAAAAGCTAAGAAAATACCAAGTCGTGCTCGCTCATCAACAGGCATTGTTGAAATATCTATGCCATTAAAAGATATCTTTCCTGCTGTTAATGCATAGCGTGGATGCCCCATAATCATATAAGTCAATGTACTTTTTCCTGATCCATTTGGTCCCATAATTGCATGAATCTCACCAGGAAACATTTTCAATGAAACTCCTTTAAGAATTTCATTTTCATCAACAGAACCAGACAAAGCATCTATTTGTAATAAGGGATTTATCATCGCATACCTTTTATTAATTTTTTATTAATTTTAAATATTTTTTTAAATTTCATTATTAACAAAGAATCAGAAAATTCTTTATTGCAAAAATGAGTCTATAATTAATTGTTTACTTTCGACCTCAGAAAGCCCACGACTCTGCAAATAAAAAAGTGCTTCACTATCAATCATGCTCATCGCCGCGCCATGTTTACAGGCAACATCATTCGCTAACACTTCAAGCTGTGGAACAGCAATTGCTCGCGCTTTTGATGACAACATAATATTTTTACTTATTTGCAATGCATCAACACGATGTGCATTTTTATCTACAAAAATTAATGTATTCGATTGCAACTGAGATTCATCATCAAGAACAGCTTTAATAATAACAGAACTTTTTGTTGCTGCTGCATGATGCTCTTGACGCGTATTGATACGAACTTTTTGATTATTTATGCCTTTGTAACAAAATAAAACATCTGCATGTGCATGCTCTTCATCACATGAAATTACTTGTGTAATCTGTACAGGCACATCAAAAATGCTTTCTGTATTACTTTTTAAACCAATCAAACTTTTATACTGAACAGAGGCATCTTTTTTAACGAGTAATGTTATTTTTATAATCGTAAATCCATGTTGATACAAATCATCGATAATATTAACTCGTTGCAATGCAGGAATTGTTAATTCAATATCAAGTTGAGGAAATGCATACGCAGCATGTATTTCTGATTTAATCAATTGATACAATGAATATGTTTCAGTCTGCTGTTGTAATGTTTTTTTAATAGAAATTATTGATGTAATACTCATTAGCCGATACTTCCTTCCATTTCCATTTCAATTAATCGATTCATTTCAAGCGCATATTCAAGCGGCAATGATTTAACAAAAGGCTCAATAAATCCATTAACAATCAATGTTCGCGCATCAAGCTCTTTAAGTCCACGGCTCATCAAATAAAATAATCGTTCATCATTAATCGTACTAATTGATGCTTCATGTCCAACGTCAACCATTGATTCTTTGACATCCATGTATGGATAGGTATCAGATCGTGACTGCGCATCTAACAATAGTGCATCACATGCTACAAAGGATTTACTATGAACCGCTCCTGGATGAATAATCACTGCGCCTCGATAACTTGAGCGCCCACCTTTTCCACTGATTGATTTAGAAACAATACGCGACGTTGTATGCGGCGCACAATGTTCAACTTTTGCTCCAGAATCTTGAATTTGATCAGGATGTGTTGCCATAGCAATTGATAAAATTTCAGCACGCGCGCCTGTTTCTTTTAATACAACAGCTGGATATTTCATCGTAATCATGCTTCCTAAATTGCCATCAACCCATTCAACAAAAGAATCTTGATATGCATGCGCACGTTTGGTTACTAAGTTATAAACATTTTTTGACCAATTTTGAATAGTAGAATATCGAACTCGAGCACCTTTAAGCGCTACAATTTCAACAACAGCACTATGCAAAGAACTTGTTCCATAGGTCGGCGCCGTACATCCTTCAATATAATGCACAAAGCTTCCTTCGTCAGCAATAATCAATGTACGTTCAAATTGTCCAAATTGTTCTGCATTAATACGAAAGTATGTCTGCAATGGTGCAGTAACATGAACTCCTTTGGGAATATAAATAAAACTTCCACCACTCCAAACCGCAGTATTAAGTGCAGCAAATTTATTATCATTAAAAGGAATCACGGTTCCAAAATATTTTTTAAATAATTCTTCATATTCTTGCAACGCAGAATCAGTGTCTAAAAAAACAACGCCTTGATCGATCCATTCTTGTTTAAGATTATGATAGACAACTTCTGATTCATACTGAGCTCCAAGTCCAGCTAAATGCATACGCTCAGATTCAGGCACACCCAAGCGATCAAATGTTTCTTTAATTTCACTCGGCACATCATCCCATGATGATCGATATTTTTCAACCGGCTTTATATAATAATAAATATCATTATGGTCAAGATGCTGTAAGCTAGGCCCCCATTTTTGCATGGGGCGTTCTTGAAAGTTTTTAAGTCCTTCAAGTCGAAGATTGAGCATCCATACTGGTTCATTTTTTCGACGTGAAATATCTCGAACCAATTCTTCATTAAGTCCTTTTTCAGTTTTATATAAATACTTCTCAGTAACTGAAAAATCTTCAGAATAATTTTTTTTTATTGTATCGCTCACAAAAATCCTTGATTTATGATCAGATTACTATTCTTTTTGCATTCTTTTTATTATCTGCCTTCAAGAATAAATCTTCTGTTTTTTTTGTCAAAAAATGCTTATTTTTAATATTTTTATGCTTTTTAAAGGGATTGCAACCAAGCAATTTCCTCAGCATACTCAAATAAATACTCTTTTTGTTCATTATTTAGCAATTCATATTGTTTATCA
>CAZZPM010000004.1:5201-25741 GCA_964655535.1 uncultured Pseudomonadota bacterium
GATAGGAGTTTCAAGGATTTTAGGGACTTCTACAAGTCGCACATCATGCATAATATCATGAAAAACTGATAAATGCATTGTTCCTTTTAATAATTTTTCATGTCGATCTTTTTTTGATCCTTGCTCAGTTTTAGAATTGTTAAGATGCATAACTTTTAAATGTTTAAACCCAATAATAGCATCAAAATTCTCCATAGTTTCTTTGTATGCAACTGTTGGATACAATGCATATCCTGCGGAATTTACATGGCATGTATCAAAACAAATGCCTACTTTTGATGCATGTTCAATCTGTAAAAGAATCTGATGTAATTCTTCAAACGCACTCCCTAAATTAGTCCCTTGCCCTGCTGCAGTTTCAAGAAGCAACATTGTTTTAAATGTATGTTTTTCAAAAATATAATTAATACTTTCAGCAACCATTTTACATCCTGCTTCAACTCCTGCACCCAAATGAGACCCTGGATGTAAAACAAGATAAGGAATTGAAAGATGATCACAACGTGTTAACTCATCAATCAAAGCCTCAATAGATTTTCTTTGAACCTCAGCATTAGTCGATGCAATATTAATTAAATATGAAGCATGTGCAACCATCAAAACAGGATCACCTGCTTTCATTTCTGTTTGAAATGCATTAATGACTGATTGCTCCAGTGGCTTTGTTTTCCATGATCGTCCATTTTTTACAAAAATCTGACATGCCGTTGCATGAATTGAACGCGCTTCACGAATTGCATAATAAAGCCCTTGCACTATGCTCAAATGTGCCCCAACAAGTGATATATTTTTTTTATTCATTATTTTTTTATCTTTTTACAATATCATTATACTCTCTAAGCAGAGTATAGTTCATTTATATTCAAGAGTAAATTAGTAAAAATATAAGGCAAACAACAGTATGCGATTTTTCATTTTACCAAGTATAACAGTTTTTTTAGGCATGTTTTTTGCTGCATGGAATTATGATTTTTTTTATATTATTGCACATCCAATCATGAAAAAGAATTTTTTTTTACACGAAATAACAAGAACAGAAAAAAAAATAACCTTTTTTACCCTCTCTCAAAAACAAGAAAAACTCATGCTTGCATATCCGCTTATCATTCCATGGGATAATAAAAATCAAACAAAAAATACTGAACAGATCGTACAAAAATGGTTATTTTTACAGCAAGAATCAGGATTAATTAAAAAAAATATTTCTCTTGAAGCAATAATAATACATGCCCCATCGAATACTTTGTATCTTTCTTTTTCGCATCGTTTTTTAAAAAAATCATGGTCACTTTTTTTTACCATTTCTTTTTTGCAAAGCTTAATAAAAAGTCTATCACCAGTAATATCGCAGATTCGAAATATACAAATCTTGATTAATCATCTGCCACATGAACATGATCTTCTCGACTTATCAGAACCACTTGCTTGTAGTATTTTTCAATAGTTTTTATAAAAATTCTGCAATACGCAACTTAGAAGAGCGAGATGAAGGATTAAAAGCAACTTCTGCATCAGACGGAACAATCGGTTTTTTGGTTAGATTTTTAAACCTTGAAACTGAATCTGTAATAAAATTTTTAATAATACGATCTTCAAGCGAATGAAAACTAATTACTACAAGACGTCCTTGAGGTGCAAGTACTTCAGGGACCGCCTTTAAAAATGTTTCTATGTGATCAAGTTCATGATTCACTGCAATGCGCAAAGCCTGAAAAACACGCGTTGCTGGATGAATCTGTTTTTTTCCATTTTTATAAGGAATATAGGGAACAACTGACAAAATGATATCAACTAAATCACCGGTTGTTGCAATAGTTTTTTTAGTACGTACTTCAACAATTGCTCGTGCTATTCGTTTACTATATTTATCTTCGCCATAATTCCAAAAAATAGTTGCTAATTCTTTTTCTGCTGCATGAGCAAGTAATGTTGCAGCTGTTACATAACTATGTGCATTTGACATGCGCATATCAAGCGGCGTATCATTTGAAAATGAAAAACCATCTTTATGTTTAATTTGAAATTGAGATGTCCCCAAATCAGCAAGAATTCCATTAACTTTTTTAAAACCTTCTTTCTTCAGAATACGATATATATTTGCAAAATTGCCCCACGTAATAGTGAGACGATCACCAAATTCTTCAAGTAATGCAGGACTATTTTTTTTAATTGCTACTGTATCCCAATCAAGTGCAATAACTTTTACTGTTGGATATTGCGTTAATATTGCACGCGTATGCCCACCACCACCAAAAGTTGCATCAACAATAATAGAATGTGGTTGAATGTTCAAAGCATCAACTGCCTCTTGCAAAAGAACCGTTTTATGGATAAAAAGAGTTTCTAATTCGTTCATATTTTTTATTACAGGTTATAATTGACAAATACTTTATGGTTCTATCATATCGTAATAAAAAAAACTGTCGATTTCTTTTAAAAAATCATTAATTTTACAAAATTGAACGGGATTTTCGCCTTTTATCAAATTGTTTAAAATCAATTCTTGAAGCTTCAACCTGCTGAAATTCAAAAATCTTCTTCGCTGATCCATACTTTTCAACTGAAATCAATATTTTTTTACCCAAAACATCTGCCAGCCGACCTAAATTAATTTTTTGTTCAGGCTTCAAAAGCTCATACGTGGCTTCTTCCGCTGCAACCACTTGGTCAGCTTCAAATAAAGCCAAAAACCCACGCATATAGATCCAATCATACAAATCTTTAATGGTATCAATATCTACTAGCATACTTTCATGCGGCATAATTTTTTGTATTTTTGTTTTATGGTATCTCCATGGCATCAAATTATCTTGATCTGAATTTTTTTGATAAACAAAACAACAAGCTAACAAGGGCTTGCCTGTTTTATTTTCTATCATAAAATCAAGCTCTGGCTGCACAACATGTTCTTGTTTATCAGCTTTACGACGATAATCAATCTGTTCTTTTTTAAAACCATATCGATTAATAATAATTTCAATACTTGAATTGCGCAATTCAAGTAGATAATCAAGATCAATTTTTTGTTCCTCTCTTAAGGACTCAAACGTCGCTGCCTCAGCCTCCTCTTTATTATGAAAAACTCCTAAATATCCCATAATCTCTTGTTTCACTAAAAGATCATCCATAGCAAAAATAGGAATAGTACACTCATCATTATTTTCTAAAAAATAAATAGGTGATTTCATCCAGCGCCAATACGCATTTTGTCGAAGCTTTGTATAATAAAAACAACAAAAAATCAAAGGTTTATTGCTTTTATTACTGCATCGAACGGTCAACTGATCTTGCTCATTAATACGCGGCATTTCATTTTCTTGTGGCGACTTTACCCGAAGCGCCTCAATCGCTACATTGCTTTTTTGATCATCTGCTACTGAATCAACTTGAGGATCAATAATCGTTCCCCGTTGACTTTGTGACATATCAACGTTGTTTGAAACAGACTGGTTACTTTGATTTATAGCCATGGTATTTTTTTGACTCTGTTGCTTGGTTTCTTCTTGAACCATCTGTTTTTTTGAAACACGCAACAAATCAGGTGGTGGAGGCAAAAGCATTAGATTATTCTGTTTTTGTACTACGCTTTTTTTATAAACCTGTTTATCACACCCTGAAACAAAAAAAAGAATAACTAAAAAAAAAGACAACTGCTTTTTTTGCATTTTGATCTCCTTAAAAATTTTTTAATTTTTATTGCTTCATAATTTCTTGTTCGATCGCTTGTATTTTATGCATTAATTCAGTATCAGTTTCAAGAAGATTGTCAATTTTACTAATTGCATGAATAACTGTTGAATGATCACGCCCCCCCATAAAATCTCCAATTGTTTGCAATGATGAAAAGGTCATTTTTTTCATCAAATACAAGGATATTTGACGCGGAACCGAAATACTTTTATGCCGCTTTTGCGATTTCAATTCTTGAATAGTAATCTTAAAAAAAAGTGCCACATGTTTTGCAACAGTCGAAAGAATCACACTATTTTTCTGCGGTTCATGCATACAATATGCAAGCGCTTGCTGTGTCAATTCAACGCTCATTGATTGTTGATTAAGAGCACAAAATGCACTTGTTCGAATAAGCGCCCCTTCAAGTTCACGAATATTAGAAGAGATACTTCCTGCAATAAATTGAGCAACATCGTAAGGAACTTCAATGTGATGCTCTTCTGCTTTTTTTTGTAAAATCGCAATTTTTGTTTCAAGATCTGGCGCTTGAATATCAGCAACAAGCCCCCACTCCATCCGTGAAATAAGTCTATTCTGAAGGCCAACAATATCTTTTGGAAAAGAATCTGCTGAAATAACGATCTGTTTTCCCTGTTCATATAATCGATTAAAAATATGAAAAAAAATCTCTTGTGTCTGTTCTTTATTTGATAAAAATTGAATATCATCAAGTAATAACAAATCAACTTTTTGATATTTATCTCGAAACTGTTGATGTCGATTTGATCGAATAGAAGCAATAAATTCAGTAATAAAATTATCAGCTGTTTCATAACAAATCAATGCATATGGATGTTCTTTATATGCTTCATTGCCAATTGCATGCATCAAATGTGTTTTTCCAAGTCCTGTTTTTCCATAAATAATAAGTGGATTATAGGTCTTACCTAAATTTTTACTCACCATAATTGCAGCGGCATGACCTAAGGCATTACTTTTACCTACAATAAAATTTGAAAATTGATAATTCTCATTTAAATTATGCCTTTTATGAGAAGCTGGTTTAGTCTCAGTCAAAATCAATTCATTTTTTTTAATGTTCTGCTTTACAAGGCTCGTTGCTTTCACTGGAGCTTTTTCAACAACTGTCTCATTATTTTTTTGTAATGAAGATGCAGGAATAATTGTACAAGGAACTTCTTGTTGCGTCTGAATAATAAATTCACATGAAAGATTATGGCAATGCAAAAGTCGTGACAAATGAGTACAAATCAATGTTTGATAATGATCTTTTATCCATGTTTTAATAAAAAGATTCGGAACTGCAATGGTCACCAATTCTTCTTGAGGACTCCATGCAGCAATGTGTGCCGCTTTAAACCAGGTCTCAACAACATGCTTCCCAGCCTCTTCGCGAACAATTTTCAAAAAATCTTCCCAAATTGTTTCTACCAAAGAAGTACTCCAAAAAATATTTTTTCTACTATCAAAACAATAAACGATATTAACTATAACAAAAAAAGTATAGCATTTTTAAAGTGCAATGCTACTTTCTTAATGTATTGAGGACTTTTATATATTTTTATTAGAATAGACAGAGCTCTAATTTTCTTATCAACATTAAAAAAAGGGAGTTACAATGTTTTTTGTACTCATTCTTTGCATACAACTTTTTACCATCACTCTTACAGCAGCAGTCTATCGAAAACCTTTAACTAAAAGTTTATTAATCGTTCAAGAAGAAAAAAAAGAATCTTTTTGGATCTCTTCAATTCACTCATTACAAGAACAACTTATAGCGCCTCAAGCTCTTCCTGCCGTTGTTTGCATCACTCACTCATCGTTTCCTCAAACATCACACCTTTGTTCATTGCTTGAAGCAGCACAAAAAACACTCTTAAGCAAAGTACAACTTTTAGGCGTTGATATCCAAAATCAACAACTTGTTCCCTTTGTCTTGCAAGTCAAACAACAATTAGGGCTCCTGCATATGCCGCTTCCAGCTTTTATTTTTTTTAAAAAATCAGCTATTGTTTTACCCGTTCAAGCAGGTATTAATACAGCAGAAGAGCTGACCAGGTTAGCATGTAAACGATTTAATATTTCATTAACAAAATAAACAAGTGACAGTAAAAAAATATTTTTATACGCTTATTTGATCAATACTATCAAAATCATTATTCTGGAGCTTAAGAATGAAATCGTCGTGTCAAAAAATTTTTTTAAGCATCGCAGGCCTTTTTTTAATACTGTCTGGATGTATTTTTTTCAAAACAACAAAAGGTTTAAATATGAATTGGTTAGAATATACGCAAGGAAAAATGAATTCAGCTCAAGATATTATCAATCTTTTCCCTCAAACAAAAGAAACGATACAACAAACTGAAAAACAGATTTTTGATACAATGAATGCTGCGCTACAAGACTTCATAACTCAAGATCCAAAAAAATATTCAAAAGAGACCATTTTACACCAATTTGAAAAATTGTCTGCATCTTTTAGTTCCATAGCAAGCATTATGCAAATCATTGAAATGGTTCACCCAGAAAAAGAAATTCGTGAACAAGCACATGCAACAGTCATTGCAATGCAAGAATTTGCAATAGAAAATTTTTCCAATAAAAAAATATATGCCGTCTTTAAACTGTATCAAGAACAAATAATGCCTCATGAAGAATTGAGCGATGAAGAGAAATATGGCATGCAAGAAACTATGCGTGAATTCACTTTATCAGGACTTGATCTTCCCGATGCTAAATTTTCATTATTTCAAACCTTACAAAAAGAAGCTATGAAGCTTTCTCTTGATTTTGAAACAAACATTAACACTGATGCTTCACAAATGATTTGTGAAAAAGAAGACTTAACAGGCATGAATACTACTTTTGTAGATGCACTTGAGCGCACAGAAGATAATAAATATATCATTAAACCCGATTATCCAACAAGTGCAGAATTATCCTCATTTTGCACCATTGAAAAAACACGTGAAAAATTTTGGATACTTTTTAATAATCGTGCATACCCAAAAAATGAATCCGTATTGAAAGAGTTATTAATCGTCAGATCCAAAATAGCAAAAATGCTTGGATTCAAAAATTATGCTGAATTAAATATCTGTACTAAAATGGCAAAAAATCCAACGCGTGTTCGATCATTTTTTACGTCTATTTCAAAAAAAGCTCGTAAAAAAGCTGCAATTGAATGCGAAGCATGGAAAAAAATTAAAGCAGAAAATCTTTCACTTTCGGATAATGGAAAAATTTTACCGTGGAATACGGCATTCATAAAAAAAATTTATGAACGTGAACACTTCAATTTTGATGAACGTGAGCTCCGTCCTTATTTTTCAATGGAAAAAACCATTCAAGGAATATTCGATATTTACCAAGAATTCTTAGGACTTCGTTTTGAAATTTCAAAACCTGCAGGACTCTGGCATGAAGATGTTCAAATGATTACGGCCTATAAAAAAGATGATCAAAATCCATGCGGCTATATTTTTCTTGATTTATATCCACGTGCTAATAAATATTCTCATGCCTGTCATTGTGACATTACCAAAACAGTATTTTTAAACCAAGAAAAAACAAAAATGAGTAAAAGCACTGGACTGGTCATTGCAAACTTTCCCAAAGCTACAAAAACAGAACCTTCTCTCTTAAAACATGCTGATGTTGAAACCTTTTTCCATGAATTTGGACATGCAATGCATCATCTTTTAGGAACCACAGAATTACCTCGTTTCTCAGGAACAGGAGTAAAATGGGATTTTGTTGAAATGCCTTCTCAAATGCTCGAAGAATGGGTCTGGAAACCAGAAATGATTAAAAAAATGAGTGCACACTATGAAACCCATGAAGCTATTCCCGACACATTAATTGAAAAAATGATCGCCAAAAAAAAATATGATTCTGGTTATTTTTTTTGCCGACAATTAATGCTTGCAGATTTTTCTTTAACGATCTATGAACAAGAAGAACCTGACCTTCAAGGTCTCTTGCAAACATTATGCCATCGCTATTCACCTGATATTGCGTATAATGCACAATATCATATGCACACATCATTTGGACACCTTCCTAGTTATGCATCAAGTTATTATGGATATATGTGGTCACTTGTTTTTGCTTGTGATATTTTTGCTCAACTTGATAAAGAAGGATTAACTGCTCAAGCAGGAACACACTTTGCAGAAAAAATTTTAAGCAAAGGCGGCTCAGTCGACCCAGAAATATTACTTAAAGACTTCTTAGGCCGAAAGCCAAACGAAAAAGCATTTTTTGAAGCATATGATTTAAAGTAAAACAATGAAAAAGGCCGGTTTTTAATAATCCGGCCTTTTTATTACAAAAAATTATATTAAGAAATTAGACATCCATCTAAAAACGTCGTTTTTTCTTTTCCATCTCTATTTCATTTTCAGATATCCAAGGTAATTTTTTTTATTTGTTCCAAGAGAAGCTAAACTATTGCGAGCCCCCTTGTTCAAGAGCAATATGAAGCGCTGTATATCCCTCACTATCTTGTGTATTTAATAATTCAGGAGTTATTTTTTCTATCCACGATAAAATTTCTTTCCCTTTATGATCATAAACCGCTTGATGAAATTTTTCTTAACCAGTAACTTTCTGCTCTGCAACAAATAATCCTGCTTGCATTCCACAAAAAAATCCAAAAGATAACAATATTTTATATACATTCATTCTTCATTCTTTTTTTTTAAAAATGTGTATGAAAATGAAACTGTACGTAGTATGTCAGACCAGAATACTCGTTTTAAAGCAACTATTAAAAAAATTGAAATCTTATAATTATTTTAAAAAATAATAGATTATTCGTTAGTAATTTTTTGAAATGTTGATCCAATTTTTTGAGCAACAAACACCCATGTCGCTAATATTCCCAAGATAAATCCTGCGATAAGTCCTTCATGTGTCAATGCAAAAGTATTAAAAAACGCACCAACCATTTTTCCAAATCTTAACCCAAACATATCAATCCACGCTTTTGATTTATACTTAACATCATGTGATGTTGGAATATATAAAATCTCTTTAGTAGGCTGATTAAATGCATAATTTAAAGCTTTTGCAAACATCAAAACAACTGCTATCGACCATAATGTTCGATAAAAAAAATATGCAACAATTAATCCAAAAAGCAATAAAGGATACCCAATTAAACAGGCTCGAATGCCAAATCTACGTTGAAAAAACGAGGTTCCTAAAAGACCGAATAAACAAGCGATTAATTGAATTGAAAAAGAAAAATCAAATAAAAAAGCATTTCGCAATCCAGGACTCAAATAAAATTTTTCAAGCTGTACATACATTTGATACATAATAATTGTTCCTAAAATTTCTTGTAACCAAACAATCATAAAAATACCCATCACATACGGCTGCGTAATCAAAATATACAATCCTTCCATAAAACGAATTCTCTCAGTTTTTTCTACTTTTTTATCTAAAACTTGGTTTATTGTATGATACCCTTCTAATGTTTTTTTATTAACTGAATGTGTTAACAAATAAACAACTGCTGCAACACCAAAAAAGAGAGTAAAACAGACTGTTGAAATAATTGGAGCACGAACCGCATACATATCAGGATTTCGCGATAACAAATTAGCAAAAGTGATAAAAACAAACCCACCCAGTTGTGTTCCAAATATAATAAGTCCATATCCTTTTTTAGCCGATTCAGGCGGTGTAATATCATTAACAAACGACCAATACGTAGACAACATCAAAGAAATATAACATTCGATGAAACAATAAAAAAACCAGCCCAACATGCGCCCAGCATCAACTGTTGTATTTGCTAAACCGATTGTTGGATGAGTAAAAAAATAAGAAAATAGAAAGCCTACTGCTGCTGCACAACAGGTAAATCCATAAATCAAACGCTCTTTTGAAATAATATCAACAAGATATGAATATCCCATAACTACGGGAAAAAAACAGAGTAACGAAAACATTTTTGCCAGCGGAAGATACGCTGCACCAACAGTATTAATAAAAATACTATCTTTAAGCGTCTTAAGTGGCCAAAACGAACCAATTAAAAAGAAAAAACCTAAAGCTAGATAAACAAATTTTTTCAATTCATCTTGCTCTAAATCACCCCACAAATATCGCGCTATACGCTGCATTATGTACATATGTATAAATATCCAGAAAAAAGGTTGATTCTATCTTAACTCTCTATCTATATTTTTTATTAAAAATATCACTATCGATTATTTTTTAATGGACAAGAATAAAGAAAAAATTTTACTTACAATATAAAAAAAGTCAAGTCCTATATTAGAACACAGTGATAAGTTCCGGCATTCGGCTCAGTGAAAAGTTCCTCTTTTAGAGAAAAAATAATACTTTTGAATGCTTTTGATAATATTTTTTCTTTTTTTAATTGCTCAAAATAGCATAAATATATAATTTGAGCAAAATAAATTTTTAACTAAAAAAAAGCTTATAATGCCTATGCTTAAGCATAATATAAAAAACCGACATTGTTGATGCAACCAAAATGTTATATAGCAAAGCAATCAAAAAATCTGCAACTAATAAGGGAAATAACGATTCTGTCACAAACATTTTTAATAAAAAAATTGTCGGCATTTTAATGACATGAATAAAACTTATTACCATTAACCCAACAATAATAAAAAGAGGCAAAAAATAAAAAATCATTTTAATTCCCTGTACAATTGCCCAAAAAAAACTTTTTAAAGAACAATCAGTATCAAAGAAAAAAAATGATGCAAGCCAGACTAAAGGAAAAATACTCAAATGCGGAAGCATCCAAAAAATCGCATATAAAAAAAGATACGGACTAAAATATACAAAATAGGTAAGATTTTTAGGCTCAAGTGATGTTCTTACACATAAAATGATAATAAAACAGAGAAACGTTTCAGCCAAAGCACCGCTTAATGATGTAAACGTAAACATATGTGCTGTAGGCAGCATGTTCAAATCTAATAATTCTTGCAATAACTTAACATGACTATAAAGCAAAAGTGGGATAAACCAAAAAAAATATCGGGCTAAAAACTGTACCGTACGAAAAAAAATATTCAAAATTAAAAGAGGATAAACCCTCGAATCAGATGATATAAAAAAGATGCATGACTCACGCCACGTAGACAAAAGCAAAGAATGCATTTTTATACTCCTTAAAAAATGTTCTCATCAGCTCTGCAAAACTATAACAGAACTCCTTCAAAATAACAAAAAAAATAATTCTGTAAAAATTTTAAATAGTTTTTTTCTGTTTTAAATTATGTGATTTTCAATCCATCAGAATCATGGAAAGTATGTTCTATATCAAGTGCGACAATGTTCTGTTTAACATGGTGCGCAAGCTGAATTGCTTTTTGGATTGACGATGCTAAAGAATTCCCATGGGCAACAATTACCGTTCCTTTAACGCCTAACAATTGAGCGCCTCCAGGAATAATATGTGCTGCACCTTCTGTTGCAAAAAACTTATTACACGCTTCAATAGTTTTTAAAAAAATATTACCAGTAAATCCATCACAAACCACAATATCAGCTTTATTTGCTAAAACATCTGCAGGTTCTACATTGCCAATAAAATTATTAAGTTGCTGAAAAAATAATTGATGAACTTCTTTAATTAAAGCAGATCCTTTGCTTTCTTCAGATCCATTACATAAAAGTCCAATTTTTAAAGGCCGACGAATAACAGAACGCGCTAATAAATGCTCAATGCCAAGATGTGCAAAATGAAGTAAATGAGATGCTTTACAATTCACATTACCACCAAGATCCAGAACAAGTGTTGATCCTGCATCTTTGGTCGGAATAAATCCTGCAATGGCAGGGCGCTCAATCCCTTCAGTTTTTCCTAAAATAAACATCGAAGCAATCATCAATGCCCCCGAATTACCGGCAGAAATAACACCGGTACACGTCCCATCCGCTACGGAATTTACCGCTCGAACAAGTGAGGAGTCCTTCTTGCGACGCACAGCCATAGCAGGCTCCTCATCCATCAAAATTTCTTCCGATGCTTGAAATAACGTTATGGGCAATCCTCGCCAATGCGTGTCAAGTTGATCCAAAATCGGAACAATTCGTTCCAATGGCCCAAAGAGAGCAACAGGAATCCTTGTTCTTGAAGCACGGAGCGCTCCTTCAAGAATTGCGTGGGGAGCAAAATCACCCCCAAGAGCATCGACGGCTATCATAATCTATATATCCGTACAACTATTATTCTTGTGAAGTGGAAGATCCTGCATCAGATGCTTGGTGCATAGCTGCTGAATTTTGTAATCCTTGAAACGCAGTTCGTGTTGTCGCTCGCTCATGTGCACGTTCTTTTTTAGTTCGAGCTACTTTAACACCTTTATAATATCCACATTCTTCACATAAACTGTGTGCTGTTTTGGGCGCTTGACAGGTTTGGCAAAATACAACAATATGTGGCTTGATCCCTTTATTAGCGGATCTTTGATCGCGACGCTTGCGCGATAATTTTCTTTTTGGTACTGGCATTGGTAAAAGCTCCTTGTACGGTAAAACATTTAAAAATTTGCAATATGAGCATTACTTTATTTTAACATTACGTTATTTTTGTAATATAAATCTCGATAACGAGAGTATTATTTTATAGAGTTTTTGTCAAAGAAAGATGCTTTCCTTGTAAAAATAGTAAATTTTGGCAAACTTAACAATATGAAACAGAGTTAAAGCTTTTTTATTTACAAGAATACTAAAAAAACAGCTTCAAGCTTTTTATAAGGAAAATAGTATAGTTTGGTTTTTTTGAGGGAGTATCTCAATGGCAGAAATAACAATGGATTTAATTAAACAACTTCGTGAAAAAACGAGTGTTGGCATGATGGATTGCAAAAATGCGTTAGTTGAAGCAGAAGGCAACATTGATAAAGCAATAGAATTACTACGCAAAAAAGGTGCTGCTGTTGCTGCAAAACGTGCAGAAAATAGTACCAATCACGGACTTATTACAGCTGACATTTCTTCAGACAGACAAGTCGGTAGTCTGTTAGAAATTGCTTGTGAAACCGACTTTGCTGCAAATACTGATGCTTTAAAAAATTTTGCTACTGCAGTCGCTCATCATCTTGTTATTCAAAAAAAAATCGTCGCTTCTGACGTTTTATTTCAACAACCACTTCAAGGAAGTAGCTTAACCGTTGGTGAATCACTCGAAGATGTTGTTTCAAAAATATCTGAAAATACAAAAATTGGCCGCTCAGCATGCTTTGCAACTGATACAACAGGCATTGTTGAAACCTATATTCACCCCGGTGCAACACTCGGCGTTATGATTGAAATGAGCGCTGGTTCAGATGTAAGTCAACATAAAGATGAAATAGCTGCAATGGCACGTAATTTTTGTATGCAAATTGCCGTAACTAATCCTTTATGTGTACGCCCTGACGAAATTGATTCAGAAATTCTTTTAAAAGAAAAACAAATAATTGGTGAACAATTAGCAGCAAGTGGTAAACCTGCAGCGATGATTGAAAAAATTACAACTGGAAAATTAGATAAATATTATGAAGAAGTTTGCTTATTGCATCAAAAATATATAAAAGATGATAAGTTAAAAATCGCTGATGTGTGTGATCAATTAGGCAAAAAATTAAATACCACTATGACTATAAAACGTTTTGCTCGTTTTGCAATTGGTAAATAACCGAATATTTATATACATAAATCTGAAGGGGATTTCATGAAACGCTTGTTATTAAAAATAAGCGGTGAATTTTTCTCAGGCTCTGATACGATACAGACAGAATTATCTATTTCAGAACGCATAAAAAATTTTGCTATGCAAATAAGAATACTGCAGAAAAAATATCATCTTGGCATCGTAATGGGTGGAGGTAACATTATTCGTGGCAAAGAAATTGTCCAACAATTACAAATTCGCGAACATGTTGGGCATCAATGTGGCATGCTGGCAACAATAATTAATGGACTCTGTTTACATGATTTATTATCACAACATGGAATCAAATCGATTATTTGCGCTGCAATTGATATGCCACACATTGCTGATACTATTCGTCATGATCGCATTGAAAGTGCCTTTGAAAATAAAAGCCTCATGATTTTTGCTGGCGGCACCGGACAACCATTTTTAAGCACTGACACCGCTGCGGTTTTGTATGCACTCCGCATGCATGCAAATGCAATATGGAAATATACAAAAGTTGATGGTATTTATAACAAAGACCCACATCTGTATCATAATGCCCATCAATACAAAAAAATCACTCATCAAGAAGTTCTTAAACAACAGTTGCACATAATGGATTTACCAGCAATTGCACTTGCTCAACAACATAATCTTGCGATTCGTGTTCTCAACATGCATCATAAAGATACTTTATTACGTGCAGATCAAGATCAAACATACGGAAGCTGGATCATATCAGAAAATCATACTATAAATAGTATTTAACCTAAAAGGACTCTTATCTATGGAACCATTTAATTTTATAGAAAATGAAACAAAGCTTTTTGAAACAAGCGTCAAAGAAGAAATGACCCATGCCATTAAACACTTTGAAAAAGACTTAGTCGCTGTGCGCACAGGACGAGCATCAACTGCATTGGTCGATAATGTTCGTGTTGAATGTTATGGTCAAATGATGGGACTCAAAGAGCTTGCTACTGTCTCAACTCCCGATGCACGACTTGTCACCATTCAACCATGGGACAAAAGTCTCATTCCTGAAATAGAAAAAGCCATTCAAGCGTCAGACATTGGCATTCATCCATCTAATGATGGCACTGTCATCCGTTTGCAACTACCACAAATGAGTTCAGATCGTCGTGATGAATTAGTGAAAATTTTAAGCAAAAAAACTGAAGAATGCCGCGTGAGCGTCAGAAACGTTCGTAAAGAATTTCATAATCAATTGCGTGAAGCTGAACGTAAAAGTACCGTTTCGGAAGACTTTGCACGAAGACTTGCTGATATTTTACAAAAAATAACTGATACTTTCATCACTAAAGTCGATGAAATGCATCATAAAAAAGAACAAGAATTACGTACTATTTAAATAAATACTCAAGAAAGAGATCGTGCTATAAAAGCCTTTCTCTTTCTTCTTTTGAGCAAAAAATATATCTATATATTAATTCAAAATTTTACCATTTTCAATTGTTACTACTGTTTCCATTTGTGCGCTTATCTTCAAATCATGCGTACAAATAATTAATCCCATTTTATACACTTCATGAAAATGTAAAAACATCTCAATAATTTGATGTGCATTTTCTGCATCAAGACTTCCTGTTGGCTCATCAGCAATCAAAAAAGTTGGCTTATTAAATAATGCACGCAAAATAGCTATGCGCTGCTGTTGTCCACCAGAAAGTTGATAGGGGAAATAATTTTTTCGTTCATATAATCCAACATGCTGTAACAATTCAAACGCTTCTGCTTCACATTCTTTTCTTTCTCGCCCCTTGATAAGCCCCGGAAATATAATATTTTCAAGTGCCGAAAGCTCATTAATCAAATAATGGAATTGAAAAATAAGTCCAATATTATTGACCCTAAACGCTTCGCGCTCATGATTATACATCATATTTATATTACGATTATTATAAAAAACAGCTCCTTCATTAGGAATATCAAGCCCTGCTAAAAGATGCAAAAACGTTGATTTACCACTTCCTGAAGAACCAATAATTGCATAGGTTTTACCCTCAAAAAAAGTGCCGCTTGCATCGGTTAAAACATGATGCACATAGGTGCCCTCAATAAATTTTTTATGAATATTCTGTGCAACAAGTTTTGCTGGTTCAATCATTTTAAAAACCCTTTTATTATTTTTACTGCACTGAAAAGAATATTCAAAGACTGCAAAATTGTGAGACTAAAGTCAATAAAAGAAAGTTTCTGACCTACTATTAAGCTCTTTTTTTTGATCGCGTTACAGTGTTGAATTTAAAAGTTTTTTTTGCATAGAATAAAGTGAGTAAATGAAAAAAGAATATAACTTTGTAACCAGGGATGCAAAGTTAAAAAAATTCAAGATATGCGGATTTTACAAGTCGTTAGGGGGGATCCAATGGAAGACATAAAAAACATCTATGCAATCGATGAAATGCCACACATTCTACCAGTTATTCCAACAATTGATGTAGTGGTTTTTCCTCACATGGTAGTACCATTATTAGTGCTCGATGAAAAAATTATTAAGGGAATTAATGCTGCACTTGAAGGAGATAAAAAAATATTATTACTTGCAACCAAACCACAATCTGCTGGATACCAAGGACCAATTGGCATACAAGATTTATACACCACAGGAACTATTGGACACATTATGCGTGCAATGACCTTACCTGATAACGGCATCAAAATCCTTGCTCAAGGAATTATGCGTGCATCAGTTCAAGAAATTGTTTCAAGCAACGAGATGCTATCAGTTAACATTACCCCTCTGCCTTTTGATATGATGCCTGATTCAACAGCAGAAATTGATATAAAAATTCGTAATATTATTGGTCTCACTGAAAAAATAAATGCTTTAGGTAAAAATTTTGGCCCTGATTTTCAAATGATTATTAGTCAAATTAATGATCCTGAAAGGATTGTTGATTTTTTATTATCACATCTAAACATTACCATTGATCAATCTCAAACATTGCTTGAAAAAGCATCTATCATTTCTTTACTTGATGACATTACAGAAATGTTGCAAGCAGAAATTGAAGTAAGCAAAGTTCAAGAAAAAGTTCGTGTTAATGCACGTGAATCTATTAATAAGTCACAACGAGAATATTATTTACGGGAACAGCTTAAAGCTATTCAAAAAGAATTAGGCGAAGAAAGCGAATCAGATATTGAAGATCTTAAAGAAAAAATAGCCAAAATTAATTTCTCTGATGAAGCATCACAAGAAATTAAACGTCAAGTTCGTCGACTCGAAAAAACATCTGCTGATTCTCTTGAAGCTGTCGTCATTCGTAATCACTTAGAATGGCTCTTGGCTTTGCCCTGGGATGTATTAACTACAGAAAATCGAGATCTTCTTCATGCAAAAAAAGTTCTTGATGAAGATCATTTTGGACTCAATGATGTCAAAGAACGAATCTTAGATTATTTATCAGTCCGTGTTTTAAAAACTGAAGGCAAAACACCAATTCTCTGTCTAGCAGGACCTCCAGGTGTAGGAAAAACTTCTCTTGGTCGATCAATCGCACGCAGCTTAAATCGTAATTTTTTTAGAATTGCTCTCGGTGGCATGCATGATGAATCAGAAATTCGTGGCCATCGACGCACCTATGTAGGTGCATTGCCGGGACGCTTAATTCAAGCCATGAGAAAAGTACAAAGTTTAAATCCTCTGATTATCATTGATGAGCTTGATAAATTAGGCAACTCAGGACGTGGCGATCCTGCATCAGCATTACTTGAGGTTTTAGATCCAGAACAAAACAATCAATTTTATGATAATTATCTTGGTGTTCATTTTGATCTCTCAAAAGTAATGTTTATCACTACAGCAAATGATGTAAACAATATTCCAGGCCCACTGCGTGACCGACTTGATATCATTCAATTATCGGGCTATACCCGTGAAGAAAAAACAGAAATAGCTCATCGGTATCTTATCCCAAAAGCAGTGCAATCATCAGGACTTGACACCCATAATATTATAATTCCAGAGCCAGTTATTAACCAAGTTATTCATGCCTACACAAGAGAAGCCGGTGTTCGAGAACTTGAACGCATGGTACATAAATTATGCTCAAAATTTGCACGATCTCTCATTGAAACTCAAAAAGGTGTTGATTTTTCTGTCGATAATTTAGTTGCTCATTTAGGACCACAACGCTTTACATTAGATCAATATATTTTTACTAATAAAATCGGTGTTACCAATGGACTTGCATGGACAGCCTGTGGAGGAGAAATATTGCAAGTTGAAGCAGTTTTAATGAAAGGAACAGGAAAATTCATGTTGACCGGCCAACTTGGTGAAGTAATGAAAGAATCAGCACAAGCTGCAATGACTTATGCTCGAGCACACATGGACTTTTTTGGCATTGATAGCAAGTCATTCACAGAATTTGATTTACATATTCATCTTCCAGCAGGAGCAATTCCCAAGGATGGACCTTCAGCTGGCGTAACACTTTTAACCTCTATTTTATCAGCATTAACAGGACGCGCTATCAATGGTCGATTTGCCATGACCGGTGAACTTAATTTACAAGGAAATGTTCTTCCCATCGGAGGTCTTAAAGAAAAAATATTAGCCGCAAAACAACATGGTCTTGATCACGTTATTCTCCCAAAACAGAATCAAAAAGATATGGTTAACATGGAAGAAGTTGTTAAAGGAATAGAAATTTTATGGGCAGACAATGCTCGTGAAGTTCTTGATTGGGTCTTATTGCCAAAAGCATAAATAAAATATAAAGAGGAAACTAAAATAAAAGTTTCCTCTTTTCTTAATCATTCTCATCAATCGAAATAATTTTTATCTTTATACTCAAATATTTATTATTTATCTTTATATATTTTCTCAAAAAATACTGTTTGAAAGCGTCTTTTTTTCTCTTTATTTACCATATCTTGCACCATTTCTTTTTTTTGTTTTACCATTCAAATATATTTTATTACGAAAGGAGCTCATGGTATGGAAGAAACATCGCACTCGAATAGCGAAATTGATACTGGTATTACAAATATATAGCAATGATTTGTATATTTTTTTGCGCGCTCTTTTTCGGATATTTTTTTTTATATATTTTCTTTATTTTACTTCTTATTTTCTTGAAATCTCCACTACTATAACTTCTTCAACAGTATTTTTTCATGATTGGCAAATTCCATCACTCCATAATTACCTTGAATCATTCTTTAACTCAGCTTTTGAAAAAAAAATATTACTCTGGCAAATTCCATTTTTAATAGAAAAATTAAAACAAGAATCATCGTATATTCAAAAATATAGAGTTACTGTGAACCCAGAAGGTTCCTGTAATCTTATAATCTGGCCTCAAAAATTTATCTGCACAATCAACGATACCTATATTTTAACTCAAAATGGTGACTTATATGAAAAAGAGCTTGTCATTTTTAACGAAGATCAAAAACTTAAAAATATTTCCATCCATGATTCTTTAATACAAGAAAATAAAATATCTCAATATGTTCAACCCCTTAATAGTCTTTTAAAAAATGATTACCATATCTATATCTCTTCGATTAATACTATCGATTTAACATTTGAAACCCATAAAAAATATATTGTCCGATGTAATATAAAAACATATGACATCCCTCAAAAATACAATGAAACAGTATTAGAAAATATGCACCTACAAAGCGGCTTACATCTTAAAAAAAATGAACACTTAATATTTGATATGCGTTTTTTAGAACAAGTAGTCATGCAAACGACAAAAAAAAAAGGGGGATTATTATGAGCATATTACAAGGAGGAAAGGTACTAACTGCAATAGACATAGGAACAACAAAGATCTGTGTACTCATGGGCGTTGTTGATCAAAAAGGAAGCATTGAAATTGTTGGCATCGGCATTGCCCCATCTCATGGACTTAAAAAAGGCGTCATTGTTGATATTGGACTCACTGTTCAAGCACTTAAAAAAGCTGTTGTCTTGGCTGAACAGAGCTCTGGCCTCAAAGTAGAATCTGCGATTGTCGGCATTTCAGGAGGACACATTGAATCATTTAATGCAACAGGAGTAGTACCCATCAAACGACGTGATGTAATGCCTGATGATATTCAACGGGTCATTGAAGCTGCTAAAGCGATTCGAATCCCTCAAGATCGTGAAATTTTACAAGTCATTCCACAATATTTCCGTGTTGACGGCCAAGAACGGGTCTTAGATTCTATGGGCATGTATGGTGTACGTCTTGAGGCACAAGTACACATTGTTACCGGAGCGGTTGCTTCAGCACATAATATTATTACTTCATGCGAACTTGCTGGCATCAAAGTACAAGATATTGTTCTTGAACAAATTGCATCCGCAGAAGCAGTACTCACTGAATCAGAACAAGAACTTGGCGTTGGAATCCTCGATATTGGTGGAGGAACATCTGATTTCGCTTTGTATCGATCTGGTCGCATTATGCATTCAAAAGTTATTCCTATTGCTGGCAATCATTTTACCAATGATCTTGCTATTGGATTGGGAATTTCATTAAAAATATCTGAAGCAACAAAAAGAAAATATGGCTTTGTCAATAAAGATACGAGCAATAACAATGAAACTGATGTACTCGAAATAATTAATGAATTTAATGGAACCATAAAAAAAATTAATATGTCTCGATTATATGATATCCTGAACCCTCGAGCAGAAGAAATTTTTTCATTTCTCAATGAAGAAATCAGAGCATTTCATTTACAAGATGTGATGCCGCTTGGACTTGTACTTACCGGAGGCGGTTCTTTGTTACAAGGCATCCAAAAACTTGCAGAAGAAAAATTTAACATGCCTGTTCGTATTGGCATGCCCTTCTCGCATGAAGTAGAGCAATCATTTTTAATACCCGACAGCATTAAAAGTCCTTTATATTCAACTGGTTATGGATTACTAAAATACGCTGTTAAACATCAACAAGAGACCGCAGCATCGCTTAAAAATGTTCCTGTCATATCACGAGTATTACATCGTATGAAATCATGGATTTATGAATATCTATAAGAATCATCTTTTAAAGAAAGGATAATCGAGTGATTGAACTTACTATAGACCAAGAAAAAACCAATATCGGTGCAACCATCAAAGTTATCGGCATTGGCGGAGCAGGTGGAAATGCTGTTAATAGCATGATTGAAGCAGGAGAAATTCAAGAAG
>CAZZPM010000004.1:25751-39877 GCA_964655535.1 uncultured Pseudomonadota bacterium
GAGTTGATTTTATTTCTATTAATACTGATGCACAAGCTTTACTCGTATCTCAAGCACCTTGCAAAGTACAACTTGGTAACAAAGTTACTAAAGGACTTGGTGCAGGATCAAATCCAGAAATAGGCCGCAAAGCAGCAGAAGAAGCTGTCGATGACATCATGCAAGCTATTACTGGTACCGATATTTTATTTTTAGCGGCAGGGTTAGGGGGAGGGACCGGCTCAGGCGCATTGCCCGTTATTGCAGCAATGGCTAAAGAACAAGGCATTTTAACGGTTGCGATTGTAACAAAGCCTTTTTTATTTGAAGGAAAAAGAAGACTTTCATATGCAGAGCATGCTATCAAACAATTACGTGCTGTTGTTGACACGTATATTGTTGTTCCTAATCAAAAATTACTTGAAGTTGCAGACCCAAAGATTTCAATGGTCGATGCATTTACTTTATCAAATAATGTTTTACATCAAGCGATCAAGGGCATTTCTGATATCATCATCAAAACAGGATTAATCAATGTTGATTTTGCTGATGTAAGAACTGTCATGAAAGATATGGGGCGTGCAATTATGGGAACTGCATCATGTAAAGGCGAAGATCGAGCTGCAAAAGCGGCACGTGCTGCAATCAATTCACCGCTGCTTGAAAATATACATATTCAAGGTGCTCATGGTGTTTTAATTAATATTACCGGAAATAGCGACTTAGGCCTTCATGAAATTAATGATGCAGCACAAGTTGTTTATGAAATGCTTCGTGAAGATGCAAATATTATTTTAGGATCAGTCATTGATCCTTCAATGCATGATGAAGTCATGGTAACCGTCATTGCAACTGGATTTAATGAAACTGAAGATTCAACGATATTTCAAACCGCAGATCTAAAAAAAGAGACTTCTTTGTTATTCAAACAGCCAGAAAAAGATGTAGCATTTGAAAAAGTAGAATTTTTCACTAAACCAGAAGAGGATCTTAACCCGATAAAAGAAGAACGCCATGAAAGCAAACAAATTGATTTTTATGATGTCGATACACCAACATTTTTACGTAAAAAATTAGACACCGACCAAAAATATTAAAATAATAACAGCTTATTTTTTTGTACAATAAAGGATCGTATCTGCATCGATCCTTTATTTTTTTGTTACTTTCTGTAAACTCAACACATCATTACAACAAACCGTATGAAAAGGCCGCTCATGCATGAAAAAATTATTCTTTATTTTGGTGACAAATCTGATTACCTCACCAAGCCGGACAAAAGTCTTAATCCGGATAACCGTGAATCTCTTGAACAATTATGTGAACAACTGGGAATACCCTCTTTAATCACCACACAACAAGTTCATGAAACAACTGTTTATGAAGTTACTAAGGCAGAAAAGGGAATTTTCATGATCCCTACCGAAGCTGACATTATAGTCACAAAACAAAAAAATATTGGCCTTGGAATTTTTACTGCCGATTGCGTCCCTTTATTATTGTATGATCCTGAAAAAGAAGTCATTGCTGCTGTGCATGCTGGCTGGCGTGGCTCGGTAGCAGGCATTGCTGCTCACGCCGTTGATTATTTAATTGAACATCATGCAATCAAACCAGAAAATGTACGTATTTTTATTGGTCCGAGCATTAAAGTCTGTTGTTATGATGTGGGCCAAGATATTATTGACGCAGTACAAGAGACCAATCATGAACGACTTACCCTCTATGAATGGGAAAATCGAACAGTCTGCGATCTTGTACAACTCAATATTCAATTTTTACGAAGTCGTGGGTGCCTATTACGCAATATTAATCGTCGTGAAAATATTTGTACTCATTGTAGTCCCGAGTATAACTCATTTCGCCGTGACGGTGAAAAAGCAGGACGTCAAATCAGTATCATATCACTTATATAAGTTTTTAGGATAAAAAATATATATTTTTTATCCTAAAAACTTTTTAAAAAATCCTGAGATACCATCTTTACCCGTTGGAGTATCACCCAATTTTTCGGCATAATTTTGTAATGCTTCTTTTGCATCTTTTGATAATTTACTTGGAATATCACATTGAACAATAATCACAAAACGACCAGAGCCCTTGCCTTGCAATTTATTAAAACCTTTGCCTGCAATAACAATCTCTTTGCCAACAGGACATCCATGAGGAATTTTTACTGATTCAATACTGTCATCAATGTTTTTAACATCGACCTGACAACCTAAAACAAGCTGATGATATGGCAATAACAATGTTGTATACAAATCTGCATCTTGACGAAAAAATGCTGCATCTTCTTTAACATGAACGGTTAAAAACAGACTGCCTGATCCACCACCAAAAATACCTGCATCACCTTTATCAGACAAACGAAGCTCTGCTTTATCATAAATGCCGGATGGAATCGTAATCGTTACGCGTTCATGTTTTTGAATGCGTGTCTGTCCTTTACAAGTTGAACATGGAGATGGAATTTTAAATCCTTGCCCCCAACATGCATTACATTGTTGAGCAACTGAAAAAAAGCCTTGTCGCATTGCAATTTGTCCTGCTCCCTGACAATCTTGACAAATCATTACCGATGTTCCTGGAGATGTACCTTTATGATGACAATCTGAGCAAGGAACATATCGATAAATGCCAATATCTTTTTTACATCCCAAATATGACTCTTTTAGAGTCAAAGTAATTTCTTGTGCAAGATCATGACCTCGTTGCGGAGTTGGACCTGTTTTTTTACGACGACCTGCTCCCGCTTGACCTTGTCCAAATAATGAACTAAAAACATCGCCAAAATGTTCAAAAATATCATTCATATCACCAGAATGCCCAGTACCGCCCATGCCATCAACACCAGCATGCCCAAATTGATCATACCGTTGTTTTTTTTCTGCATCAGACAAAACTGAATACGCATCAGCCGCTTCTTTAAATTTTTCTTCTGCTTCTTTATTATCAGGATTTCGATCAGGATGATACTTCATTGCCAAAGCACGATATGCTTTTTTTATTTCATCTGCTGATGCAGTTTTTGAAACACCAAGAATAACATAATAATCACGTTTTGTACTCATGCAAAAAACTCCCAATACCAAAGAAAGACTTAAATTTTTAAATGCTTTTTATTTTTAAGAGCCTTGATTCAATACTATTTTTCTGAAAATCAAACCCCACCCGAGCAGTATAACAAAAATATTAATCTCTATCAATCCCTAAAAACAGTGTTTTTTTCTTTAATTCATATAAAAAATCAAGCGCCTGACGTGGCGTTAATTCATCAAGAGCAATCGATTGCAACGCATCGTGCACAGGATCAAATCTTTTTTCAGCAGATACAAAGACTGACTCTACTTTTTGATTCTGCACACTATGAACCGTATTTGATAATTCGTGTAAAACTTCTTTAGCTCTTACAATAATTGATATTGGCAACTGCGCCAAGCGTGCCACTTCAAGCCCAAAACTCCCTGCAGCAACTCCTCGTTGAATTTTATGCAAAAAAATAAGATTGTCTTGCATCTTTTGAACTTGACAATGCACATTAATAACTCCCGGACAGAGCCCTTCAAGACGGGTTAATTCATGATAATGTGTTGCAAATAAAGCACGTGTTTTAATCGTTGTTGCTAAAAATTCAATGATGGCATGAGCAAGCGCCATGCCATCATACGTACTTGTTCCTCGACCCACTTCATCTAAAATAACCAGACTATTTTCAGTTGCTTGTCTACAAATAATAGCTGTTTCTTCCATTTCAACTAAGAAAGTACTTTTACCACTTGCCAGATCATCACCTGATCCAATGCGTGTAAACAATGCATCTAATAAAGAAATGTCTGCTTTTTTTGCAGGCACTAAACTACCAATCTGTGCCATAATATGAATCAAACCAACTTGTCTTAAATAAGTCGATTTTCCTCCCATATTAGGACCCGTTACAATGTGAACCTGCGCCTCTTGATTACAAACCGTATCATTAGCAATAAAATTAATAGTTGTCTGTTCAACAACAGGATGACGCCCTGCTTCAATACTAATTTTTTTTTCTTCATTAAACGTTGGAACCACATAATCTTGCATATATGCACTATATCCAAAGCTAGCGATAGCATCAAATGTTGCAAGCGCATGCGCAGCATGTCGAAGCGCGCTTGTGTAAGTTGCAACCTCAGTTGCAATTTGTTCAAAAACTTTTTTTTCAATCTGTTCAACTATCGCATGAGCATTTTTAATTTCTTGCTCGAGCTCTTTAAGGCGAACCGTCACATACCGATTTCGATTACTGAGCGCTTGCTGTAAAATAAAATACTGCGGAACAACCGCTTCATGCGTTTTAGTCACTTCAAATGCATAGCCATAGAGATCGGTGTATCGTAATTTTAAAGAATTAATACCCGTTTTTTCTATTTCATTCTGCTCAAGTTGTAATAACAAATCTTGACCATTTTTTATGGTGGCACGAACCTGATCAAGCTCAAAATCAAATCCCGGCTTAATAAGCCATGATTCTCGTCTATCGTCATTAATACTTGCTTGTAATAATTCCGTTAAAACAGAAAAATCCAAAATTCGTTCATACAGAATACGTGCCAAATCAGACGATTGAGATTCATACAAAAGTGCTTTAATTGTTGGCAAGGCAGAAAGTGTTTCAAGCAAAGAAAGATAATCAGCATTGCTTGCACGACATAAAGCAATTCGTCCAACAATCCGCTCAAGATCGGTAATTTCTGAAAAAGCAAGTCGAATCTTTTGTAACAATGTATAATTTTGTTTTAAAAAAAAGGCAAATGCATGTCGCTGAAGAATATGTACTTTATTTTTGAGCGGCCGCAATAACCACTTTTTTATCATCCGAGAGCCCATCGTAGTAACAGCCTGATCAAGCACGCCTAATAAGGTATGTTCTCGTTTTTGACTTCCCATCGGAATAATATCTAAATTTTTTTGTGTTGCCGCATCAAGCATCAAATAATCATCAACTTCATACAAATTGATCGTCTGCATTGTTTCAAGCGTCAATGCATGATTTTTAGCAATGTATTGCTCTAAAATATGTAATGTTTTTAATAAAACAGGTTCATACTCAAGCTGTTGTTGTAAAGCAAGTGGCAATTGTTTATAGAAAGCATTTTTATCATCTATAAATGCATAATCTTCTATATTAATAGTGCTAACTAAAAAACCCTTCTGTTTTAAAATAGTTTGTAATTCTGTATGAACAGTTGAAGGTATCAAAATTTCATCAGGAAAAAATCGAGTCAATTCTGCTTCAAGTAATCGTGGAGATCCCTGTGGAATTTTAGTAATAAACGTTTGAGCAGACAACAATTCAGTAAACAAAAGCCCCCATACATCTTGATCAGGATACATAATACATAAATATGAAGGATGTTTTTGATCCATCAAATATTCATCTAACAACGTTCCTGGCGTAATATAACGCGTTACTTTTCGTTCAACCACTTGTCCAGGAACTGGCTTAGTGATTTGATCTGCAATAGCAACTTTAAAACCACCCTTAATTAATTTAATCAAATAATGATGCAATGCATGAACAGGGACTCCACACAAAGGAATATCAACACCTTCTGATTTTCCTCGCTTGGTGAGCGTTATAGCTAAAAATTGAGACGCTTTTACTGCATCATCATAAAAAAGTTCATAAAAATCACCAACCTGAAAGAATAATAATGCCTCAGAATAATAACATTTAATTGAAAAATATTGCTGCATTAAAGGGGTAATTTTCGTTACTATTACTGGTAATTCCTTTTGTTTTTCCATTTTTTCTTATTTTTACACTGAAATTTTACAAATTTTAAAACCGTTCTTATAATAAAAGAGGCTTTAAAATAAGGCAAATTTTAATTTTTCTTTAAAAATATGGATAAGGATCTTATATCGTGAATACTGAAAAAAAATATACTTTTATGCCGCTTGCGCTTTTATGTCTTATTGCGCTTTTTTTAATGACCGGGTGCGCAAAATCAGGTGGCCAAAAATTAATCTGCCTAACACGACAACTTTTTGTTGATAAAAATCTTTCAATTCAAACACGTCCTTTACATGAAGATGAAGTAAAAAATATATTTGGAAACAGCTTTGACACAAAAAAAATCATTCCACTGCAAGTTAATTTAAATAATCCAACAGCAGAATCATATATTTTTTCTCCTCGTAATTTCAATCTTAAAACGCTTTCTCTCAATACAATCGCACGTCTTTTGCATAAAAACATCTTAGCTCGCGTATTACCACTGAGCGTTGCAAGTTGTTTTTTTTTACCACTTTGTATTCCAACAACTATTTTAGGCATGCGTGCTGCACATCATAACGAAATGGTTGATCGACAGCTCATTGAATGGGGAATCGATCCCTGTGATAGCTATATTATTGAACCATATTCAACATTAAATAGAATTCTTTTTATAGAAAATAAACATGAGACAAAAAATCTTTCATTAGAAATTGAACAGATTAATAGTCCCATCAAACATCAATTCTGTTTTGATGTTAGACAAAAAAATGTGGTTACTGCCTCAACAACAATTACCACATTTCAAACTATATAAAAGCTATATTTAAAAATAGCTTAGAATTTTAAACCAATCAAAAATCCAAGTGTACTGAAAAAAGAGACTAAAACATTCTGCTTAAGCCATTCAACTGACATCGTTAATAAACTATCAAACGTTGCTGTTTCAGAAAGCCCTAAAAAAATGTTAAGTGCCGTCCAATTAATATTTAAAATCGCTTTATGTTCAAGAAAAAATATTAATCCTGCACTACATAAAACAATCCAAAAAAATAAACGAAAATATCGTTTTGCCAAGACACCACAAAGCATGCCACCGCATAAAGAAAAAATTCCTTCAGCAAGATTGAGTGATGTGACACCCATGCCTAATAATTGTTGATCAAGCCCAAGATAGACTAATAAAGCATTTAATTGATCAGAAAATGATACCACTAGATTCATGTTAGACTCCCTCGCGTCATACAATTTTTATTTTGTACTTTAACGTACCCCTTTTTTCGCCAATACACAATAATCTTGTTTCCGTCTTGCTTTGTCCATTTCTAAACAAAACAAACCTTCATTACAAATATAGCAACAATTAATTCTATCAGTAAATGTTTTTGATAAAAAAAAGCTGAAAAATATAAATTTCTTTGGTAATTCAGATTTTTTTAAAAACTATAAGCAAGCCTCAAATGATACCCCCAAGCAAGATCGATCCCTATTTTTGTTTTTTCAAGTGTGCCCGATGTCGTCATCAATTGCATCATCTGAGCCTCTCGATCTTTGTATAATTTACCCGGAAAGAAAATCCCTCCACGAGCAAGCAAAACAAGGCTTTTAAGGGGTCGAAATGTCAAGGAGGCATTACATTCAACGCCTAGATCTTGATGTGCATATCCAAGAGCCTCAGTTCCACTGTCAAGGAGCGCCTTTTTCTGCTGTGCTGGCTGAAAAAACCATAAAACGTTCGACTCTATCAACAATTTTGATCGGTCCTCAAGAGGATTCACTTGAAATCCAACGCCCGCATAGGCTAAATTACTCGCATCTTGTTGATGCCATTGCCCATCACAAGGACGTGGAATCACGCGAGCACCTAAAACAGCCAAGCTTTTTACAAAATGTCCACGATATCGAATATCTCGAATTGGCAAAAATCCTTTATAGCTCGTATTTTTTTCTGCAGCAAAAGGATCAGTATCACCACTAATAAACGCTCCTGCAAGATGCAGTGAACAAGGAAATTTTTTCATCGCATACGCCAGATCAGCAGTACACATAAACCCTTGTAATTCAACTTTAAATTGATTACGAACGCGATCTTGCGCATTATAACACTGAATATAGCGAGATTGCGCTTGAGCTAACAATGTTGCTGCTGAGGCTATTGGAGCCCCCCCATTCCATAACGCTGCTAAACTATTTTTCAAATCTTCTTTATTAATAAAATTGCCCTGCATCAGATCAATAATGGTATTTCCACTTGCATCATGTAATGCTACATTGGAAGGTGAATAACCTAAATTATCATCATTAACCATGCTGAGCAAAGCATCGGTTGCCGGTGCCGGCAATGAAGGAGTATCTTCAAATTGAGCAAATCCTCCATCAGTTCCATCATATGTTTTCATCTTTGCTGCACGCACATGCGTACAAGCTGCCTCTGCAAAACCTTGAGCATTTTTACGAAGTCGTAAATCGTTTTTATCAAAAGGATGCATCACCACAGCACCCAACTGCGTTGCACATTCTAAATTCCAGCGCAATTGTTTGTAGCGACAATCAAGCATACAGCCAAGCGTTACAACATCGGTATCACGATCAACAATATTTTGATTACGTGCACTTGCATTCAACGTTGCATGATGCCACAAAAAATAGCCTTCAGAATAAAGCGATTTATGAGCGACATCAAACGGCTTAACAATTACCTTACCAGCCCACAACTGACTCGCTACTTCTTTGCCAAAGCGATTTAAGGCAGCTTTATCAAGTCGAAATCTAAAATATAAAGCATCACGTTCAAAGGGTGCATTGTACCGCTTAAGCAACAGACTATAATATAATTCATACGCAACATGTGGCGTCACCGTTCCATGCCACAAAATGCCCGGAGCATAAAATGGTGAGGCAAATGGAAGCGCTGAAAGATTATAACCAAAATATTCAATTCCACCCTCATCAGAAGGTCCAAGGGCAATACCACGCCCCAGTTGATATGGAAAATAACCAACTTTTAAATAAGTCGGCTTCTTTTTTAATGCTTTTACATAGCGATGAAAATAGGCTGAAAACCAAGCTTCGGTAAACGTAATAACCGGAATATGCGAGCTAATCATTGGTTCAAAAAAAGCATTTGAAACCTGATCAAAGCTATTATCGGGTGTTAAAAAATGTCCTGTACTTTCATTAAAAGACAAAAAAGCTGGCTCTGTTTTAAGATACAAATTACTATATGATTCTTTCCAAAAATGCATGTTTAAAAAACTAATTACCGCTTCAGCGGCAGGTTTTTTTTTATTGTCACCAAAAAACTCTGAATGCCATTTAAGATCAATGCGCTGACGAAATTTCCATTTCCAATCGCCAACTTCTTCATTCAAGGCATTGCCATTTCGTATTGCAACATGTTCCTGAGCAAGAGCACCACTTAACCCTAATTTAGTGCCCGGACTTACAAAAACAATCCCTGCACCCTCTTTTTTTATCTCTTCTTTTTCTAGTCGCTTAATCGTACGATGATCATACGCAGCTTTTCTTAACAATTGTTTCTGTTCAGCATGCAATGACTTTTTTTCAAAAAGTCCTGCCACACAGAACAATAAACTAAACAATATATTTTTTTTTATATTCATTGTTTCACCTAAAAATCATAGGTCATGCGCACATGCAAGGCATAGGCAACATTACCAGTTCTTTGAACATTTTCACTTTTCCCATCAATTGTACTACAGTGCATTCCTTGATATTTCATATCTCGATATAATCGTTGTGGCAGAAAGACCGCACCTCGAACTAAGAATTCACATTGCGGTAAAAATCGATATTGCATTGAAGCATTCCATTCGATAGCAGTAAACCATGATGCTTTTTGATCAGTTTTTAAACCATTACTATCTAAAGTATATTGATCTTTTGGCTGAAAAAAGAAAACAAGATTTGAATTCCAAACCGTATTTTTAAAACATTTTTTCGGTAGACAATCAACGCCCATGCCAGCAAAAACAAGATTACTAATATCATTAAAATGAACATTATTTCCTGCAGGACGTTCAATAATACGCATAGTAAAAAAACTAAAACTTTTAACACCAAGTCCTCGATATCGATGATCTCGTATTGGCAAAAAGCCTTTGTATGCATACTGATCTTGATCTGCAATCGTTGTATCACCTTTAATCAAAGGTGCTTGATCACCTGACAAATATCCACCAGCCCAATGAACAGTACAAGGCAATTCTTTACACTGATAACTCAGATCAATCAAAAACATGCAGCCTTGTAAATTAAGATTTTTTTCTGGGCGCCACTCTGCATTCCCTGCTGCTGAACTATTTTTAACCGGATAATACAAATTATTAATTAAATCTGCTTGTAAGACAGGGCCTGCTTTTGTTCCTTCTAATTCAAGCTCCCATAATTGATCTTCAATAGTATTCTTTGTATAAAAAACATTATCTAAAGCACTATAGAATATTCTCTTTTGATCATCAGCAATAATCAGCATCCCTGTATCAAAAGCTCCTGATTGATTAAGCGCGTCAGTCAAAGGATCAGCAACGGGCATCGCAAAAGGATCTAAATTTATTGCACCATCGGTCACTGCTTGAATCCCGGCATTATCATAAAACATGCCCATTTTGCCCGTTGAATCAATCTGAAACAATCGATCATTATTATTAATGGCAAACAATTTCAGACCCCCATATTGGCCAGCAGCTTCAATATTTAATTTCCATTGTTTATAGGAACAATCAAGCATCACTCCATAGGTTCCCCCATGAATCGCACGATCAAGAAACGGTAATTGATTATCATCAACTGAATATTCAAAATTACCATACATTAAATATTGTTCTGCTCGCCATTGAATCGGGCTTTCATCATCAAAAAAAATCAATTTTTCACTTGCAACCCAACGATTCAAAAAAGTTCCATATTTGTTGAATTGATCTTTATCAAGTCGTGCTGAAAAAAGATGCGGCTGCTTAACCTCTTTTTGTAAGAAAAATTGCTCATATTCGGAATATAAAAGACTCGCATATAATTCATAGCGCATTTTTTTATGAATCCAGCCTTGCAACAAAATGCCGGGACTATAATAAGCTGATTCAATCGGATCATAGGAAATTTCAAAGCCTAAATATTTAATGCCCCCCTCATCAGCAAAACCGAGGGAAACACCACGTCCCAATTGATATGGAAAATATCCAACTTTCAAAACATGCAGATGTTCATGCCATGATCGATGTAAGGCTGTACTTGAAACTTTAATCCATGCATCAGAAAATGAAAATTGAGGAATTTTGCTCGTTACTCGATAATATTTAATTAAAAGATTACTGTACTCATCTTGCCACCATTGCATATTATGTAATTTGATTGCAGCTTCAATAATCGGTTCTTTTTTTTGAGCATGTGGATCATAATGTTGTAATAAAAATCCAATATGCATACGATGTCGAAATCGTGATTGAACATCAGGAACTTGCTTGCTCAATCGACGAAGATTTTTACCATAAAAAAAACCTTCTTGAATTTGTCCACTTAAAAACAGATCGGTATTACCTGCAGAAAAAGATAGTGGTTGTTTTTGATCATCCACACAAAGTAATTGGTCAATAGAATCAGAAGATTTTTGTACAGAAAATAATTGATTCTGGACATATAAAAAACAGATAACAAACGTAAAAAAGCTCAGAAACAAAGCTTTTCTTTTTTTTTCTCCATGCATATAAGCTCTCCTTTTTTATAGCTATACCAAGTACAGCTATCAACATCAGAGACTATCAGAAGAGAACAAGATTGCAAGTTCTATTTTTTAGATTAAACAGAATATAAATTTTTTCTAAAACTAAAATATTTATATAAAACAAGCTAAAAACGACTGTTTTTTGCATAAAAAAAGATTTTTAGAAAAAATATGCTATACTACCATTGTTTTGAATTAATACATTTTCTACTCAAAGGATCTACTGTGTTAGCCTCTAAAAAAAAATATTCCTCACAAAAAAAGCGACACGATTATATCGCTCATGATTTTCAACAAATGCCCCGTAAAAAAAAATCGCTCGGGCAACATTTTCTCCGAAAACAATCGGTTGTTGATCATATGATTGAATCGGTCACCTTAAATCCCGAAGGACATATTTTAGAAATTGGTTGTGGCGATGGATTTTTAACCCGTGCACTGATTGCTACAAAAAGCTCAGGGGTTCGTTGTTATGAAATCGACCAAGAATGGGCTGACATTGTTCGCCAAGAAATCAATAATCCAAAATTAGATTTGCGACTTGAAAACGTTTTGGAAGCTGATTGGTCAACATTAGCTGAACAGAAACAATGGGTCATTTTAGCAAACTTGCCTTACCAAATTACCTTTCCGATTCTTTATAAAATTATTGAACACCGACATTTTTTCTCTGAGGGTGTCGTGATGATTCAAGAAGAAGTAGCACAAAAAATTGTCTCAAAAGGTGGTCGTGGCTATGGCGTTACGCCTCTTAAAATGCAATATTATTTTGAAGAATTAAAATTGCTTGAAAAAGTTGAACCCGGTGCATTTACTCCACCTCCTTCAGTTTTTTCTCGTCTTTTATATTTTAAACCGCGCAAAATATTACAAGAAATTCCCCATGAATACTTATTTTGGAAATTTTTAGGTCATTGCTTTCAATCACCACGCCAAAATCTCAAAAACAATATTCGAGGAACCGTCTATCCAACGTCACTTTTTACAGAAGAAGAATTAAAACTCCGTGCACAACAAATGTCATGGAATGACCTTATGGCTCTCTGGAAAAGAATTATTGATGCAGGCTATTGTTCTTAAGCTTTACGCCTTTGTCTCTGTCCACTCAAGTGGATCAACGGGAACATTATTAACATGAATAGCCCAATGAAGATGATAACCTGTTGCATAACCAGTTTTACCAAGACGCCCAATTTTTGCACCTTTGCTCACGATATCACCCACTTCAATATCAGCAAAATCATGTAAATGATAATACAACGAATGAACACCCATGCCATGATCAATCACCACCGTATTACCACTCATTAAATATCGATCTTTGATAATAACTTTGCCTCGCGCACTCGCCCAAACAACACTTCGTGGATTATGCACAATATCAACTGCTTTATGCAAATAACGACCACGCTCAGGCGTGATACGAATTTCACCAAACGGTGTTGAAAAACGAGTAACTTGACAAGGCAGATCAAAAGCGCCTTTCCATAATTTTTCTTGCGGAGAATGATCAAGCCATTTATCAAGCGCAGTGCTTAAAATATCATTGCTTAAGCTTACATCTTTTTCATCTTGAATTTTTTCAGGAGCAACTTTAAAACCTTTTTGAACCGGAAATTGAACAGCTTTAACCTGAATCTCATTATTTAATGCCAAGACTTTTCCTGTTTTGTCTATCAATGTTGCAATGACTGACTGCTCTTCAGCATCTTGGTCGCATTCAATGGGAATAAAACATTCATAAACCGTTCCATGCGGCTTTGCCTTACAACAATGATATTTTTTGTTTAAATAAGTGACTGATGCACTAGCAAGCTCTTTATTAGTATTAAAACTAATGCGTGCGGTTTTTCCTTGATCAATCTGATATTTATCTTGCAAAAAAGAGGCTTGCAAAATTTTATTATCAACAATAAAAGGAACATGTATGCTCAAGCTATTTTTATTGTACGTTCCATCAATTGCTTTAAATGCAAAGGTATGCTTGCCATCTTCTAAAAGCGTTGTATCAATTTCGAACATATGTTCGATCTGTTTTTTACCCAAAACTTTTTTTCCATTACAATCAAACGGCTTTCCATCAAGTGTCGCTTGTAAAAATTTTATTGCAACAGGATTATTTACTGATAAAACGGCTTCAATATTTTGTCCATATTCTTTGTGCGGCTCAAGTCCTGCAAGCATTATAATCGGTGCTTGTTGATGTGTAAAATAAATGTATGTTTTTTTAAATCCCCAGAGCAAAGCAAGCCCTAAAATCGTTCGTGTTACCCACCGAATCATAGTAATATTCATAGCTTAATACTCTCTTTTTTTAAATAATATTAAAAAATAATCATGTATTTTTTAAATATAGCTTATTTTTTGAATGAGTAAATAAAATATAGCACACCGATTTTTTACTTGGTATACTAAAAAAGTTAATAATTTATTATATTTCCAGTGAAAGTATAAAACTATGCAAAAGTTACCTTTAGGTCTTCAGACTTTTTCAAAATTACGTGAAGACAATTATGTTTACATTGACAAAACCGAACATATTTATCGATTAATACAGGGAAATTACTATTTCTTTGCTCGTCCTCGTCGCTTTGGTAAGTCAATTTTATGCTCAACACTTTTATCATTATTTCAAGGTAAAAAAGAACT
>CAZZPM010000005.1:0-35881 GCA_964655535.1 uncultured Pseudomonadota bacterium
ACGAACAGGCAACTATAAACTCATGTATTATTTTGAAGATTCAACTACTGAATTATTCGACCTTGTGAAAGATCCTAGTGAAAAAATAAATATTGCAGCCCAAAAAAAATCAATGCAAAAAAAGTCGGTCGTCCAAGAACCAGAAAAAAAGAAGACGTATCAACATTATTCAAAAGAGATGATTCAAAAGCAACAGGCAGAACGTAAAGCACGCGAGCGCTTTTTTGTTATTGCCCAAGCGATTAAACAAGAGATTGCAACGCATTGGCATCCACCTCTCTCTGAGCAGGATCTGATTCAAGCAAAAGTCTGTTGTACGCTCAGTCCGCGAGGAAAAATTGAGCAGGTCGATATTGTTGAATCTTCGATGATAATGGCGTATGATGCGAGTATTCTACGAGCACTTTGGAAGTGCAACTTCATACAAGATTTATGGGGAAAACGATTTCTGTTAGTTCTTAAAAAATAAAAAAAAGGAGTTTCATGAAAAAAATATGTCTGATAATGAGCAGTTTGATTTGTTCGTTCTTATTTGTCTCGTCGGCGATTGCTCCACCAACAACGTTTGTTTGTACGAGTCGTCATCATCAAGAAAAAAAAACTGTTTGTACTGTATTAATCGAACGAGGCGCTGGAAGCGAAGCAGTTGCTGCAGCGCATGTTTTGGCTAAAGATTTAACATTGAGTGATTATTGTGAAGTGCAGATTAAAGAAAATCAGAATCCTTTTTCGGACCAGATGTGCCGACAATTATTTGATGAATCGGCTGATTTTGTCTGCTCAGTGAGTCAAAAAAATAGTTCATTGTTAAAAAAAATATTTTCATCATCAGCACCTGAAATTGAAATTGTTGCTGCACGCGCTTGTGACGGAAAACAGATTTTTTCAACCTCTTGTTCCGCCGATCCAGTTAATCGAACCTATGCAGTTCATGGAGCTGCTGATCAGTTGCTCGCTTTGATGGTGGGGGCAAAATCTTGTTTTAATAGCACACTTGCTTGGTGTCAGGGATCTGAAATTATTCTTTCAGATCCGCTCGGTATTGTCTGTAAATCGATTCTTGGCGGCAAGTCGTTGGTTTTTGCACCGACCTGGCATTTTAAAGAACCAATTTTGTATTTTTCTCAGACCGCTGAAAGTAGACATGTTTTAAAATCGATACATCTTTTTTCTGGTGAGCAGCAGCTTTGTGTTGATCAAAAAGGTTTGAATATGCAGCTGGCGTACAATGAATCGGGAGATAAAAGTTTGCTGGTGATGTCAGGCGGCAAAGGAAATGCAGAGCTTTTTTTATCAGAAAAAGATCTTGCAACAGGGCATCAAGTGACGCGTGCGCTGACGCATAATAAAGGGAGTAATAGTTCTCCGCTTTTTTTGAAAAATGGCGATATTGCATTCTGTTCCGATTTTGAAACGAATTCACCACAATTGTATTATCTTTTTGCAGAAACTAAGCGCGTAGTTCGTTTGACCAGTGGCGGTTATTGTGCTGCGCCTTCGTATTGTTCTGCATTGCATGCATTGATTTATACAAAACCAAAGAATGGTATTTTTCAACTCTACATGCTTTCGCTTAAAGATTTTGATGGTAAAAAAATGCCTGATGAAGTTCAGTTAACTTTTGGAGGAGGGAATAAGACTGATCCGGTTTGGCATCCGCAAGGACGTATGATTGCTTTTGTCTATGAATTTATCAATCCTGCAGGCGTTAAAGAAATACAGATCGCTTTGCTTAATCGTCATTCACGTAAAATTTCAGTGGTGACGCATGGTGAACAGCGCAAATCATTTCCAGCATGGATCGACAAACCATGGTGGCATGGCAAGGCGTAAGACACATTTGTTATTAAGGCGAAATCTCTGTAGATTGATTATGAAGCAGTTTTTTGTTGCTGTTAAAATATGTCATCAAAATAAAGGTTTTGAGTATGAAAAATATAGCGTTGGGTATTGATAACTTTAAAGAGTTAATTCAAACGAATGCATACTTTGTTGATAAAAGCCTTTTTATTCAGGAGATTGTTCAAGAGAGTGCAAAGGTAGTTTTACTTCCGCGTCCACGTCGTTGGGGGAAAACGTTAAATATGTCGATGCTTCAATATTTTTTAGAAAAAACTCCTGAATCAAATCGTCATTTATTTAAAGGACTTAACGTTGAACAGCATCAAGATGTGATGGCACATCAGGGTAAATATCCGGTTATTTTTATCGGATTAAAAGGAGCAAAAAAAACAACATGGTCTGCTTGTTGGAATATGTTACAGGATATTATTGCCTCTGAATATAAACGACATGTATATTTGTTAGAATCAAATTTGCTTGATGAGCAAGAAAAAGAAAATTTTAATGCTATTGTAAATAACAATGGAACACGAACTATTCTTGAGTTATCGTTAAAAAATCTTTCAAATTATTTATATCGATATTATGGGCAAGAGCCATACATTTTACTTGATGAATATGATGCACCGATTCATGCCGGATACGAATATCATTTTTATGAAGAGATTATGGACTTTATTAAATCCTTTTTAGGTGCTGCGCTTAAGAGTAATGATTCGCTTAAAAAAGGGGTGATAACGGGAGTTTTACGTATTTCGAAAGAGAGCATTTTCAGTGATCTTAATAATTTGATGGTCTGTTCCATTATTGATGAAGAGTATGCAGATAAATTTGGCTTTTTAGAAAAAGAAGTAAAAGAAATGCTTACTTATTTTGGTCGCATGGATGCTTTTGATGAAGTAAAAAAATGGTACAATGGATATAAAATAGGAAGCAAAGAGGCGGTTTACAATCCGTGGTCGGTTATTACGTATGCAAAGCGTGGTGTTATAAAGTCGCATTGGATGAGAACCAGCGATAATATAATGGTAAAAAGACTTATTAAGCAACGAGCGGAAGAATTACGAGCAGATATTGAGAATTTACTTTTAGGGAAAACGATTGAAAAACAGATAGATGAAAATATTGTTTTTGATGAAGTTTTTGCTTCAAGTAGTGCAGTCTGGAGTTTTTTATTATTTACCGGATATCTTGCATGTAGCAAAGTATATATAAAAAATACGTTAATGCATGCGTCCCTTTTGATTCCAAATAATGAAGTTGTTTCATTTTATAAAACAGTTATTTTTGAGTGGTTAGATGGATCAATTAAGTTGAATCAATATCATCGGATGCTTGATTCATTAGTTAATGGTCAGGTTGAAGAATTCAAAGAAAAATTTTCCGATTTCGTTTTTAAAAGTATGAGTGTATTTGATCCAGTGGGTGATGAACCAGAAAGTTTTTATCATGCATTCGTGCTTGGTATGTTGATTAGTATTTCTGACACACATCAAGTTGTTTCAAATCGTGAAACCGGGTCGGGCCGCTGTGATGTTATGATTATTCCAAAAGATTTAAATAAAATTGGCATTATTGTTGAGTTTAAAAAAGCAAAAGATGATACTGATGAAGTGCTTAAAAAAGCAGTTAATGATGCATTAAATCAGATTGAAATAAGAAATTATCAAACAGAGTTGAAAGCGCGTGGTATTAAGAATATTATAAGTTTGGGTATTAGTTTCTGTGGCAAAAAGAGTCTGGTGAGAGAAGTTTTATAAGAGATTTTTTTAAAAAATTGATTTGGCTGTTTGGATTTTTTTATAGCCAAAAACCGCTTTATCGAGTAAGCTACATACGAGTGTACAGCTTTGTTTAAAAAGCTACTTGGTTACTCGCTGTACAATAAAGAAAAAAAGTTTAATTATTTTTTTAAGGAATGTGAAAGTTATGAAAAATAAACGTCGATTTTATGGTGATCCTAAAAAAAAATCTTACATGGGTTGGATTCTTTTGGTTGCTTGTATTGGATTGAGTGCATTGTTTTTTCGGTACAGCGCTGATGAAATACAAGTTGAGCCAATATTGTATTCAACCATGCTTAAATATATTGAAGATGATGCAATTAAAGCAGTTCATGTGCATGATAATCAAGTGTATGGTCAGTTGAAAGATGGGCGTCGTTTTGAAACGTTGGTTCTGCCTTCTGAAAAATTGTGGACTAGTCTGCATGAAAAAAATATTGATATTAAAGTGATTCCGCAAGAAAACGGCATGTGGGGAAATTATATTTTCTTCTTGTTGTTGTTGGGCATTATGATCTGGGCAATATTCTTTTATCGACAAAATCAGGGAAATGGGAATGGAGCCATGGGAAAAATTTTTAATGTGGGCAAAAGCCGTGCACGCTTTTTTTCTCCGAACACAATTACCGTCACTTTTAAAGATGTTGCAGGTGTTGTTGAGGCAAAAGAAGAATTGCAAGATATAGTTGATTTTCTGAAGAGTCCTGCAAAATATGAACGACTTGGAGCAAAAATTCCACGGGGAATTTTATTAAGTGGTGCACCAGGAAATGGAAAAACGATGCTTGCAAAAGCGGTTGCTGGTGAGGCATCGTGCCCCTTTTTTAGTACGAGTGGATCAGACTTTGTGGAAGTTTTTGTTGGCGTTGGCGCATCACGCGTTCGAGACCTTTTTTTACAAGCGCGTAAGCATGCTCCGTGCATTGTGTTTATTGATGAAATTGATGCAGTTGGTCGTCAGCGCGGTGCAGGAATGGGTGGTGGTAATGATGAGCGTGAGCAAACATTAAATCAGTTGCTTGCAGAAATGGATGGTTTTTCAACTGAGCCCGGTGCTGTGATTGTTTTAGCTGCAACGAATCGCCCTGATGTGCTTGATAAAGCGTTGCTTCGTCCTGGTCGCTTTGATAAGCAGGTTGAAGTTGGTTATCCCGATCTGAAAAGTCGACAGCATATTTTAGAAGTACATGCAAAAAAAGCAGTAGTTGATAAAGCAGTTGATTTACAAAAAATTGCACAAGGAACTCCAGGGTTTACCGGTGCTGATTTAGCAAATTTAATTAATGAAGCGGCAATCAATGCATCAAAGCGAAATCATCATTCAATTGATATTATTGATTTTGAGCGAGCTCGTGATCGTTTGATGTTAGGATCTGAGCGTAGTAGTCTTATTATTACTGAAAAAGATCGTTTGAAAACAGCGTATCATGAATCAGGGCATACTTTGTTGAATTTGCTTCTAATTGAGACGGATCCGTTTCATAAAGTGACCGTTGTCCCACGAGGACGGACCTTGGGTGTTAGTTGGTCATTACCTGAGCGTGATCGTACATCGGAAAGCAAAGGAGAGATGCTGGCACGTATTATGGTCTGTTTAGGTGGATATATTGTTGAGCAGATGGTTTTTGATGACTTAACCAGTGGTGCATCAAATGATTTAGAAAAAGCAAATGCAATTGCTCGTGCGATGGTTTGCCGTTATGGCATGTCGGAGATGGGGCCATTGGTTTTTGATTTGCACGGTGAGCAGTCTTCTATACAATACGCCGAGTCAACATTGATAAAAATTGATGAACAGGTTGTTTATATTCTTAATCAATGTCTTGAAAAAGGAAAAACGTTGCTTGAAAAAAATCGTGATAAGTTAGATTTATTAGCGACAACATTGGCTGAAAAAGAGACGTTGAGTGCTCAAGAAGTTTATACATTACTTGATATTGAGCCACGGGAAATGCATAGTTTTCGACCTGATGAAATTGGTGAAGAAGGGGCCGAAATTGAAAAGTCAGCTGATAAAAACGACAAAAATGATATAAAATCTTAGAATTTCTAAGATAATTTGAAATAAATGATGGACATGTTACACTATTTTCACTTTTTACTTATTTTTTATTGTAGAGGATTTTATTATGGCAAATATTTGTGTGATTTGTGACAAAAGACCCCAAGTTGTTAATTCGGTTTCTAATGCAAATAACCGTGTTAAACACTGGGCATATCCTAATGTACATAAGATTCGTTTTAGCTTTAAAGGCGAAAAAACAGTACAACGAGGAGCGGTCTGCACTAAGTGCGTAAAAGCGGGAAAAATTAAAAAAGTTGTATAATTTACTCATAATTTGTAATTATTAATTATAAGGATAGACGATGGCAAATTTAAAAGCATCTAAGAAAAGTTCAGTAACAACTGAAAAAAGTCGTTTGCGAAACATAGCTCGTAAATCAGAAATTAAAACGACAACAAAAAAAATTATAGAAGCGATTGCAGCAAAAGATGTTACAACTGCGCAAACATTGATGCGATTAGTTGAATCAAAAATTGCTCGTGCTTGTACAAAAGGTGTTGTGAAGAAAGAAACAGCTTCACGTAAGATTGGTCGGCTGGCCAAAAGAGTAGCAGCGGCAGCTCGCAGCGCATAATGATATAAGAGCCGACTATCGGTTTTATTGTTTTCTTGAGGGGGAAGGGATATCATGATGAAGTCTGGTAAGCCAATGCTTGTTGTGGATTCGGTTGAAAAAAGTGTAAAGTTTTATACAGAAAAACTTGGGTTTGATGTAGTAGACTTGCATGTAGAGAAAGCGGAATCACAATTTTTAAGCTACGCAGAAATCAAAAAAGGTAAGTGCTTTATTGTATTAAGAACTCCGTCCATTGAAGAATTGGCTGAGTTTAGTATGATAAAGCGCCTCAATCTTCGCGGTGCTGGTATTGTATGCGATATGAAAAAAGGTATCGATCAATACTTTCAGCGTTGTAAGAAAAAAGGTGTCACTATTATCAGTGAATTGAAAGATCAGGAATGGGGTATTCGCTCATTTGTAATTCGTGATCTGTTTGGTTTTAAAATTATTTTCGAACAAAAAATTGCAAACTTTAAGCCAAAACAACGTCCAACATTTGCTGGATTTACAGTTCCTCTTGATAATGGAGGAAAGCCATCAAATGCAGTAGCAACGATTGAAGATATGATTCGATGGATTCGTGGTTTTGGACTTCTCCGTCGTGTCGGTAAAAAATATTCAAAAGTTTGGTTAAAAATGTATCGAAAATAAATTATTTTTGATTTTTCTTTTTTGTTACGGTGAAAGAGGTGCTTTGATAGCGCCTCTTTTTTTTGTTCTATCATTGAGCTTTTTTTTAAAATGCGTTAATATAATGTGTTGTGAATTTTCATTGGATTGTTCAGCTTTACAAGAAGGTCATGTGCCATGATTGATAGCGCCTTATTACGTACAGAAAAAGAAATATATACTGCAAGATTATTGAAAAAAGATCCTTCGTTGGACATAGATGGACTTTGTGATCAAGATGTTCAAATTCGTTCGTTAAAAGTTGAAGTTGAAGAATTGCGCAAAAAAAAGAATGATTTGGCATCAGCAGGAGCAAAAGGTTTTACTGAAGCTTTGCGTGCTGAATCAATTGCATTGAGTGCTTCATTAAAAGAAGCCGAGGCAATTTTGAAGGAAAAAGAGAGTGCGTATGAACAATTGATTTTGTCTTTTCCTAATTTTTTGCAAGAAGATATTCCTGTTGGTGGCAAAGAGGCTAACAAAGAAGTGCGCAGCTATGGGGTCAAAAAAGAATTATCTGATGAACCACTTAATCATGTGCAGTTAAACCAAAAAGCACGTTGGTTTGATATGGAAATGGCGTCACGTATGAGTGGTGGTCAATTTGTTTTTTATCATGAAATGGGAACAAAGGTTTTATATGCGTTGACGCATTTGATGCTTAAAAATAATGCACAGCGTGGTTTTATTCCGGTTATTCCTCCTTCACTTGTTCAAGAGCAAGCTCTTGTTAATTCGGGTAATTTACCCAAATTTAAAGGTGATTTTTATAGCATGCCCGAAGATGGGCTCAATTTAATTCCAACGGCTGAAGTGAGTTTAACGAATATGTATGCTGATCAAATTTTAACTAAAGGTCAGTTGCCGATTCGTCATGCTGCATGGACCAGTTGTTATCGTCGTGAAGCGGGTGGCTATGGTTCGCAAGAGCGCGGATTGATTAGAATTCATCAATTTGAAAAAGTTGAGATATATGCTATTACTGAACCTGAAAAATCTGATGATGAGCTTGAATACATGGTGGCAACGGCAGAAAATATTTTACAACAACTGGGATTGCATTATCGCGTGATGTTGCTTGCAGGACAGGATTGTTCTTTTTCGTCAGCACGAACGTATGATATTGAGGTTTGGCTTCCTGGTCAAAATCGATATTATGAAGTGTCGTCTTGTAGTAATTGCACCGATTTTCAAGCACGTCGGGCAGGAATACGATATAGGCCAACGGTTGAATCAAAAACACGATTAGTACACACCTTAAATGCTTCTTCATTGGCGTTGCCTCGTTTGATGGTCGCATTGATGGAACAAGGACAACAGAAAGATGGTTCGATTGTTTTGCCTGAGTTATTGCAGAAAACAATGGATATGTTGTGGTAATCTAAAAAATTGTTTAAAAAAATAAGAGGATTGCGATGCTGCAGAGTGAAGTGAGAGCTCGTGTTGCGCGCTTGCAATTTATGACTAAACGTCTGGTTGCATCAAGCGTCACCGGTGATTATTGTTCTGCTTTTAAAGGGGCAGGGCTTGAGTTTGACCAGCTGCGTGAATATCAGTTGGGTGATGATGTACGGATGATTGATTGGAATAGTGTTGCTAAGACCGATCGGATCATGGTGAAGCAATTTATTCAAGAGCGCGATCGAACGGCGATTATTCTTTTAGATACTTCATCTTCGATGCTTTTTTCATCGAAAGATCCTGAGCGTACGTCAATCACACAGGAACTTGCTGCAGCACTTGGATGGATTGGACAGTTGAGTAAAGATAAAATTGGATTTTTGGCTTTTAGTGATTCGATTGAATGTTGGATTCCGCCGTCACGAGGAGCAGGGCATCTTCATAAAATTATTGAAGCGATTTGCAGGCCGTATCAAAAAGGGAAGTTGACCAATTTTACACTTCCGTTACAGTTTTTGATGCAATTGAAAAGACGGCATGCCATTGTTTTTATGCTTTCTGATTTTATTGGATTATCTGATCGTGATGCACAATTATTAAAGATTTTACGGTATGAATATGATTTTGTTGCATTTCGAATTCTTGATGCGTTAGAAAAAGATTTCACGCTTGAAGGATTTTTTTATCTATCCGATGCAGAAACAGGAGAAGAGCATTTGGTCGATGGAAAAGATTTTTCACAAGCTATGTATGAGCGAATAGGTGAGCAAGATACTTTTTTTAGAAAACATACGATTGACCATGTGACATTTTTGACCGGAGAATCGTGGTTTAATCAGTTGACTCGTTTTTTTCATAAGCGGATGCGGAGGTTGATATGAAAGAAGCGCTTCAAACATCGCCTGTTTTTGCATTATGTAAGCCGTATGCGCCTGATTTTTTTGCTAATCGATTGGTTGTTGCGCAAGCAGGAATGTTAGTTGGTTTGGGAATTGGTATTCTGGTTTTATTTTTTTTCTTTCTTTATCGATGGTATTTTCAACGACAGATGAGTATTGCGGATCAGATGATTGAAAAGCTTGAAAAAATGAGACAAAAAAAGATTGAAACAATCGATGATATTAAGAGTTCATACTACCACTTGACACGTATAGTAAAATGGTATGTAGCAAGAGAGTTTTTGATTTCGATGGAATCGTTGACTGATGATGAAGCAGTTTTAGTATTAAAAAAACGGGTTTCTGATCCTGAATTAGTAGAAACAATTGAACAGATTTTTCATGCGGCGTTGGGTATTAAATATGCACAATACGAAACATTGTATGAGTCATTAAATCGTGATATTACCATGATGTATGATCTGATAAAGCATCGCGCAGCAGAAAAAAAACAAAAAAAAGATGCTCGTTAATAAAAAGTAATATGTAAAAATATATAAGGATAAAAATAATAGATGAGTAGGCAGAATATTGAACATTATTATATTCATTGGCCATTTTGTAAAAACAAGTGTCACTATTGTGACTTTGTTGCTTTTGAAAAACATGAAGAGTTGATCGGTTCATATCATACGGCGCTCATGAGTGAAATAAAAGATTTTTTTAAACAGAATCCTGAACATTCAAAAAATGGAAAAACATTGTTTTGGGGTGGGGGAACGCCGAGTTTATATCCATTGAATTTATTGCAAGAGACCACTGAACTATTGTTTTCACAGATTGATCAGGCGATTGTACAAGAGATGACGATAGAAGTGAATCCGAGTGGTGTGACGCATGAGATGCTTTCAACGTGGAAAGCACTTGGGTTTAATCGCTTCAGTGTTGGTGTGCAGATTTTAAATGATGCGGCATTGCACGCTTTAAATAGAAAGCAGACAACGCATGATGTATTAACGTTATTTGATAAAATTTTTATGTATCAAGCGAATGTTTCAGTTGATTTGATTATCGGCCTTCCCGGAGTGACTGAAGAAGATTGGTGGACAACGTTGCAGACCATTTTACAGTGGCCTATTAAGCATATTTCAATTTATTTTTTAACGATTCATGAAAATACACCGCTTGCACATCGCATTGCACGCAAAGAGCTTGCAGCCGCATCAGATGATGAGATGGTTCGATTGTATCAAGAAACGATTGCGTTGTTAGCGCGGCATGGCATTATGCAATATGAAATTTCTAATTTTGCGATTCCTGGATATGAATCAACGCATAATTATGCTTATTGGCAACGAAAGGCATATAAAGGATTTGGGTTAGGTGCTGCATCATTGTATGATGAACAGCGTTTTGTGAATCAAAAAAGTTTGACCGCGTATCTTCGGCAGTGGGAAGAAGGAAAAATAGAACAGAATGGCAAAGCGGCTCCTTTGTATGAAAAAATTACTGATGAGCAGAATCGGCTTGAACGATATATGTTAGGCTTGCGTCAAACAAAGGGAATTCCTCTTGATGAGCTTTTGTATCGTCTTGATCTTGACAAACAGAAAGAGATGCATCATAGTTTGTCCTGGCTGGAAAAAGAAGGTTTTCTTATTGTAGATCATGATATGGTAAGACTTACACCGCGGGGGATGGTGTATGAGAATGAAATTGTAACCAAATTATATTAATTTTTTTTACGAGGATTTTATGGCAAAGCACATAGGAGTGAAGTTACCTGAAGATTTAATAGCATTGTTACAAAAGGAAAAAATAGTCGCCGTTTTGGCAACTTTTTCTGAAAAAGGTATTCCAAATACAACACCTGTTCAATGTTTATATCCCAAAGGGCAAGAAAGTATTTTACTAACAATTCATAAAGAACATGTTGGATATCATAACATGGTCTGGCAAAAAAAAGTTATGCTTTCATTTCTGTCGGAAGGGAATATCGCTTATAGTCTTTTGGGGCGTGCTGGTGTTGTGAGAGCTCCATCAATGGTTCATCCGTTGATGAATGTGGTCCGTATTGATATCATTGATATTAAAAGTGATCGATCAATTTTGACGCGTATTGAACAAGGCGTTCAATGGACGTATACATCTTCAGAAGCTGAAGAATTGGTTTTGAATTTATATAAAGAATTACGTGATTTATCTCGTACATTATAATATATTTTTATTAAACATTTTTGTATGCCGTTTATGATCAAGAGAAAGAGGGAATTGTGAAGATTTTTATACAATATCAACCTGTGCGTTATCTGGTGTTTATCCTGAGCTTGAACCTTTTTTATTCTGCTTTATATGCAGAAGGAATGATTCAACAAAATGCCCAGGTTGGTTTGTATGGAAATTGGGTTAAAAAACGTGAATGGCAGAATCTTGCAGAACAATATTTAGCTGAAATTGATGATGTTATTATTGCAATGGAAACGCATAACATTGAAAAATATCAACCAAAATATGATATTTCAGATAAACAGTGTAATGATTTTTATCGTAAAATTGGTGTGAGCAGTGAAGCGATTACCAGTCTCCTTGATGAAGTATACCAAGAAATGATTGAAAAGTTACAAAAATCACTTGATACGATCGAAGATCCTGACCAAACACGTCTTGATGCAGAGCAAAAGGCGTTTCAACTTGAGCGCGATATAAAACGGCTTGATATTGAAATGCAACAACTAAAACTTGATATAAAATTAGTTGAAGATTTTGATAAAAATATTACTATGCGACGAAATCAAGTTGAAACATTTCTTGCAATGGCGCAAAGTAAAAAAGCTGAAAGTTATAAGATTTTTCAAGAGCTCAGGCAGTTTCTTGATGATAAAAAGGCACGTGAAAAATATTATCAGATTAAGGGTTCATTAGATCAACTTAAAAATTTACAGACTTTTTTTACAACGACGTTTTTTAATGAAAGTGATGAGTTGATAAAAAATGCAGCGCAACAGATGCAGCAAGTTGAAAATGCGATTAAGCAGCTTGAGGAAAAAGGGGCGGTGATTAATGATCGAGCAAAAATGCTTGAGCAATTAAAAATTAAAGAACAAGAAGAAGAGCAGCGCAAAAAAGAACGTGAAGAAGAGGCTGATCGATTGCGTAAGCAAAAAAAAGTAATTCCGTTTTCTCATGATGCAAGCATCATGGATCAAGCAAAAAAGTTTTTTATTGTTGCTTGGTTTACCGCTTTAGAAATAGTTTCAGATCTTAAAAAGTGGCTCTTTGGTTTATTGGGTATTACCATTGAACCACCACGTTTTGGTCGTCCTCAAAAAAAACAAGAAGATGATCAGATTGAGCAGGGAGAGGCTTCTGGATCTCAAAAAGAATCAAATATTCAATTAAAAGAAAAAGTAACACCTGAAAAAAAACTGATCTAAGTTAGCTGTAAAATCAAGCAGTAATTCAGGACGAACAAGTTCTTTAAAATGATTCAGGGACCTTACTTAATAAGGTCCCCGCATAAATTTTTTAAGATTTTTTTATTTATTTATTTGATCAGTTCAAGTTTTGTTGGATTGTCGGTTTGAAAATTCTTTTGTAAAAAGATTATAGCTTTTTTACGTGATACCACTTCTTCAGGAGATGCTTTATGCGCTAAGGCAAGCATGTTAATCATGTTAATGCAGGTCTGAATTTGAAGATTTTGAGATAAATCTTTTTGTCTTTTTTCTTCTCGTTGTGCAGATGTTAATGTCGTGATGTCAGCATCATCTTCAGGGTCAACAGATTCTTTTTTGGTATTTTCTTTTTTTGCTGCTGCTTCATCTTCTTTGGTGATTGGTTTTCCTTCAATTTTTTTTATTTCAAGTGGTGTGATATGATTTTTCATTGATGTTTCACGGCCATACGTTTCTTCAATCCATTTTAATTCTTTTTCGGGTGTTGTTTTTGGTTTGACTAAAAAATCCGGTTCAATGCCGACTGCTTGAATCGAAATATTGTTGGGCAGATAATAAAGCATTGTGGTTAATTTCATGGCACAGCCTTGGCCAACAGGAATCACTTCTTGGACAGATCCTTTTCCATGTGTTTTGGTTCCAACTGAAAAAACTTGTAGCTGTCGATTATTACTATGTTCAGCATAAAAGGTAAGACAGCCGGTTAAAATTTCTGCAGCAGATGCGGTAAAATTATTAGTGATAATAAAAATAGGCATTGCTTTTTTGATGATCGGATCAGTATTAGTTTTATACGTATTCATTACCAGATTTTTATTATTTTTTGTGGTAACAATCGTTGATCCTTTTGGTACAAATAATGCAGCAATATCGATTGCTGATTCAAGGATTCCACCAGGATTATTACGCAAGTCGATAATAAGCCCTTTGCACGGATGAGCTTCCATTTTTTTGATCATGCTTTTCATTTGTTGTGCTGCAGGTTCATTAAAAATTTTGAGTGCACAATAATAAATATCATGATCTTGAAAACGGTACCAGATGCTTGGTTCATCTTTAACAACATCTCGTTTTACTTTAAATTCAAGTGGTTTTTTGCCGCGAATAATTTTGAGTTTCACAAAGGTTCCGAGTTTTCCTTTGATTTTGCCGATCGCTTCATCAGATGATAGTCCTTGTAATTTAAAGCCATCAACTTCATAAATTTTATCACCCTGCAAGAGCCCAGCTTTTTCGGCAGGTCCACCTTCAACAACATCAACAAGCACGAGTGAATCATCTTCAAGTGATTTTCCCGTGATGCTAACGCCGATGCCTGAAAATTTTCCCGTTGCAGTATCCTTCATTGATTGATGGCCTTTAGCGGTAAAAAAACAGGTGTGAGCATCAATTTTTGCCAAATATGCTTTGAGAGCATCTTGCATACATTCTGCGAAAGTGACTTCTTTTCTAAATCCTTTATCATCAACCATGCTAATAATATCAGCAGTTGTTTTTATCCAGGCATGTCGTTCATCTTCTGGATCAAGTTTTTCATCTTGATCATTGCTTGAAAGAGCAGGTAAAAAAAAAGTGATCATTGCAAGGGAAAACAAAGTTATTTTTTTATTCATAGTTCTTCTCCGTTTTTTTTTGAGATACTCTGTATTGACGCCTTATGTTGTATTCTATCTTATTATAATCACTTTGTTATAATAGAATAAAAATTACCAGAGTATAAAACCTAAAATGAAGCACGAGGGTTGATGGCTATGAATGGAGTTTCTTCAATTGAACAGAGTAAAAAAAATATAATATCTGATAAAGAATTAATTATTGTTACTGGGCTTTCGGGTGCTGGGAAAACAGGAGTTGTACGAGTTCTTGAGGATTTAGATTATTATTGTATCGATAATTTACCCGTTCCGATGATTCAACATTTTTTAGATTGTATTGCCACGCAGCATGCATTATCTAAAGTTGTTTTGGGCATTGATATTCGCGGCAAAGAGTTTTTTTCACTCCATGTAAAAGATGTATTAGCGCTAAAAAACTCTGCTTGGAAAGTAACAATTATTTTTCTGGATGCGAGTGAAGCGACGTTATTAAAACGGTTTCAAGAGACGCGGCGACGTCATCCGTTTGAATCTCGCTTATCATTGCCTGAAGCGATTGCCTCTGAGCGTAAGTTACTTGATCCTTTAATGCAACAGGCTGATCTGTACATGAATACTGATCATTGGAATCTGCATGATTTGCGTAAGTGGGCGTTATCCTATTTTAATGCAGCAACCATGCCTGATTTATTGGTTAATTTTATTTCGTTCGGTTTTAAATATGGCATTCCACTTGAAAGTAATGCGGTTTATGATTTACGCCCGTTGCCTAATCCTTTTTTTATTCCCCATTTACGTCCTTTGCATGGCAAAGATGCTGCTATACAGGAGTATCTTTTTAATACGACTGAAGTTCAAGAATATTGGAATTATTTGGTGACGTTTATTAAATATAGTTTAAAAAAAACGTATGAAGAAGGTCGTTTTTCAGCAACGATTTCTATCGGTTGTACAGGAGGAAAACATCGATCAGTAGCTTTTGTTGAGCGTCTCATTGTGCAGGGATTTTCGCATGTAAAAGCGTTTGCATATCATCGGGATATTGAAAAATAAAATGATAAAAAAAAGGGGGGCGATGAAGTATATTGTAATAAAGCAAAAAATTAAACGATACTCTTTCTGGTTTCTTATTTTGACTTTTTTTTCAGTGCTTGTTCTCTTGTTTGATCGACATCCGTTTAATCGAAAATATCGTGCACGCTTGATGCATGAATATCAAGAGCTTTCTTTATTGCATCAAAAAAAAAAAGAGTTAGTTCAGCAGCTTTTTGCTGAAAAAAAAGCATTGCTCCATGATCCTTTTTATCAAGAAAAAGTTGCACGTGAAGAGCTTTTTTTAATACAAAAAAATGAGCGCATTGTGCGGCTTGATAGTTTTTTTAAAAACGGATAGTTAATTGAGCACCAAACGTATGCATCAAAATACTTCGTTTATAAACAATCGGTGCTTTGTAAAATAATGATCCATCACAAGTGACACGAGCATCTTTATGATGTGCTGAATTATAACCAGCAGAGAACATAAAATAATGCGCACTCCATTCATCAAGTTGTGGATTACTATTAACGACGTTAAAATCAAATTGGTTTTCAAGAGGATAGAGTTCATCTTCATTATGGGTCATAAATTGATACTTGAGCCCGGCATAAAATCCTGTTTTGTTTATGCGCTCCCAACGACCAAAAAGATTAAAGTGCCAGGTATTTCCTTGTGCAAGCGTTGCGATCCCCTTTTCAGGAATAAATAATGATGTTTGAGCTGGATCTGTTTTAAGTCTAAATGTATTGGTGACATAAAAGAGGCTTAAAAAGTCAACATCGATGCCACAATGAAAGCCATGTAAAAAACCAAGATCAATGCCTGCCGTCAATGGAATTCCCCAGGCACCTCGATTGCCGTTCGGAAGCATCAGTGGATAATCAACATCATTGTTGATGCCACTTGGGATGCTGACACCAAGCCCTGCATGGACTAAAACATCGATTAAATATTCACGCTTTTGAGGAAAATGTCGTCGCCATTCAAGCATGCTGATAATATCGCCAAGGCCGCCGTAGGCATGTGCAACATTTGGAATTTTTATGTTAGAACCAAATTCTTGTAAATACGCATTCAAATCGTCGGTAATATTTGTTTTTACCAGAGCGCTGCTGCCGCCAGGGGTGTTAGATGTTTGATCTTCAAAAGTCACATTTCTGATTGATTGATAGGTAAAAGGAAGGTAGGTATTCCAAAAAAATGAACCAAAAAATTTGTCGATCGGAAGTTTGATGGTAAACCATGAAGTTGCATTAATCTGGTCATAATTCGCTTGATAGCTAATTGCGCCATCATGTTCTGAAAGACTTCCTGGTGTTGTTAAAATAGTGTACAAAGCGTCTGCTTTTGCTTTGTCGGTGATGCGTGTTTTGAGCATGCCAATGGTTGATTGAAATGGTTCATATCGTTGTAAAAAATCAATGTGATGACCATCTCCATCACCACCGATAGTGGTAGATCCACCTTCAACAAAAAAACCAGAACTCATGGTCTGTTTTCTTTTTTCATATAAAAAAGTTGGTATTTCGTACGGTTTTGAAAGAGGGACAGGGGCGTATGCATTGAGCAATTGATTACCAAAGAAACTTAAAAAAAGTGGAAAAATAATGCGGCGCATATTCATAGTATAAATCCTTTTTTATATGATGATCTTTTGTATTACCATCTCGTTACTCTTTATAGGCTATAGAAAAAGAATAGCTGGTCAATGAAAATCTAAAAAATATAAAGAAATCCCTGATTGTTTTCGGGTAAAAAAAAGTGCAGACATGATCAGTCCAAAGAGGGAGCAGGTGACGAGCCAGTAGATTTGTCCATTGAGAATTGCTTGCTCGAGCCAGGTTCCTGCAACGCTCCAGATGATTCCATAAAAAAGTCCTAAAAAAGTTAATGACCCAACAATAATCTGCATGGTAAAAGGAATAAGAAATTGAATGAATTGATCATGGCCAAAATAAATAGCATGTTTTTTATGTAAAACGTATAAACAGGCAACTAATGAAATGGCGCTGCTGATCACCGTTGAAGCAGCGATGCCATAAACACCGGCGTACCAGAGCCCTATAATGTTGCCAAAAAAATTACAGACCGTTGCTAAAATAGTTGTCCAGGTCGGTGTCCACGCATCTTTAAGTGCATAGAGCATATTGATGACCGATCGATGGAGTGAAAAAACAATAAGTCCTGTGGATAAAATAATAAGCAGATGTCCGGCTTTGAGAATCTGTTCAGGCGTTCCTTTGCTGCCAAGCATGATCAGTGCAAAAATATTGTGTGAAATAAACATCAAAAAAAGCATGGTGGGAATAATCACCCAGGTAATTAATTTGGTTACTTCAAGGAGATAAAAATTGAAGCGTTGTTTGGCGTATAAAACGATTCGAGAAAAATGGGGTAACAGCACCGTTGAAAGTGCAATAGAAAAAATTCCCAGAGGAATCTGTGCATAGCGCATTGCATAGTAGAGCAGGGTGATTTCACCCTTAGGCAGATATGATCCAACCGATGTATCAACAAAAAGATTGATTTCAACAATGCTTGCGCCCAGAAGAAAGGGAACAAAGCGGCTGAGCATAATTTTTAAATGCATCAATGATGTTTCATTAAACCAAGCATAATACAGTCCAAGTCGATAGTAGACCCAAAGATGGATTCCAAAACTAATCGCGCCTCCTGCAACAATGCCAAAGCAGAGGTATTCTGGACTCAGTGCTTTCCAATTACAAAAAAGTAATGAACCGATGTAGACAATATTTAAAATAACTGAAGCAGCGCTGGGAATAATAAAATGATTGAGCGATTGAAGAGCTCCGGTGAGCAGTGCTGCGCTTGAAAGAAAAAAAAGTAAGGGAAATAAAATTTGTAAATAGGGAATAGTGCAGGCGATCTGTTCGGTTGAAAATCCGGGTGCAATGATTGAAACAATGCGCGAGGTAAAAAGCATAACAAGCAGTGTTAATAATAAAACAATCCCTTCAAAAAAAATAAATGCAGTGGTTAAAAAACGACATGCTTCATCTCTTTTATTCTGTTTAATGAGGGCTACAAATTCAGGAATAAATGAAGCGGAAAGCGCGCCTTCGGCAAAAATTTTTCTGAAAAAATTAGGAATCTTAAATGCAGTAATAAAAGCATCAGACAAAGCGCCAACGCCAAGATAATGTGCCTGGACACCTTCTCGAATAATGCCCAAAAAACGACTGACTAATGTAAGACTGCCAACTTGAAAAACTTTGTTGAGCAATGATCGCTTTTCTGTCTGCTGACTCATAAATCTCCTTAATGCTGCTGTTTAAAAATTAAGTGTATGATATTAAGGTTTAAGTCTAACGAAAAAAAAAGGAAGCTCAAGGTTCAGTTTTGGGTTTCAATAAAAAAGGGTGCGAGAGTTTAAGCTCTGGCACCCTGATTATTTAAAATGGAAATTTATTGTTGTTGTTTTTTAAGTTGTGCCATTTCTTTTTTAAGTTGATTAATTTGATTGAGTTTTTTCCATTGATACTGATTTGCAATGTAAGAATCATGAATGAATTTTACGGAAATGAGCAATGTAGAAGATCTAACCGTAGCCAGCATTGGATATTGCAAAAACTTAATCTTCTGATCTATCATAGCAGATATAACTGTCAATCCAGCAAGACATGCTGAGTTGATGAATATGTTTTTTCTTGGATTTTTAGCAACCCATTTGTCATAACGCTGCTTAAGTGAACGTTCTTTTTTTTGGCTCGTTGCTGTTGCTTCAGTTTTTGAAACATCATTGTGAGTTGTTTCAGTTGTTGCTGCACCAAGATTAATAGTAAGAAGTAATGTAGGGAATAATAAGAGTTTCTTCATAGTCGACCTTTCGTTTAATTATATCTCGCCATAGCATTAAACGAAATGCGACGGCGGATGGCCGACCTGTTTTATTTGGCCGACCTGTTTTATTTGGCCGACCTGTTTTATTTGGCCGACCGCGCGATTATTGACAAAAAATAAATATTTAATCGCATGACAATTCTACAAAAATTATAAAATGGAAACTATTTTTATGCAAGGGGGATTTGCAAAAAAGCTTGTTTTTAAGCAGTTTATTGTGATTTTTCTTATTTTGGGCTACGATCGATTGAGTAAAATTATGTAAATAAGGATTTTATAGAGGACTTGCAATGAAAAAAAAAACAATAGCACTCGGCATTGACGATTTTAAAGAAGTGGCTGAAGGCAACCATTATTTGGTCGATAAAAGTCTGTTTATAAAAGAAGCAGTTGAAGATGGATCGAAGGTTATTCTGCTTCCCCGTCCACGACGTTGGGGTAAAACGCTCAATATGTCTATGCTCAAGTATTTTTTTGAAAAATCTGAAAACTCGAATCGACATTTATTTAATGGTCTTGTCATTGAAAAATATGAAGATGTTATGGAGCATCAGGGGAAGTATCCGGTTATTTTTTTGACTCTTAAAGATACAAAGCAGTCGAATTGGGATTTATGTTATAAAGCATTGAAATCAGTTATTGCAAAAGAATATCAAAATCATAGATATGTTTTAGAATCAGACTTCTTAACTGATCAAGAAAAAGAAAGATTTAATGCTGTTTTGCATAGATCAGAATCAATTGATATTTTTAAAGAATCATTACATGATTTATCTGTTTATCTTCATCGATATCATGGTGTCGAACCAATTATTTTACTTGATGAATATGATGCGCCGATTCATGCAGGATTTGGTAATGATTTTTATTCTGATATTATTAACTTTATGCGGACCTTTTTAGGCGCTGCGTTTAAGGGGAATCTATCGCTTAAAAAGGGTTTCTTGACTGGTATTTTACGCGTATCAAAAGAGTCTATTTTTAGCGGACTTAATAATCTCAAAGTATGTACCATTTTGGATGAACAATATTCAGAATTTTTTGGATTTTCAGAAGCTGAAGTTACGACAATGCTTGAATACTATGGTCCTCATGTCAATGATACAAAGATGAAGTCTTGGTATAATAATTATCATGCAGGCAATGATCGAACCGTTTATAATCCTTGGTCAGTTTTGAATTATATTGATAAAAAGCATGATCTTGCAGCGCATTGGATGGGATCAAGTGACAATCTTTTAATCAAAGAAATTATACAAAAAACACCGGCTTCTTTTAAAGAAGATCTTGAGCAATTAATGTTGGGAAAAACGATTGATAAACGAATAGTTGATTTTGTAACGTTTGAAGATGTTTTCAAATTTCCTGATGTTACTTATAATTTTTTCTTATTAACGGGATATTTGTCATTTGAAAGAAAATATTTAAATGAGAATAATGATTGGATCGTTTCATTGTCGATACCAAATATTGAAGTGCATGGTTTTTATAGAGATGTTGTAATGAAATGGATTGAAGGAAATATATTATTTGCGCATTATCAAAACATGCTTAAAGATTTGGTTTCAGGTGATATTGATATTTTTAAAGAAAGTTTTGTTGAAATCGTTGAAGATTCAATGAGCCATTTTGATGTAACAGGAAAAGAACCTGAACAATTTTATCATGCATTTGTATTGGGAATGCTTGTCAGTTTGAAACAGACACATGAGGTTAAATCTAATCGTGAAAGTGGTACTGGTCGTTATGATGTAATGCTTATTCCGAAAGACTCAAATAAATATGGTATTATTATTGAATTTAAAAAAGCAAAAAATGAAACTGATGAAATGCTTGCAAAAGCAGCTGAAGATGCACTTCAACAGATTAATGATCGTAATTATGCCGTTGAATTAAAAGCACGTGGCATAACCAAAATTATTAGTTTAGGCATTGCTTTGCGGGGTAAAAAGGCATTAATTAAAGAGCAATTATAGATAAGTTTTCATAAAATATTTGAATGTTATACAAGTACTGAAGCTTCTTCTGTTTGTACAAGTGTTTCATTTTTGCATAATGTACGGAGCGATGCAAGAGCATCATTGTACGATGCGATGCTTCCATGGACTAAGTGACGATCATTGAAGTTGTTTGGATGTTCGATGGCAATACATCTCATGCCAGCAGCTTGTGCCGCTTGAAAACCATATTTTGAGTCTTCAAATACAATACATTCATGAGGTAAGACGCCAAGCTGTTGTGCGGTGTGCAAAAAAAGTGCTGGATCAGGTTTAGCTCTGTTTTCAACATCTGAACTTGCATATAAATGTTTATCAAAGAAGCGATGAAAGTTAAGCTTATTTGCAAGAAGATCAAGATGGGTGCGGTGAGCATTGGTTGCAAGTCCTGAAGGAATTTGATGTTCTTGTAATACTGAATGAAACTCTTGAAAACCATGAATGAAGTCGATTTCTGTTTCGAATTTTTTATGAGCAATAATTTTTGCATGTTCGATAAAATGATCGAGAGGCATGGTTAATTTGAAATAGTCTTTCATCATACTGAAGGCTTCAATGAATCCTGCGCCTGCTAATTTTTTTAAAAAAAAATGATCTTCTTCAGGTAATTCTTCAATAGTAATGTTACAGACTTGTAATGTTTCATGTGCAATGCTTTGCCAGGCGTTCTCAGTTTTAATGATGGTGCCATCCATGTCAAAAATAATTGCTTTGAAATGTTGTTTGATGATATGCATGATATCCTTTGAGGCAGCTTATTCCGCTTTGAAAATGAACCTCTGATGAGGTTTGATACTATTTTACTTCTTTCATACTATTTTATAGTAGCAAAAGTTATGAGAATGAGCAATCTATATCTCATAACTTTTGCTAGTTATTGTTATATTTTTTTATACATCTGTTTAAAATGATGCTTTTTTAATTTTTAAAATTATGAGATTCTTCTGTTTTCTTTAAAAAACTTTTTTTATTCTTAAATCACGGTAAACTACCAGAAGATAGATAATAACCAAGATATAGCAAAGGAGAGCTTTATGAAACAGATAATGAAATACGGATACAAAGTTTTATATGTTGTTGTTTTCGGTGGTATTTTAGTTTTTTCGGCATGTAGTAAAAAAAATAAAAGAAAAATAACCAAGCCAGAAATAGTTGCCGAAATTACAGCAGACGGGCTTCATCGAGATATTTGTCTTGCTCAAAAAGAAAAAAACAGTGCTCGAGAAATGATCTTACTTGAACAAGCGATAAAAGAGTTTACCGAGAGTCCTCATGTGGCCACGTATACTTTGCGTTTAGCTGATCTCTATCTTGAAAAAGATTATTTAACCAAAGCGTATCATATGTATGATAATTTTGCTCTGCTCCACCCGACGCATGCGTATGCTGAATATGCTGCATATAAAGCGATTGTTGCGCAATTTAGACAAACATTAAAGATTCATCGAGATTGCGATAGTACAACGACAGAAGAAACAATAAAGCTCTGTAATAATTTTATGATTAAAGTTTTTAATTCGCACTATGCTGATCATGTGCAAGATATTTTAAATACCTGCAAAGAACGTTTGATGGAAAAAGAGACGTATATTTTTCATCAATATGTTCGTGAAGGCAAAATTCAATCGGCTGGAAAACGGCTCGCAAAAATTAAAAAGCATTTCTTAGCGGATGTTGATGTGTTTGAATCGCGCATTCTTTTTTTAGAGTGTTTGCTTGCAAAAGCACATGATGATACCGATCGTGCAATTGAACATATTGAATTATTGCAAGAAAAATATCCACATTCACCATTTACGCACATGGCAGTGAATAGCATGCGCAGCACGCCCTTTAAGGCATAAATACATATTTTGAAAGTAACAAAAGCTATGCAAGAACGAACTCTGTTAGGATCATGGGGAGAAAGTTCAGTTGCTCAGTATTTAAAAGAAAAGGGCTACCAAATCGTAGCCCTTAATTATCGTTCACGTCTCGGTGAAATTGATCTTATTGCTCGCAAAGGCGAGGTCGTTGCTATGGTTGAAGTGAAAACACGAAAGACTTCTTATTTTTCAACATCAATGGTTATCAATCTTTCTAAGCAAAAAAAAATTATTAAAACAGCAAAGCTTTTTTTACAGCGACTTGATGTTCAAGATGTTGTTTGTCGTTTTGATATTGCCCTTGTGGGTGAACAAGAAGATGGAAAACCAATCATTGATTATCGTGAAAATGCTTTTTATGGTGAGTGATTAAAAATTGAATGTAAAAAGGGCTTTGAAATATTTCAAAGCCCTTTTTTTTGGTTTTTTAACGAATACGTTGTTGTGTTAAATAGACATTGTATTGTGTAGCATAGTGCGGATCTTTGGTGATGAAATCAATAGCCCACAAGGTGCGTTTGTGTAATTCATCGACCATTTGCATGTATTCTGCTTGTACATGATGTGTGGGAGTATTTTTGATGCGTGTATAAAGATCAATCGTCTGTTTTTTGATGGTATCAATATGATTAATCATGTCCATGTATGGCCATGGCGAATTAGGATAAGAACTATATGCATAGGTCTTGATCGTATTAATATCAATAGTGAAGATACTTGTTCGTTGCAATTGAACAATCTCGTTGTAAAATGTTTGATACGTTCTTGTCAGTGATTCTTGAGTGCTTATTTGATCATATCGTTTTTTTGCAATTTCGGTCATTTCACGAATTGCATGTTCGACTTTACTTGCGCGATTATATAAATTGAGACATTGTTCGTTATGCATGCCATATTTTTTTGCTAAGTGTTCAGCACGACGAAGTGATTCACGGGCAAAATTTCTTGGGAGTCTTTGTAGTTCATTATAAATGGTTAAAACTTCAGAGGCGCGAGTGCAGCTATTAACTTTATTTTGAAGCCAAATTTGCCATTGTTCGCCATTCATCCATGCGCGTAAATATTCATGTCCTTCAATGTGTAGTAATGATCGTTCTACTTCACGAAGATAGTTAGGGATATTGTCAGCTGGTTCTGCATCAAGAGCCTTTTGATCTTGAATAGCTAAATAGATTATTCCTCCTGTTAATGCAAAAAATCCAATGATACAGGATAGACCCATGACAACTTCTTCATTGAAGCCTTTGCTCGTTGGTCCTCCTGCAGCATGCATTGTCTGAAGCGGCATAGCAAAAATCGATACAAGTCCCAGGTGAAGCAAAAGTCCCTTGATATTTTTTGAAATCATATTCAACCTTTCTTATTGAAATTGTTTTGGAAAAATAATTGATTCACATTGTATGAACTATATAAAAAAAGATATCGAAGATCTAGTTTTTTAGACTAAAAATCTATCGCCTTTATTTGGCTTTCGTATTAAACTAGCCATGAATTTTTTAAAATGTCTGAGCATTTTCTTAAAAAAAAGGAAAAAAATGTTGCATGAATTAATGGATTGGCCTGAAAAAATAAAAAAAGGATATCAGCTTGCAGCTGCTATTTTTGATCAACAAAACAGCAATAATGCGCAGGAACAATATCATACGATTCTTTTTTTTGGCATGGGAGGATCAGGGATTGCGGGCGCTCTTTTTAAGTCTTTAGTTGAAAAAAAAGGAGGGTTGGTTCAGGTTCAGGTTCTAGGATCTGCGCGAATTCCTGCTCTGATTCAGCCGGGAACCTTAGCAATCGTCAGTTCATATTCAGGTAATACATGGGAAGTGTTAGATGCCTATAATCAGTTGCAAGAAAAGCAAGTTCCCATCATTGCTTTGGCTCATGGAGGAGAGCTGAAGGCTTTGGCAGAAAAAGATAAAAATCTTTTTTTTCAGGTTCCTATTTGTTCAGCACCGCGCGCTTCGCTTGGTTTTTTTGTCGGTATTTTGGGAAATATATTTGAAAAATATGCTTTTTTTACTAAGCCTTTGTTAATTGATGAATTGGTTCAAAAAGTAACTTTGATGGTCGAACGATTTTCAGATAAAGCTTTTTTTGAGGCTTTTTTAGCGATGATGAGCTCAGGGCGATCATTGGTCTGTTTGGGAGTCAGTAATGATTCAGAAGTTGCTGCGTATCGGGCCACAACGCAATTTAATGAAAATAGCAAGGCGTTAGTGGTGAACAAGAATTTTCCTGAATTTTGTCATAATGGCATTGTTGGCTTGTCTCAGGAGCATGAAAAGTATGCGATGCTTTTGATGCATACAACTAATCTTACCAGCCATGAAAAAAAAGGGTTGGCATCGGTGTGTCAGCTGCTTGACGATTATAAGATTCCTTGGTATGCTCTGAATGTTCAAGAAAAAGAATGGGAATATCAGTTATTTGAGCTTTTGCTTTGGGCTGATTTTGCATCTTTGTATTGGGGGCAGATGCGTGGAGTAGAGATTACTTCAGTAATTGCGATTGATACGTTAAAAAAGTATTTTAAAAGTATGGAATAACTCATAAAAAGAATGGATATTGTTATGAAAAAAGATTTTCATCCAGAAGTATTTGATGTACATGTACGCTGTGTTTGTGGTTTTAATTTTGATACTACAGCGACAGTAAAAAAAATTGAAACAAATATTTGTTCACATTGTCATCCGTTTTACACCGGTGCTCAAAAATTTGTGGATACAGCTGGTCGTATCGATCGATTCCAACAACGATATGCACAAGCAAAAACAAAAAAACAATAATTTGCATTAAGATATATGAAGAAGCTATGGTATACTCGTTTATGAGTTTATTCATAGCTTCTTTTCTTTTTTACCCGTAAGGACACTTTTTTATGATTCAGTGGAATAAAGTACAAGATGACCATGCAGCAATGCAAGAGGAGTTATCAAAGCCAAATATTGATGTAAAGCGTCGAGCAGAGCTTCAGAGAAAAGTGACTTACTATGCAACGGTACTTGAATTACATGATCAAATTGAAAAAGCGAATAAAGAAATAGCAGAAAATATTCTTTTATTGAAGGATGCGCCAGAAGATCTTGCAGCATTATGTCAAGAAGAAATAGCACGATTGTCGGCAGAAAAAATAGCCTGTGAAAGAGAACTTGAAGATATTTTATATCCTGCTGATGATAAAGATGAACGTTCAGTTTTTCTTGAAATTCGTTCAGCGGCAGGTGGGGATGAAGCATCATTATTTGCAGCAGAGTTGTATCGTATGTATTCCTTGTATGCATTGAAAAGAAATTGGGATATTTCCATTGTTGAATCGCAGCCATCTGAAGTTGGTGGATACAAAGAAATTATTGCCTACATTAAAGGAAAAGGCGCATACAAGCGATTAAAATTTGAATCAGGTGTGCATCGTGTACAACGAATTCCAGTGACTGAAACGGCAGGACGTGTGCACACGTCAACAGTGACCGTTGCGGTGATGCCAGAAATTGATGATGTTGAAATTACTATTAATCCACAAGATTTACGGATTGATTCGTATCGATCAAGTGGTGCAGGTGGACAGCATGTTAATACAACTGACTCTGCAATTCGTATTATTCATATTCCGACCGGACTGATGGTGACCTGTCAGGATGAACGATCACAGATAAAAAATAAAGCGAAGGCATTAAAAACGTTGCAAGCTCGTTTGTATGAACTTGAGCGACAAAAGCGTGAAGATTCTCTTTCGCATGATCGTAAAAAACAGATTGGATCAGGTGATCGATCAGAAAAAATACGAACTTATAATTATCCTCAAAATCGTGTCTCTGATCATCGCATTGAATTATCACTTAAAAAATTAGACTTAGTTTTACAAGGTGATCTTGATGATATTATTGAGCCGCTTCGTTCATGGGAACTTGAAGAGCGACGTAAGAGTGGATCATTATTGCCCGCAGAATAAAATAAAAAAATAATAAAAAAAGAGAGCCTGTTTTCTGTAGGGCTCTCTTTTTTTATATTTGATACGGTATTAAGGAGTAGGAATTACTTCTTTTTGTAATGTTTCAATGGTCTTGTTTGTTTCATCCAAAAGACTAAAAACAGAATTTAAAAATGCTTTGCGTGCTCCAATTGCAGCATTAAAAGCTTCGTCAATTTTTGGAATTCCTTGTGCAAGATCTTGAGATCGCGTTGCTTCTTCTTTGATGATTGCTTGATATACAATTTTTAGTTCATTTTGGTATTTTTTTACATTTTCAATTTCTGTTTGAACCAGGTCTATTTTTTCTTGAGAAGAATTAATAATGCTTTTCATTTCATTAATAATATTTTCTAAGGTGGTTGCGTCAACCATGGTTCGCAGTTGATTCCCTTGTTCATCATACGCTTTGTATTCGTCAATTTTAAATGCCTCAAACATTTTTTGTTTATTTTCTTGCAGTGCTATTCGTAATTTTTCACATTCTTGTTCTAAGACGCGATATAAAAAAGCTTCGCTTAATTGTTTTTCAAATAATTCTTTTTCATTTTGATACATAATTTCTGCATATCGATCCCATTCTTTTAAATTTTCTGTATTTTGGTTTTCTTCGTTTGCGTGCATCGAATGTATTGAAAAGAATATAAGAGCAACTGTTATGTATGAGTATTTTATTGATAATGATCTGATATTCATCATGATAGATCTCCTTTGTTATGATGAAATAAAAATATTTTCATTAGCCACCTTATCATAGTTTTTTTAAGAACACCAAACGTTTTTGATTTACTTTTTATTGATCCATGATAAAATTTTTTTGTCTGGGATGACAGATAGATTCTATCTTTTTTAATAAAAATCCATGAAAAAATAGTAATTGTCTTTTTTTATCTTTAAACAAGAAAGGTTTTTGTATGCTTGTAATGCAATGTTTTAGTCTGTTCGTAATTATATTTGTTGCTTTTCTATGCTCAAATAATAAAAAAAATATTTCATATGGAATGATTGCGCGAGGACTTTCATTGCAGTTTGGGATTGCCTATCTTATTTTAAAAACTACATGGGGTTTATATTCTTTTGAAGCATTGTCTCGAGGCATTACACAATTATATTCATTTGCCAATGAGGGGGCCTCTTTTGTTTTTGGTTCTTTGGCAGATGTATCAATGCCATGGGGTGTTATTTTTGCAATAAAAGTCGTTCCAATTGTTATATTTTTTGGTGCATTGATGTCACTCTTATTTCATTTAGGAGTTATTCAAAAAGTTGTTTTTTTATTAGCAAAAGTTATGCAGCCCTTTTTAGGGACATCGGGAGCAGAAACGTTATGTGCAGCTGCAAATAGTCTTTTTGGGCAGACTGAAGCACCTCTTTTAATTAAACATTATCTACCTGCTATGACAGAGTCAGAAATGCTTGTGGTGATGGTGAGTGGCATGGCAACATTGAGTGGCTCAATTATGGCTGTTTATGGATCACTTGGTGTTTCTATGACGCATTTGCTTTGTGCGAGTATGATGTCTGTTCCTGGGTCGTTAATTATTTCAAAAATTTTATTGCCTGAAAAAGCTCAAGCAAATTCAGATGCAACTGAAGAACTTACATTGCAGCCGAGCACATCAAATGTTTTGGATGCATTGTCACAGGGAACCAGTGATGGTATGATGTTAAGTGCTAATATTGTTGCGATGTTAATTACCTTTATCAGTCTGATTGCCGGCATTAATTATTTTTTGAGTATCAGTATTGGTGTGACTTTGGATCAATGTTTTGGTTATGGATTTCAATGGGTTGCCTTGTTGATTGGTATTCCGAAACATGAACGCATTCAAGCTGGGATTTTATTGGGTGAAAAATTAGCAATTAATGAATTTGTTGCATATGCACATTTGACCAAGATGGCTCTTTCAGAACGATCAACTATTTTACTTACCTATGCACTTTCGGGCTTTGCTAATTTTTCATGTATTGGAATTCAAATTGGTGGAATTGGCGTACTTGCGCCATCGCAAAGAAATAATCTTTTAAAATTAGGATTTAAAGCATTGCTGGGAGCAACCCTCGTTAACTTACTTAATGCTTCAATTATTGGTTTAATTATCTAAATTAAGTATGAAGGGCTCTTTGTTAATAAAAGAGCCCTTCATAGCTCTTTAGAAAGGCATTCTTCCTGAAGATATTGTATTTTTTAAATCTTCCAAATTCTCTAATAAAGCAGCTTTTCCCAAGATATTATATTCAACCTTTTCTACCTCTTTTATAAATACATTTAAAGAAGGTATGCGTCTGGCATTTGAATTTTCTGAAAGAGGGTAACATATAAATTCAAAGGAATATAGCTTTTGAGGCGCAAAAGTACTCAAAGTTAATGGATCTAAAATTGCCAATTTAATAAATTCATTTGAAAATTCCTGCAACATAGAAATTTTAGTTTTAGAATCATCTTCCTCTAATAGAAATTTTATAATCTCTGTTTTTTTTAAAAAACAAGCGTAAGCTAAAGGATTTAGCTTTGCTTTGCAATAAAAAGGTATGTCATTCCTATATAAGCGGATAATAAAATTGCCTTCGTGAAATAAAAGTGATTTATCTTTTAAAATCATCTCTTGTACTGTAGCAAGCTCTTCGTTTGCAATAGCATTCATTAACAACTGAAAAGGAGTATTGAAAGCATATTCTCTGGAAAGCTCTCTTTGAAGGAAAGCTTCTCTATCTCGCTGAACATTTATTGCAAAAGCTACCGGGTCTTTTATAGAAACGCGTGTTCTTTTTCTAGATGAACCAAAATGTGAACGCTTTCTTTTGAAATCTTGTGATGAATCAGCTGCAGAATGCAAAGAAGATATTGAACCAATAAATAAAAATATAAAAAATATTTTTTTCATATTTAATTTCCTTTATAAAATAAAAATAAAATAAAACTTTATAGTAGTATTCATGCAAAAATTAAAATGTAAATATCTTTTTGTAATTTTCTTCATACTCAATACAAATTTTTGAATAAAGAAATGATAGATTTTGATATCTTATAAAAGATGTGATATATTTATAAAAAATTTAAAAAATTAATTAAAAACTCAAAAGAGCTAATTAAAAATTTCTATATTTAAGGATTTTCATTCATGACTAAAGATCTCAAAAAAGAAGAACTTGAACAAAGTAATGCTCAAAAGCCTGGACAAAAAGAATATACTGCCGATTCAATCAAAGTCCTTGAAGGACTTGAAGGTGTTCGCAAGCGTCCTGCGATGTACATTGGCTCAACGAATGCTGCAGGGCTTCATCATTTGGTGTATGAGGTTGTTGATAATTCAGTTGACGAAGCATTGGCAGGGCATTGTACTCATGTAAATGTTATTTTGCATGTCGATGGAAGTTGTTCAGTTGAAGATAATGGTCGAGGGATCCCTGTTGATATTCACCCAACTGAAAAGATCTCAGCTGCTGAAGTTGTTTTAACTAAACTTCACGCAGGGGGCAAATTTAGTAAAGATTCATATAAATATTCTGGTGGACTTCATGGTGTGGGTGTTTCGGTGGTGAATGCGCTCTCTTCATTTTTGCATTTAACTATTTATAAAAGCGGTAAAGTATATGAACAAGATTATTCTTGTGGCCATCCAAAAGCACCATTGAAGGAGACCGGTGAGACGCGCAAGCAAGGAACGATGGTTCGTTTTGTCCCTGATGCTGGAATTTTTGAAACAGTTGATTTTAATTTTGATACTTTGTCAACACGCTTTCGTGAAATCGCTTTTTTGAATAAGGGGCTTCATATTAATATTTATGATGAGCGAACAGATCAACATAATATATTTCATTTTGAAGGCGGAATAGCTTCGTTTGTAGCACATATTAATTCAAAAAAAACACCCATTTTCCCTGAAGTTTTAGAGTTTTATAAAGATGATGGAACCTATGTAGTAGATTTTGCTTGTCAATATAATGATGGCTATACCGAGCAGACCTTTAGCTTTGTAAATAATATTCGAACAACTGAGGGCGGAACTCATGAAGCTGGCTTTAAATCAGCGTTAACGAAAATTTGCAATCGATATGGTCAAAAATTTAATATAATTAAAGATGAGCCTTTTTCAAGTGAAGATGTGCGTGAAGGGCTTGTAGCAGTTTTAAGCATTAAAGTTCCTGAACCACAGTTTGAAGGGCAGACTAAAACGAAATTAGGAAATAGTGACATCAAGGGCATTGTTGATTCTTGGATGTATGGATATTTTGATAGTTTGTTTGAAGAGAATCCAGCACTTGCTAAAAAAATTCTTGCAAAAGCTCTTCTTGCTCAACAAGCACGGACAGCGGCCAAAAAAGCACGTGAGTTAACGCGTCGTAAAACAGTTTTAGAGTATTCAGTTTTGCCAGGTAAATTAGGTGATTGCTCTGACACAAATCCTGAAAATACTGAGTTATATTTGGTTGAGGGAGACTCTGCAGGTGGTAGTGCAAAGCAAGCGCGCGATCGATTCACACAAGCAGTTTTGCCGCTTAAAGGTAAAATTATCAATGCTGAAAAAGCACGAATTGATAAAATGTTGGCTAACAATGAAATTCAAGATCTGATTACAGCAATTGGTGCTGGAATCGGTTCTACTTTCGATCTTACTAAGGCACGATATCATAAAATTATTATTATGACTGATGCTGACGTTGATGGTGCACACATTCGCATTTTGCTTTTGACCTTCTTTTTTAGACATATGTTGCCACTTATTGAAAATGGATTTTTATACATTGCTCAGCCACCGCTTTATAAGGTGAAGGTGGGCAAACAAGAACGTTATTTACAAAATGATTTTGAATTTACTGCATTTTTGTTTGATTGGGCAAAGGATCAGGGATTACTTTTTATTGATGAAGAAGAATTATCGGTTGATCAGCGTTTAAAATTGCTAGACAATGTTTTGGCGTATGAAAAACAGCTTGAAAAAGTAAGCAAAGAGGTTGAATTGACTTTGGAAGATTGCCATACTTTGGTTAAATTTCGTGAGCAAGTCCCTCTAGTTCAAGCTGAGCTTTCGGCTGAAGAGTTAGTAAATTTATTACAATCATATTTTGGTGGTTATCAAGTTCGATTGAAAATATATAATGATCCTTCATTGGATCTTTCATTACGTCCGGTTACTATTTGTTTCACGCAAGAAAAACGATCATGGGAAGTGACGCCTGAATTTGTTAGATCGCATGAATTGGACTATTTGATTGACATGTACGAAGTAATTACTCAAGTAGATCAAAAAAATTGGATTTTTAAAGTTGGATCAAAAAATTTAGAAAAATCGGGCAAAGGTCTTTTTCAACTTCGTGATGCAATTATGACGTTTGGTAAATCATTAATGACGGTACAACGTTATAAAGGTCTTGGAGAGATGAATCCTGAACAACTTTGGGAAACAACGATGGATCCATCTGTTCGTAGTTTTTTACGGGTAACTATTGATGATGCGATTAAAGCTGATCAATGGTTTGCATCATTGATGGGTGATGCCGTTGAAGATCGACGTGAATACATTGCCAAGCATGCGCACTTTGTTAAGAATCTGGACGTATGAAAAAAACTCATATTATACTAATTATCACTTTTAATTACTACAAAACAGGAAGTATTTCATGATCAAAAAAAGTTTTTTTATCTTTTTTTTAACCACTCAGATTTTCATTGCAAATGCAGCCAAGGAACCATCTCAAGAAGATCTTTGCAAGACAGCATATATTTTATTGCAATACAAAGATATCAATATTTTATTTAACAAAATTGGGCCAGATAAAAGTATCTTTATTACTCATATTAATGAAGAAAAATGGAATATCGCTCACTTTGCAGCAAAAAATAATCATCTTGAAATTATTACTGAACTATCGAAATTTCCAATTATTATTAATGCGCAAACAGCTGATGGAAAAACCCCTTTAATGATTGCGATTGAACATAGTAATTTACTTATTGCTCATTACTTACTTCAACTGAATCAGATCAATCTATTTGCTGAAGACAGCGCAGGTCAAACAGTAATTGACTATGTTATTGCCCAAGGACATAATTCATTAATCGGTACGCTATGCCAAGCAATATATCGTTCTGATGAAATAAAAGAAAAATATAATAGTAATAAATCCCACTTATTAGAAAATTGTCAAGCTACTTTTTTTATTGAAAAGCAGCACTAAGGTTAAAAGTATGCAAGTAATCGACTTGACACATGTAATTTCTAATAAAATCCCATTGTGGAATAAAGAAGATAAAGTTGATTTAACTACAGATCTTGATTATTTTCAGTGCATAACAAAAACAAAATTTCGCGTCCAACATATCAGCATGCCTTGTGGCACAGGAACACACATTGATGCACCTGCTCATATTGATCCAAAGGGAATTACTGTTGATCAAATTGAACTAGAAGATTTAATTGCACCATTGATAGTAATTGATATCACCACTGAAGACCCTTATCGCCAACTTTTAGTGCAAGATATTGAAACACATGAAAATGAGTACAAAATAATTCCTACTAATGCACTTGTTATAGTAAAAACAGGGTGGAGTCGTTATTGGTATGATGCAAAACAATATTGTAACAACTATCACTTTCCTTCTATTTCAAAAGAAGCTGCTGAGTTACTACTTGTCAGAAATATTGTTGGACTCGGGATTGATACACTCAGCCCTGATGGACCAGATACAAATTTTCCTATTCATAATCTTATTTTAGGTTCAGGAAAATATATACTTGAAAATATTTTCATTCCTGATAGAGTTTCTTCTGTTGATCTTTTGGCATATGTGATGCCTCTAAAAATAGAGAGAGCAACCGAAGCTCCTTGTCGAATTATTGCTACAACATTATAAGAGATATTATGATTAAAAAATTATTTTTATTAGTATTAGTTATTTCATTATCTGCAGCATCTGGTGACTTACAAATTGTATCTAGTAAATATTGTGAAGATAAAGAGATAATCGATTATTTATTAGAAATTGCAGACGCTAGAACAGAACAAGGAATAACGAATGCTGAAAATAACATTTTTTCCCTTTTGGATAGAGGATCAGATCCAGGGTATCAAGAATTAAAAATGATTTATTTTTGCAGTGGAGAGGCTGGAGCAATCCCCTTAAATCTTTATTTTATTAAAACTAAAGCTCTTTTTAATGATAAGACGAGTGCGTTTAATCGTATTTATAAAAAATGTATCCAAAAAGGCTTTATCTATACAGAAAGTCTTGCAGAAATTTGTGCCATTTCATAAAATGAAATACATAAACGCTACTATCAATATAAATAAAAAAGGCAACTTTCATGATACAACGTATACGCGGCACTGAAGATATTTTCAATTTACAAAACGAGCTTATGCTTGTTGAAACAATACGTGTACTTTTAATGCAACATACTTTTTGTGAAATTGCATTACCTTTATTTGAATCAACCAACCTTTTTGTTCGCTCTTTAGGAACTTCCACCGATGTCGTATCAAAAGAGATGTATACGTTTAGCACAGGAACCGGAGAGTCTATCTCTTTACGCCCTGAAGCAACTGCGTCAACGGTTCGTGCATTTTTAGAAGCTGGGATTCAGACTCGTCCTTGGAAAGTATTTACCTATGGCCCTATGTTTCGCCATGAACGTCCTCAAAAAGGTCGTTGGCGTCAGTTTAACCAAGTAAGTATTGAGTCAATTGGAACCGAAAATATTCTTAATGATGTACTCTTTATCAGAATGCTCTATTTTTTGTTTGCTCAAAAATTAGAACTTACACAATTTGCTTTACATATCAATTGGCTAGGAACGATTGAGGACCGAAAAATTTTTAAAACAGAACTTTTTGATTTTTTAGTGCCACTTCAAAATGAAATGTGTCAAATCTGTCAAGTGCGTCTAACAAAAAATATCTTACGTATTTTTGATTGTAAAAATGATGCTTGCCAAAAGGTCTATCTTCAGGCTCCCAAATTGGTTGATTTTTTATCGCAAGAATCTTCTGCTCAATGGGAAGTTGTACAAAAGACCTTACAAGATTTGGGAGTTTTTTATCAAATAAATCCTTCACTTGTTCGAGGACTTGATTACTATAGTGGCATTGTTTTTGAGTTTACTTCTGATGTGTTGGGTGCTCAAAGTGCTTTTTGTGGTGGAGGGCGCTATGAACTTTCTTCGCAACTTGAAGGACCCGTAGTTCCATCGATAGGTGCTGCAATTGGTGTTGGACGATTATTGATATTGCAAGAGGTTGAGCAAAAAATAATTGAACCCAAAAAAGATTTTTTAATCGTTATTTTGCCCTTGAGCAAAGAACAAGAGCAAGTAGCGATTAAAACGTATACAACGTTGATTGATGCAGGTCTTTGTGTAGAAATTATTTTAGGAAAAAATTCTATGAAACAGCTTTTTAAAAAAGCTCATCAATTGAAAGCGAGTTATGCATTGATTATTGGTGAGCAAGAAGTTCAGACTCAACAATACGTTTTGAAGGATATGAAAACGGGCGAGCAAAAAATAGATTCACTTGATCAATTTATTCGATTTCTTAAAAATCATTAGAATTAAAGATTGTTTTTGACTTTTTTCATAGAATATTTATCATAATTTTGAGGCCTTTGAGGCCTTTGAGGCCTTTGAGGCCTTTGAGGCCTTTGAGGCCGTTTCAATGTAATAATTTTGGAGATATTCTATGACTTTTAGTCGATCTAATCAAATAAAACTATTTATAATCTTGTTTGTCAGCTCATTTTTGAGTGCAGCGACAAGTCAATCTGAACTTGCTGAGCTTGAAAAACTTTCAAAGCAATCACCATCACTGGCGATTGCAGCGTCCATTTTACAGGCATATCCTGAAGTTGAAAAGGCAACGATAGCTGATACCTTTGAAAAAGCGGTTGGGGCTGAAAAAAAAGA
>CAZZPM010000006.1:0-9532 GCA_964655535.1 uncultured Pseudomonadota bacterium
TCTTTTTTTGAAATACCCCCTCTTTGGTCTTCTTTTAAATTAGTCAGGTGTTAAGAAATAAGAAGTTTTTTTATCAAGATTTTAATATGACATCACACCATTCATGTGAATGATAGAAGCATCGCTTATCCTAAGATTCAGCGAGATCGGGGATGGCCTGCCGGCCGTAGCTCCATAGGAGCGTAGGCTGTCCGCCTTCGTCAAAACTTCGTCGAGACATCTCGCCATAGCGCTTCGCGCGACGGCGGATGGTGCGCCTGGCAGGACTCGAACCTGCAACCTACGGATTCGAAGTCCGGTACTCTATCCAATTGAGCTACAGGCGCTAATGTTCTATTATTTATAGCAGAAGTGATGAAAAAATCTACTTTTTTTTTCAAAAAGCAGGGATATCTTTTTGGTCAATGATGTAGCAAAAATCAATGTGCTCAAAATCAATAAGTGGCTTTATTGATACTGTTTGATATGCATCATTCTTTTTAACGTCAATAACTGATCCGAGGCTAAATCCTTCAGGAAAGATCATGCCTTGTCCGCTTGAAATAATAGTATCGTTTTTTGTTATTGATGCATGGAGGTCAATATATTCCACAATGCATTCCTTTGCATTATTAATGCCACGAGAAACTCCTTGATATTCTGCTTCACTACTATAGGCTGCAACGGTGCATCGAGGATCAGTGATGAGTTGAACTTTGCTGTACCACGGAAAAACATCAGTTACTTTGCCCAGTAGTTGAAATTGATAAGCGGCGATCATATTTGGCTTGATTCCTGATTTTGATCCTTGATTGATATAAAAATACTGTTCATGAGTGTCAAAATTTTTAAGAAGAATTTTACTTATTATAGCTTCAGTCATGTTATATCGTTTTTTGAATTGAGCAATTTCTTCACTGCGATCTAAAAAATATTTGGTTGCTTTAAGACTGATAGTTTTATTTTGCAGTTGTTCAATATTTTTTCTTAAGGTTCTATTTTCATCATGAATGTCTGCATAAGAACGAAAGTATTGTGAGACCGTGTATAAAGGACGTGTAATATATGCACCGCTATACAAAAGTGGTGTAGCAAGATAACTACAGCATTGATTAAAGTGATTGGTTCTTTGTGATAGATAGATTAGAGGTATTGAGCAGAGCATGAAAAGTAGTATTAATTTCTTGTTCATGAGAAACTTCCTTTGTTTTTTGCAAAATATTCAAAAGTATTTCTTTCATAGCATCGTGACTTTGACTACGCAATAATTGTGCACGCATTTCTGCGGCATTATTAATGCCTTTGAGATATTGACAGACCTGTTTTTTAAAATGAATAAAACCATGATTTTGATATGTATGTTGATTAAGTTCTAAATGTTTAAGTGCATAATGAAGTGATGTTTCTGGTGAAACAGCAAAAGGTTTGTCATCGCGCTCTGCTTCCATTTCAGCAATTTTCCAGGGGCATCCCCAGAGTGCACGGCCGACCATAACACCATCGATGCCAGTTAGTTCATACATTTTTTGAGCACGTGCAAAACTATTAACATTTCCAGAAAAAATAACCGGCATGGAAACCATCTCTTTAATCTGTTTAACCAGTTCATAATTAAGAGGCGAAGTAAATCCACCAGGTGCTGTTCGTGGATGAATAATAAGCATTTCTATACCAACTTCTTCCGCTATTGCTGCAATTTCAAGGCCATTTACTTTTTTAAATCCTGAGCGCATTTTAAGCGTGAGAGGGATTCGTCCAGCAAGTGCTTGTTTCATTTGTAATAATAATGTTTTAAGTCGTTCAGGGTCAGCCATCAATGCAGAACCAGATCCAGATTTGGTAACTGTTTTTGAAGGGCAACCTGCATTCAAATTAAACATATCAAATTTGTGTGCAATAATTGTTTCAATCGCTTTGTCTATGCATTCAAGTCGATTAGCAGAAACCTGATAAGCGATTGGATGTTCAACTGGTTCAAAGAGAAGCGAAACATTTTTTTTTGCATTTGCTACACAGGCAACGTGACGCATCTCACCAAATAATAATGTTTCAGGAGAAAATTCTCTGATCAATTGTCGCAACGGTGAATCAGTGATGCCATCGAGAGGTGCCGCCATAATGCGCGGAAATGAAATGTTTCCAACTTTTATTTTTTCATGCCAAAAATTGCTACTCATATTGCATTACTCGTATTGTGCAGGTTTATTAAGGTGATGTGGCGTGTTGCATTCGTAGGCGTATGCAATACGATAGAGTAATTCTTCGGAAAGTCGTGGTCCTATAAATTGAAGGCCGATAGGAAGCCCTGACTTTGAAAGTCCAGAAGGCACTGAAAGGCCAGGCATTCCAGTTACACAATTAGGTAATGTAAAATAATCATTCATATACATGGCAAGGGGATCATTTGATTCTTTCCCCAGGACAAAGGGCAGCGTTGATGTCGTTGGAGTAATGAGCACATCAATTTCTTGAAATGCATCTAAAAATTCAGCAAGTAAAACGTTACGAACTTGTTGTGCTTTTTCATAGTATGCTTCTTTTTGGCTGCTTCCAAGAACATAATTACCAAGTAAAATTCTTCGTTTAATTTCTGCACCAAAATTTTTTTCACGCGTCATGTAGTACATTTCTTGTAAATCTTTAATATTCATTTCACGAGAGCCATACAAAGATCCGTCAAAACGAGCAAGATTAGATGCTGCTTCTGCGCGAGAAAGAATGAAATAAATCGAAATGCCATATTTAAATGCTGGCATTGAAATATAGGTTATTTTTGCTCCCAGTCGTTCAAGGTCATTAATGGCTTCTTTGAAGGCCATTTGAATTTCAGGATGTATTGCATCACTTTCAATGGCATCTTTTAAAACGCCGATGGTCATATTTTCAGGTAATTTTCCATCAAGTTTTTTGGTATAGTCACGCTTAGGCTCAGGTAACGAGGTTGAATCTTTAGGATCATGTCCGGAAAGAGCTGATGAAACAAGTGCATTATCATAAACAGTTCTGGTAAGAGGACCTGGTTTATCGAGTGATGAACCAAATGCCATTAAGCCATAACGAGAAAAAAGACCATAGGTCGGAACAAGGCCAACAAGATTACAAAAAGCTGCAGGTTGACGAATTGAGCCACCAGTTTCAGTTCCTAGTGCCCATGGAACGAGTCCTGCAGCAACAGCGGCTGCTGCTCCTGAGCTTGAACCACCGGGACTATGTTTATGATTCCATGGATTTTTTGTATTTCCAAATGCAGAAAATTCTCCTGATGAACCCATGGCAAATTCGTCCATATTGCTACGACCAATCGAGTATCCACCTTCTGCCATGATACGATTGACTACGGTTGCATTATAAGGAGCGGTATAATTTTTAAGAATCTTTGAACCTGCAGAAGCAGTTTTTCCTTCTTGGCACATGTTGTCTTTAAAAAGACCAGGAATGCCGTATAAAAAACCATCTTCTTGTAAATCATCAAGTTCAATGAGAGGATCCCATTGTTCAAGGAGTGCATGTAGTTCTGGATTATATTTTGTGCAGCGATCGCTAAAAAATTGAGCAACTTCAGTCACTGAAATTTCATGAGTTTCTAGAAGATGTGCAATCTCTTTGATCGTAATAAATGGTTTCATACAGAAATCCTTTGAAAATGGTACAAAATTTTTTATTGTTGATTAAGAATCTGAGGAAGAACAAAATACTGTTCTTCTCGTTCAGGACTATTGGCAAGAAGTGATTCTGATTCAAATTTGATAACTTTATCTTCACGAAAAACATTGAATGCACGTGTTGGCTCTTGTGCATTACTGATATCAGCGTTTGCAAGCTCTTCAGTATATTCAAGAATTGTTTTAAGTTGTTCTGCAAATAAAGTAACTTCAGATTCATCAAGTTTTAATAATGAAAGTTCAGCAACTTTCAAAAGTTCTTCTCGGGTAAAAGTAGCCATGGTTCACTCTCTTTTGGGTTGATATTTTTATTCTAATTCTTGTTTTTGTATCAAAAGGTTGGATTGTTGAGGTGCAAGAATAAGAAGTGCAAGCATATGAGGAATGATAACAGGAATTATAAAAAAATCAACAATTGTCCAGACAGTTTGTGCTGACGCACGAGCTCCCAAGAATACAATGCTGCCGATTCCGATGTAATAAAATGGAAGGAATCGGTGATTTATATAATATTTAAAACATTCTCCGCCATTGTATCCATTTCCTAAGATTGTTCCAAAAGAAAATAAAAAGGCAGAAAATCCGAAAAGCATGCTACCAAGAGATGCAAAGTGTTTGATAAAAATGGCATGGAGCATCATTACATCAAATTGTGCTCCGGGTATTTTCCATGCACCGGTGCTTAAAATAACGAGTCCGGTTAAAAGGCATAAAAGACCATTGGTATAAACCGAAATCATAGCGAGCGTTCCTTGTTGTATCGGATGTGCTGAAGTTGAGGCTGAATGAGGAAACGTTGCAGTTCCAACGCCTGCTTCATTAGATTGGAGTGCTCGAGCAAGTCCCCAACGAAGGGCATAAAACCAACCGAGTCCGCCTGTAAAGCCGATAAAACTATGTGGTGCCCAAAAACTGGTGAAAATCAATTGTATTGAAGGAATGATTTGGTTTGCATGTAAAAAAAGAATCGCAATGCATGATCCACAATATAAAATAAACATGTAAGGGACCAACAGTGCATTGATGGCACCAAGTCTTTGAATGCCGCCTGCAAGAATCAATGTTGTGCTGATGCCTAAAAAAAGACCAGTAATGGTTGTTGAAATGCCCAGTGGTTCAAGCAGCATTGCGGTCGTGTTTGATTGATTGCTGCACCAAGCGATTAAAAGGATCGATCCAGCAACGGCATAAAGGAGTGCCCAAAATGATCCAAGTGCTTCTTTAACATAGGGCATAGGACCACCATTAATACTGCCATCATTATTTTTTGTTCGAAATGAAAGAGCAAAACAGACTTCAACATAAGTCGTTGCGCAACCAAAAATAGTTGCAAGTAAAAAACCAGCGAGAGCTCCAGGGCCCCCTTTGCCTATTGCAATGATCGGCCCAACAATATTGCCTGTTCCAATCGTGGTTGACATGGCAGTAAAAAGCGCTTTATAGGAGGGAATTGTATTATGAGAATGAAGAGGATCTTTTTTTTTCAAACTTCTTATAAACATGCTACCCAGTGAAGGAAGTTGTCGAAATTGAACCCACTTGGTTTGAAAGGTTAAGATGATGCTTCCTATTAAAACAAAAATAAAAGGAAGCAACAGTAATAGATCAGTAATAAAGGGAAGCCAGCTTGGTAAAATCATGATTTATTTGCCTTTCAGGGTTCTTGTTTATATTCTTATAAAGAAATTGAGATCCATTTTTTGCTTTTGATGCGGTATAAAAAAATAATACCCATTAAAGCAGTATTCAAATAAAAGCTACTATAAATTAAGATAAATTTAACCAATTCATCTTCAATAGTAAGCACTGAACCAAATAAGTAGGCTAAGGGGAAAAAGAAGAAAAAGCAACTAAAAAATCGTGTATACATAACGGTTTTAACATCACCAGCACCACGAAGTGCGCCTGCTAAAATGATCTGGATAAAATCAAAAATAACCAGAACACTGACAAAAGGAAGTGCTTCAGCGGTAAAATCAATGAAGCGTCCTTTCGGGTCAAGCCAACTAATAAACCAACGACTATTAGAACATAAAATGATCAATGTTGTACAGATAATCAGTGTGGTTAATATCATAACTTTTTTGATATTTTCTTTTGCTCCATCAGGATCTTTCTCTCCTAATTTATTACTGACTAAAAATGTAATAACTTGTGCAAAAGCGATGGCGGGTAAAAAAGCAAAACGTTCAAGTTTGACGATAACATCATAGGATGAAATAATATATTTTCCCATCGGTGCAAGCTGTTTGGCAAGCCAGACGTATGAAACAGCAAGTGAAATTTTATCAATAATAATGGGGAGGCTGATCTTTAATAGTTTCCATGATGCTGCAAAACTAAAAAAATAAAAAAAAGGACGAGAGAAATAGCGTGAAAAACTTTCTTCATGGGTGATAAACCAGAGTGCAACAAGAATCATGACTGAATATTGAATAATTGATGCAATGGCTGATCCCATAAGTCCACAACGGGGAAATCCAAATGATCCAAGCACTAAAACATAATCACTAATCATAAAAATAAGAATGCCGATCATATTAAGATACATCGGAATGGTCGTATTTTTTACACCACGCATAAATCCTAAAAAAGCCATAAAAACAAATGATAAAAGTACACTGATGCTGCGCAATTGTAAAAAGGGTGCGCCAAGTGAAATCATTTTATCATTACCGCCAAGCCATTTAAAGATTGATGCTGCACCAAAATAAACAATGAGGCATTGCATGAGTCCAAGAATGCAGGTAGTCCAAAAAGCATCACCAAGATGACGACCGCATTCTTCATACTCTTTTGCACCATTGTGACGGCCAATAATGGCAACAGAAGCGACAGGAAGAGCTTCTGCAAATTTCGTCAGCAGATGTAAAAAACTCGTCGCAATGCCGAGTGCTCCGTAAGTACTGGTAGATCGTAATTCTGCAATGAGCCATGAATCAAACAAAATGGGCAATGTAATCATTAATCCATTTGATATTATTTCAGGAATCCAATATCTGATGATACTGATCAGAGAGTCACCTTTTTTTTGTATTATCATAATTAAAAACTCCTTGAAATAAAATATATGTGTAGGGATTAATGGGCGATGAGATATAACCTTTTAGCTTACTGTTTTTTTCGAAAAAGCGACTTACTCATGTTTCACTGTAAAATAAAATATTTTTGTTTGCAAGAGTCGATTGATATTGACGAATCTGGTATTATTGCAATCTCATATTGAGAGTGATCATGATATTATTATAAAAGTTCATATATTTATTGTTGATGAGAGGTTATTTGATTGAGTTTAGATATACTGATAATGGAGTAAAAAAATGCAAGAAAAAGTGGTCTCTTTTGAAAATAAAAAAGCAGGTATTACCTTAGTAGGCAGTTTGATAATGCCTGATGCGATGACGTTAAAAACGCCCGTGATGATTTTAATTACTGGCTATGGACCGACCGATCGTGACATGACTTTTATGGATAGAAAACCATTTTTAAAGCTTGCTCAATGGGCAGCCGATCAAGGCATTGCAACATTGAGGTATGATAAGCGTGGTGTGGGTGAATCAGAGGGAACATGGCAAGATGCAACGACATATGATTTTATTGATGATGCGCAAGCAGCATTTGATTTTTTGCAGCAACATGAAGAATATCATTTTGGAAGATTTGGTTTTTGTGGATTGAGTGAAGGTGGTTTGATTGCCACAGCTGTTGCAAGTCAGTCTTTGTCAGTTGATTTTTTGGTTCTGTTAGCACCTGCTTTTCTAGGCGCAGATGATGCTTTGATTATGAAAGCAATTGGGATGCAGTTAAAGGTTGATGGTGCGTCAGAGCACTTTATGAGAGCTGATTATGCAATGCGGACGAAGTTGCATCAAATTATTCGAGAAGAGCCTGATCGAGAAAAAGCTGAACAATTGTTGACATACATGTTGCAAGATTATTTTTTACAACAAAAACCAGAAGAAAAAGTTGAAGCAGAAAAGTTTTTTTTTGCCATTACTGAAAATAAAATGACCCAACAGATTGCCGTTTTTAATAGTCCTTGGTATCGCACATTTTTATCAATTAATCCAGTCGCTTTGCTTGAACATGTGCATGTTCCGGTTCTTATGCTTTCAGGAGAGTTAGATTTTATTGCACCAACAAAATATATTTTTGACATTGCCAAACAAGGATTTGCACAGAATAATCATGTTTCATATGTGGTTTTGGCAAAGCATAATCATACATTTTTATCTGTGCAAACAGGATCTTTTTCTGAATATTCAACATTAAAAGAAGATATTTCTGATGAGACTCTTGAAGCGATTAGTTCATGGGTTTTGAGATTGTAATAGATTTTTTTATGTAATAGCATGCATTTAATGGTCGAGTTACGTTGTCTTGCTTTTTTTTAGAGTAATCGTATATGCTTTATTTTTTTTATCTATCGATGAATGAAATTCACAGTTTAATTCTGAGTTTGTTGATGATATATGAACATCTGTTAAGACTAAAGTATCATCTTTGAGATAATCGTGTGAATAAAAATCATTTTTACAATGAATTTCATTTATAAAGATATCATAGTTATCAACTGTTGTTGTCAGAAAACTAAGTAAAAAATTATGCATTCCAATAGGTTTTGTATCATCAATATTATATAAGATTATTTTATCAATGTTTATCGTATTATCATTTGATATTAAAATCCACGAAGGATATATATGTGGAGGAATAGTATTAGCATTATTAATTGATATTTGTTCTTTAATTGGTTCATATATAAAACCGTTTATATTGCATTCACAAGGGTAGATATGCAAAGTACTAAATTTTGTACTGTTTATATATATAGTATTTATATTTTTTATTTCGGTTTCCTGTCCATTTTCTGGTATTAAAATAGTTTTTTCATTTGGTATGATTTTAAAAGAATCATTATCTTTTGTTCGTAAGCATATAGGATATTCTCCTTTATGTAGGCTACCATATCTGTTTTCAATGAAGATTTTAAGGAGTTCTTCTGGTATAGACGATTCTTTTTCTAAATCAGTATCAATACTATTTATAGATAACAAATAATCATTAAAATTTATTGGGAAAGATAATGTTTCTCCTATGCAGGAAAGTAAAGTATTAAATGGAGCATTGCATTCATTTAATATATCATTAATCTGCAATTTATTAACTCCACCTGCATAGCAGGATGAAATGAAAAGATTTTTCACAGATATCGTTTTGGAAAAAGAATTAATTATGGTTTTAAATGATTCAATATTTAATCCAGAGATTTTAGAGGAGGATTGGCCATGTCCGTGAAGAATGATATTCCATTTAAATGATGGGTTATTCATTATTGGTAAACTTGTTTTTATGAATGAAAGAAAATCTTCTTCAGATGCGTGTAAAAAATGCTTTGAGTCAACTAATTTAAATTTTTCAAAAAAAGAATTATAATTAGATATTTTTATCATATCAGAACTAATTTTTGTAGTTCGATGAGAATTTTTAGGGATCATTAAGATGGAGTTTCCTTCTTTATAGAAACAATCGTATTTATTCATTAACCAAGAATATGTTTTGCATGATTTTTGATTATTAAGAAATTTTTTAACTAAAGAAGCATTAATGATTATAATTGGATAAAATTTTCTACGGTTAATGTCATCTAATGTGTGAGCAAAAGAATCTGTGTTCGACGGAGGTGATTGATCTTGGCATTCAAAATGGTCTGGATCAGAAAAAATAATTAAATGTTTTGTATTTTGATCTTTAGATTCTTTAGATTTTTGAGATTGAGATTGAGATTGAGATTGAGATTGAGATTGAGATTGAGGTTGAAGTTGAGATTGAGATTGAGATTGAGATTGAGGTTGAAGTTGAGGTTGAAGTTGAGGTTGAAGTTGAGGTTG
>CAZZPM010000006.1:9542-10462 GCA_964655535.1 uncultured Pseudomonadota bacterium
TGATCGATAATGTATACTAGTCATGATTATAGATCCAGATAATAAAAGTTTTTTCCAAGACATTTTTTTAAAAAATAGATATAAGTTTTTTTTGGTTAGTTTTTTTTCTTTTTTATGTTCTTCAGAAGAAATCTTAGTATCCTCTAAGTTCGATGATAGATGGATCGTTGGAAGGAGTAGTTCTGTTTCTAAGCTATTAGTGCATTTTTTTTGTATTTCAATAGCATGTTTTTTTTTAAGCAAATTTTTTTTATGTTTAATTTTTACTTTTTTAAGTTCATATGCTACGTGTGAAAGCCAAAGAGCCAAACCAATTCCAGTTGATTTAATTTTAAATTGAGAAAAGTTTGCGTTGAGTGAATTTTGAAAAAAAAGAATCAAAAAGAAAAATATTTTACTTTTTGAAAATGGAATGAATTGTGAAATTAAAAACATAATTCCTCAGGATTAAATTTTCTTAACATAAAACTAATTAATTTAATTTTTTTTATCATTTTTATCTTTACAATTTCGTCCACTATGTAGTACGCTTTTATTATTCATTTTTGCATGACTAGCTCCTTTTTTGTGATAAAACGTGGTGCTAGCCGAACTCTTTTTTAATACTTTGTTAATTTCACAATTCACTCAGAATGACATTTTATTTCTAGTTTCTATTTTTCAATATTTTCATATGGTATTTATATAGTAATTTTTATTTGTATTTATGTCAATGTGGGCCATTCAATATGTTGTTTATTTGTATTAAAAAATCAATTTTGATTAAAATTGTGTGAAAAATGAATTATTTTTATCGATTCTGTTGTCTTGTTTTTCAGCTATTTTCTGTGCTTCTAATTGTTGTTGTGAATCGTTTTCACAGTCCGTTAAACCTAAAGCTAAAACCAATATAGTTGCTATAAAACCTTTCATTTTTATAA
>CAZZPM010000006.1:10472-16641 GCA_964655535.1 uncultured Pseudomonadota bacterium
TGCTGAATCTATTGAATAAGTCTGTTTTTGTATTTGTTGGATGAAGGAGGATAGATTATTATGAATAAGCAGTATGTTTTATTTTTTATCTTTTTGTCTGCTGTAAGCAGTCAATTATTATTGAGTCAAGATAGTGAAGAGAGTTTTTTTGATGACGCTATGGCATCGACTGAGAATCTATCGGACGATGCTGCTGTAGATCAAGATGCATCAACTGCTATTGATAAGGTTTCAAACGACGAGTCTGTTAAGCAAGAGGCTCAAGCAATAGAAGAAGTTTTACCAACTAAAGAGATAAAAAAAGATATAAAAAAAAAAATAAAAACTGAAAAGACTGAAGATACGGAGGAATTGACTGAATCTAAGAAATTAGGTTTTACCACAACGCGTCACGAACGCATTGGATTTGGCGGTAAAGGATTACAAAAAGCTGCTAGCATATCACGTCGATCAAAAACACGTAAAAGTCTTGATGATATTAAACCAGAAGAGCGAAAAAGAAAATATGCTCGTCGATCAGGATATAGTAGTAAAAGAGATAAAGACTTAAGTTCACGCATGAAAAAAGTGGGTGAGCGTAATGCAAGAATGGAAAAACGAGCAAGAGATGCTGGTTTGGGTGAAAAGAAATCTGCTCGCAGGGCTCCAGTAGTCCGTACAGGTCGCATACAAAATCCTCGTGAGGGACGTGTTGGTAGAGCTTCACGATCTCATGATGAAACGTTTGAACCAACGCATCTTGACAGATCAGCACGTCGTGCAGCACCAAAATTTTTAATGAAAAGAGAAGGAAAGAAAGAATCTCAAGAGGCATTCGAATCAAAAAAACGGGCGCCTCAAATAGAAGATAACTTTGAAGAATAATATCTGTTTTTAAAAAATATGCAGATTAAAAGAGGGACTGACTATGTCCCTCTTTTTTTATGATTTGCCGATTGGAATGAATGATAAAATATATTTTATATCATCATCATTAAAGCGAAGTCCACCACCAAAGAAGGGGCTAGCATTCTGTTTTGAGATGATATCATCAACACCGAAGGTGGTATAAATATTTTTCATAAAATAAGTTCGATTAATCCATTTTAAATGAGGGCGTGAATCATTGAGACGGTTATATCCTTTAAGATCAAATAGTTCAAATGAAGTCACCCAGTGTACGTATTGAAAGTTGAGTGGAACATAAAAATCAACGCCAGCTCCAAAAGTATTTTCAAAGACTCCGACACGGAGTGCCATGTGATTAAAGCGTTTACCAAATTGAAAGCCGAACAAGAGGCTATTTTTTTTCTGTTTTGTCGCTTCAAGAATGTCTGGATAATCTCGTTTGCCTAAGGTGCTCATGTCGGCAAGTGGAATCTCTTGTTCGTTTTTATCATATCGATTATAAAAAGTTCGTTCTTTTTCGATGCGGCCTGTATCATCAGCAGCGATTTGAAGAAGATAAAAATAATCATGTAAGGGCCGAATGCGTGCTTCAAAATACCCTTTTGAATTTTTGGTTCTAAAAAGTGTTTCACTATGCATATCAAGTTGAATGGTAATTGCGCTCGTGCGTGCAATATATGATTTAATTCCCTTCATTGTTTTTTTAAGGTCATCGTAAGGTTCAGATTCATTGATCAATTTACCAACAGTTCCTGTTCCATTATTAATTTTCTTAGCAATATGTTTTGCTTCAGAGAAGGTTTCTTTGAATGCTTGTGATGAACCTTCAATATTTTTAAAAGTTCCACTAAATTGATCAACGCCTGAACGGATCGAAGAACCCGTGAGTGAAATTTCTTGCGACACATTTGGGATTGCTTTTTCAAGTGCATCACCTGAACGTTCAAAATGTTTCATAAGAAGATTAATCTGTTCTTCATTTTTTTTCATAGTTCTATCAAGAATCTCAGCGAAATCAGACATTTTTCCTGATGCTTCAGAAAGATTATGAACAGTTTTTCTGATCTGTTGTTCTCCCGTTCGTGAGGCAATTACATTTTTCATAGAAAAAACAATGTCCTGAATGTTTGAAGCGATGTCGCGAAATTGTTCTAATATATCACCTAAATTGGTTGGGGCTTTACCAGGCATTGCGAGCACACTTCCAGGAATTAATTGTCCTGTTGAAGGGTCACCTGGATCGATACCGATGCTCTTGTTGCCAATCAGTCCTTGTTGTTCAATCACAGCATACGCATTGCGAGAAAGTTTATTCTGTTTGTTAACGCGAATAATCACCAGAGCCTTTCCTGCTTCCAGTAATTTTATTTCATCAACCCAGCCGACTGCAACACCAGCAATTTTGACGGGAGCTTTCGTTTCAAGTCCTCCGGTTTCATCAAAATAACATTTGTATTGATAGTGCAATGTTTTATCAATGCGAAATTCACCGATATTAAGACTGAGATAAAAAAAGATGCCGATCGCAACAATGATAAATATACCGACGCGTGTTTCTAGTTTCACTGTTCACCTGTTTTTTTAAGTTTTAAAATTTTTAAACCCAATATAACGAGAGTATTTTAAACGGTTTTTTGGGCGCTATTTTTTCTTTTTTTTCCGTTTTATATGTTTTATTTGTCTGTTGTTTTTTTTCTTCAGTATTGCTTGTTGTATAGGTTGTGTCCTTGGTGATAATAGCACAAATTCTCTGTTCAATTCCGTTTACTATTCCAGAAGATAGCACAGAAAAGGTGGTGGGCTCAAATTTTGTTGTAAAAATATCTTTAAAAACTCCCAGGCTCTTGGGTGTTTGTGAGTGCAGCAGCTGAAGATTTTTCCAATTTCCGATCCAATCATTACTCCATATTTCTTGATATTTATCAAAGAATGGTTTGAATAATTCTTTTCTTTTTTCAAACGAGATCTGCTCAACACGACCGACTTCAAGAAGTGCTTTAACCCCGTCGGTTAATAAAAGTGGATGCATTTGATTCTGTTTGTTATGAAGAGAAAATATATCATGGAGTGCAAGTACGGCCAAGGGAGCCTTAATTTTTTTATTCGATTCTGTCTGAACAACAGAAGGTGGATTATAAAAAAGAGCAAGTTGTTTAACAAGGTCGATTGCGTATAATTCTGAAATATCATCGAGGGGACGATTTCGTTGTTTAAAAAAAGTTATTAACGCATCGGTAATAATTTGATCTTTGTTTTCTTGATGATTTGATTTTGCGTCTAATTTTTTTGTTTTTTTTGAAAAAGGAATTTTTTTAATTAAAGCATCAAACGGCGGTTTGAATGTATGATTTTTAAGGTCGTATGCCTGCATGAGTGGAATTTTTCCCTCTTCGCTTGTGATGCAGAGCGAAAGACTTCCATCAATGCCGTCAAGATCGTAGGTTAAAGGAAACGTTCGCCATTGGTTGAGTAAGGGAAGAAGTGAGCTTATCTGTTTCATGAAGGGAGAAGCTTGTTTAGTTTCGATCTCTTTAATATCATGTTTTTTTGCCATAAAAGGTTCATTGAGTAAAGCGATGGCGACATTGATTCCACTCAATGCAATCAGTTCAGCTTTTTCTCGATTAATCATTGTTGCATCAAAGCGTGCTCCTACAAAAATATTCTGAATGAGCTGTTGAGAGAGTGCAACAAGCGCACTTAAAATAAGCAAGCTAAAAAGAAGAACACTTCCTTGTTTTTTCATTGATGTCTCCCAAAAGGCATAACGCGTTGTTGAGGCTGTTGAGTAGTCTGTTGTTGCGCGGCATTTGCATTATTCTGTTGATTCGGTTTTTCTGCGTTGGAACTATCATTGCAGGAAATAACAGGAAAGCTTGCACTATACGTTCCTTGAATTTTTGAAAAGGGATCTTCAATGGTGAGTTCAATATCAATTATGGTGGGGAGTTTTATGGTTTCACCTTTTCCAGAACCGGTTGCTTTTTTTTGGTCAGCATCAGGTTGCTTGTTTTTTTTATCTTCATCAGCAGGAAAGTGATAAAAAATATAACAAGAGACAACATGGTCACATAAACAATGTGTATAAATTGGCGCTTGTTTTTCTTTTTTATTTTCTGGCCTAGTCTGTTCTTTTGCTTCAGTATTTAAAAGATCGGTTGTCTCTTTGCGCCATAAGCTGTATCGTTGGTCTTCATCTTTTTTTGAACTATTTTTATGAGCAACTAATTCATAAAAAACACGAACAAGACGTTGTTTTGGTTCTTCATAAACTAAAAAAGGATTGCTGTTAATGATGCTCAAAGAACGAAGCATCTTCATAATGTATTCTGATTTTTTACGCGTAAGATCTCCATACGATGAAGCATAAAAAAATTGAAATGGTTCTTCTTTTTTTTGATCAGGTTTTTTTTGATTTTCAGTTGTTGATGTGGTGATTGAAAAAGGGCCAACCAGTGCGGTTGAAATATCACGTTCAATTTGATTACAGATCAGACATGCATCACGATTGATGCGCAAAAGAGCATCCATTTTTTTCATAATTTTATCAGCATTTGCATAGGTATTCAGCATTGAAAAAATAACGCCCGCTGAAAGCATCAATGCAAGCAATGTTTCAAGTAAAAAAAACCCTGATTTTTTATGCATGTGTTGTTTCCTGTTGATGATGATAGATGATGCCAGAAAGCCGACTACTGCGAGCTTTATTTTGTGCTTTCCATGATCCATCAACGGTGACTGTTGCAAGTTGTGAGCTGAGGCTTGCAAGCGATGATTTTGAATCAATGGGACGTTGTTCTTTGATGATAGTTAATGATTCATTTTCAAGAACTAGTTTTCTTTTAAAATCTTTTTTTTCGGGGAAAAGAAGCAATTCGTATAATTCTTTTTTCAGTTTAAAAAGATGCATGATTTCATCACGATCATCAGCGGCACGATAGAGTGCTCGAAATTGTACATTAATAATGTTGACGGTCGTAAACATTAAAATGAAAATTGCAATGAGGACTTCCATCATCATGAAACCGTTTTTTTTATGCATGCGATGTACCTCTTTTTTTGAGAGGAATATGTCCTTCATGGAGTTTGAAACTGCCTAAAAAGGGTTCCATGATCAGTGTTGCTCTTTCTTCTTCTTTATTTTCTTTTTTTTTGGTGATGTGTAGCATCAAATCTTGTGCTAGTCCTTCATGCATGATGTAGCAATGAGCAATATTTTTATTATCTTCAAAAAGTTCTTGGTTATTGCGAAATGTCGCAATAAAGCGAATGAAATTGGGCATTTTTTGTTCAGTTTCAAAGGCATGATGTTTCAGCTGTTGCCACAATAGTTGATTTTTTTTTTCTGGATCAGGTGATGCAAATTCAATGCATACAAGATCAGGTTCGGTCGGTTTTTTTTTTAAAAAAGTGATGCGATAGGTTGTGCGATCAGCGATAGCTTGTTGTCGTGTCCATTGAATGAGGCGATTGAGTTGATTAGTGTAGTTAAGAAGACTGACTTCAGTTGCGCGATTTTTAAAACGAGGAAGCACCATGGAGACCATGGTGCCTATTAAAAGTACTGCAAGCAGTATTTCGATCAACATAAATCCTGCAGTGGTGCGCATCGTGGTATATTTTTTATGTAGTTGTATTAGGATCCAACGCGCAAATCAGCATTATTTTCAGATTTTTCATCATTGCCGACAGAATATAATTCATAATATTTATATTCTTTGAAGCGTTGTGGAGGGTTATTATAGATGAATTCATTGTTCCATGCATCGGTTGGCACGCGATCAAGGTACGGACCTTTCCAACGTTCAGCACCTTTGGTGTTCGGTTTGGTGACCAGTGCGTCAATGCCACCTTCTTGCTTGTTTGGATAATGTCCCATGTCAATGAAGTATTCATCTAAGGTTGATTTAATACCATGTAAGCTTATTTTGGTTGTTCCGATCTGTCCTTTGCCAAATCGTTGCATTAATTTTGGTCCAACCATGGCCACAATCGAACCGATTAAAATCACTGCAATTAAGATTTCAATTAAACTGAAACCTGCTTTTTTTGTTACCATACATGTATCCTTTCATCTGTGTATGAAAAATAATAACGTTTCATTTTTTTAAATACCTGCAATATCACCCATCTGCATGATCGGCATGAAAATAGATAATACAATAAAAACTACAATGCCTGCAAGAACTACCGTCATGATCGGATTAATTGCTGCAGTCATTCCATCAATGATTTCATTCAATTCTCCATCATAATCATTGCCGACGGTGAGAAGCATTGG
>CAZZPM010000006.1:16651-33154 GCA_964655535.1 uncultured Pseudomonadota bacterium
AACAACTTCTGGTGCTAATTTTCCTGATTGTTCTCCCGTGCTAATCATGTAACTCGCAATTGATGGAAAGATCCCGGTCTCTTTTAAATATTTTGCAATTTTACCTTCTTTAATAATTTTGTCACGCGCTTCTGAAAGTTTATGCACAAGAACTTTGTTATCAACAATATTTGAAACAATATCGAGTGCTTCAGGAAGATGAACACCACTTTCAAGCAGCATGCCGAGTGTTTTACAAAATTGTACAACCGCTTTTGTTTTTACAAAATAAGTAAGTAAAGGAGCCTTGAGTAAAAAACTATCAATTTTAAGTCGTCCATTCGGTGTTCTACTCCAGTACATAAAACTGATCACAAAAAGAGTGATGCCAATACTAAGTCCTAAATAATGATTGGTTAAAAAATCTGACATGTTGATCATGAGCTGTGTTGGCCCTGGTAACTCTTGTCCTGATTTGGTAAACATGTCGGTCATGCGTGGCAGAATCCCAACAATAAATCCGACCATGACAAGCAGTGCAAAGCCGAGCATCACGATCGGATACGTCATCGCTTTTTTGATACGTTTTTTCTGTTCTTCACTTCGTTCAAGATAGACGGTGAGTCGATCAAGAATTACTTCAAGTTTTCCACTTGCTTCGCCAGCGCGTGCAAGTTGAACATAAATATTTGAAAAAACGCGTGGATGTTTTGCAAGCTCTGATGCAAGGGGTTCTCCTGATTTAAGTCCATCTTTAATTGAAATAAGCACGCGTTGCATCTGTCCGTCAAATTGTTCAGTGAGCAGTTCAATTGCTTGAAGAAGGGGGACTCCTGATCGTAAAAGAACGCTTAGTTGTCTGGTAAAAAGAATGATACTTTTGAACTCGATATTTTTTTCAAAAAGAAAACTATACCAGTGTGCGGCTCCTTCATGTTCAAGAGAAAGAATCTTGGTAGGCATTAGTCCTTGCCCCCGTAAAAGATCTTTTGCTGCACTGAGTGAAGTTGCATCAATTTTGCCTGTGATGAGTTCACCTTTTTTATTAAAAGATTGATGCGAAAAAAGAGGCATGATAGGTTCCTTAGTTGGTTTTTCTTGCAAAATTTTATGTTTCAATGATACAGTATTTTCAATCTTTGGGTATATACTGTTAGAGATGATAAGGTCAACATCCTGCAGTATTTAATGATCAAAAATATAACAGAATGAGGGTGGGATGAAAATGAAAATAAATAAAATGTTATTTGGTTTTTGCTTTTTTTCATTAATGACTTTGGTATTTGTCTGTCAAGCAGGGGGACTTATTAAAGGGCAAGAAGAGACTGATAAAGAATATTTACAAGAGTTTATCGGTCTTTATAATCGAAAACAATTTGGTTTTCACGCAAGTACTAATGCAGCATCATTATTTGAATATATTAATTTAGGAAAATTATTATATACAACATCAAAAACTGATTACATTTTTTTTAGATTATTAACTAATCGACTTAAATTTTCTGATGCTGAAGTGATTATGGCTCCGGTACTTGAAATGTTTGTTGCGCAAATTCCACTGGCAATTGGACGTCACACCATGTCAATGCTTTCATGGAATGAACGACTTGAAACAATGAAACTTGATATTGAACAAAAAATGGTAACGTGCTTTGATGATATGGTCAGTCATATGTATTCGCACGGACGGGTTGCTGCATCAAAAATGATGACCAATGAAACCATGAGTATCGTAAAATCATATTTTCCAGATCCTTTTACTGAACAGTTTGATGGATACTGGACCAATCGATTACGTGGACAAGTTAAATCATTATTAGAACTTTCAATTCAACGGTTGATGTGGGAAGGAAGTGCCTTTCAAGGTATTTGGGAATCAGTAAATAAAATAGCATTTGGCATGTATCAACTCTGTAACGAACAAATTATTTGTCATAGCGATGATCTTGATGATCTTTATTGTTCATTGGTTCATCGTTTTATTTATTTTTTAAAATTAACAGGAAATCAATACCCAAGTTCGTTTTATCAGAATATAGAATTTTATATTGCCAATGGATATTCATCGTGGCTTGATTTTGAAGTTGATGCAGGTATTAGAACTAAAAAATCTTTATTGTTAGAAGAAGTCTTCAGTTGTAAGATGAAAGCATTAGCATACGAAAGAACCGGTATTTTATCACAGTAATTATTTTTCATTGCATGGTTATGAAACGGGCAAAAGAATGAGAACAAAGATTTTTTTGCCCGTTTTTACTTGTGAGAATGATTGACTTGTAGTAAACTAAAAAAACATTATGAATGATTAAAAAATTTTACAGTTTTAAAAAGGGCTTTGTATGAGCACACATGAAAAAACAGAAATTCCGGTTAAGCAATCGATCATTCCATTGTCGATTGAAAAAGAGTTAAGAACATCATTTTTAGATTATGCAATGTCAGTTATTGTGAGTCGTGCATTGCCTGATGTGCGCGATGGATTGAAACCAGTACATCGTCGTATTTTATATGCGATGCATATGCTTGGATTGACCCATGATCGTCCATACCGAAAATCTGCAACGGTGGTTGGTGAGGTGATTGGACATTATCATCCACATGGTGATAGTCCAATTTATCAATCGATGGTTGGATTAGTACAAGATTTTTCTAAGCGATATCCGCTTCTTGATGGACAAGGAAATTGGGGTTCGATTGATGGTGACAATGCAGCAGCGTTTCGTTATACCGAAGTTCGTATGGCTAAAATTGCACGAGAGCTTTTGGCTGATATTGAAAAAAATACGGTTGGCTTTACACCAAATTTTGATGAGTCACGTCTTGAACCGATTCTGTTGCCGAGTCGTATCCCTCATCTTTTAATTAATGGATCTAATGGTATTGCAGTCGGTATGGCGACATCAATTCCACCACATAACATTGGCGAAGTAGTCAATGCATGTATCGCCTTGTTAAAAAATGCTGATATTACTGATGAAGAATTATTTACATTAATGCCAGGTCCCGATTTTCCAACAGGCGGTATTATTTGTGGTCGTGCAGGCATTGTTAAAGCGTATCGAACAGGGCATGGTTCATGTATGGTTCGGGGCGTTGTAGAAATTGAAGAAACGGCTAAGCAATCTTGTTTGGTTATTACAGAAATTCCTTATCAAGTGAATAAAGCTGATTTGATTACCAAAATTGCTGATCTGACAAAAAATAAAATTATTGATGGTATTTCAAATATTCGTGATGAATCGAATAAAAAAGGAATTCGCATTGTTATTGATGTGCGACGTGGTGAAATTCCTCAAGTTATTTTAAATCAATTGTTTAAGCACACATCGCTTCAAAGTTCTGTTTCAATGATGCTTCTTGCATTACTTGATAACCGTCCAGTTATTTTTACCTTGCGCGAAATGCTCCATCATTTTTTGGTGCATCGACGACAAATTATTACCAAACGATCTGAATTTGATCTGGCAAAAAATCAAGCGCGACTTCATATTTTAGAAGGGTTACTCAAAGCGCTTGCATCGATTGATGCCATTATTAAAGTTATTCGTGCATCTCGAGCGACTGATGATGCTTCATTGCAATTACAAAAAGATTTTGGCCTCTCAGAAATTCAAGCAAAATCAATTTTAGAAATGCGTCTTTCTCGATTAACCGGACTTGAGCAAGAAAAAATTACTACAGAACAAGAAGAAGTTAAAAAAATTATTACTCAACTTCAGACTCTTTTACAGAATCAAACAATGATGACTGATGAGATTGTTGCTGAACTTGAGCTTATTAAAAAACAATATACTGATGGTCGACGCACACAAATTCAAGGATCAATTGAAGGGTTTACCGAAAAAGATCTGATTCCTGACGAAGAAGTGGTTGTTACATTGACGCGCAAAGGATACATTAAACGAGTACTTCTTGAAACGTATTCAGTTCAACATCGTGGTGGAAAAGGTAAGCGTGGCATGGCCGATTTGGATGATTCAGACGATGTAATGGAAGATTTATTTGTAGCAAAAAATCATGATGAATTATTGTTCTTTACCAATAAAGGACGCATCTACACAATGGATGTCTACCAAGTTCCAGAAGCATCGCGAACAGCAAAAGGGCGTGCGATTATCAATCTTATTCCATTAACGGAAGGCGAAAAAGTTGTTAAAATGTTATGCACACGGGGCATGCAGAATAAATTTCTGGTCATGGTGACCAAAAAAGGAGTAATCAAAAAAACTCCAGCAACTGCTTTTGCAAAAGTACGTTCAACTGGTATCATTGCAATCGGATTAAAAGATGAAGATGAATTAGCGTTTTGTGGTATGAGCAGTGGCAACGATTCAGTAGTTCTTGCAACAGGACTTGGACAAGGCATTCATTTTAAAGAAAGTGAAATTCGTGCCATGGGTCGTCAAGCATCGGGTGTGCGTGGTATTAAATTACGAGCAAAAGATTATGTTGTTGGCATGGAAATTATTGCGGACAATCGTGACCTTCTTTTTGCAACTGAACGAGGCTATGGCAAACGAGTTGCAATTGAGGATTTTCGTGTTGCACATCGAGGCGGATTAGGGGTTAGAACAATTCCTGTTGACAAACGAAATGGCAAAGTGATCGGTGTTGCGCGTGTCAGTGAAGAATCACATATTTTATTAATTGATGAAAATGGTAAAATTATTCGTCTTTCGCCACAAGAAGTCCGTACGATGGGGCGTCAAGCAAAAGGTGTTCGTTTGATTCGCCTTGATGCAGATCAAGTGCTTTCAGCGATTGTTTCATTTGAAGAGAGTGAAAGCGAAAAAGAATTAGTTTTGGAAGCACCACTTGATCAAAATATCAGCATGCCAATTGATGAAACAGTTTCTGAAGATATTGATGAAGTATCGGATTTTGATGATGGTATTGTTGATGATCAAGAAGAAGAGCTTGATGAATTAGATGAAGTAGACGAACAAGAATAAGTATAGATTTCTGGGGGGTTTTATGGTGGTGAATAAGAATTCATTAGTCTTGTTGCAGCTGTCTTTAATTGAAGGAGTTGGACCGCGAACGGTTTTTTCATTATTGGCATCGATGCTGGGTCTTTCCACAATAGATTTTTTTATTGATAAGCATCAGGCATACAATATTGATTTGAATTTGTTGTATCAATTCAATGTTGCTGATTTTGTACGCTATGCTGTTTCCATGAAAATGGCGCAAAAAATTGTTGATGGACTTGCTGAATCTGATCAAGTCGAAAAAATACTTTTTGAGATGGAAAAAAATCAGATTCGATGGGTTTCATTATTTGATGTTGAATATCCAGCATTATTGCAACAGATTCATACGCCACCATTGGGCTTTTATATTAAAGGTGCTCAATTATCTGATCATGCATTACATCTTGGTATCGTTGGTTCTCGCATGGCCGGGTCTTATGCTGAGCGCGTTATTGAGCGTGTTGTTGCCCCTTTAGTTGCATCAGGCGGAGTGCTCGTGAGCGGTGGAGCATTGGGTGTTGATAGCATGGCACATCGACTTTCGGTTCAGTATCAAAAGCCGACTATTGTTCTGCTTGGTTCGGGACTTTTATCATTATATCCACGACAAAATTTTTCTTTATTTGATCAAATTTTAGCAACAGGTGGTTCATTGATCTCTTCATTTTCTTTACACACGGGACCTGATCGGTTTAATTTTCCCGTTCGTAATCGGATTATTGCAGGCATGAGTCGTGCTGTTCTTGTTGTTCAGGCTGCTGCAAAAAGTGGTGCATTAATAACGGCAGAATATGCATTACAAGAAGGCCGAAATGTGATGGCTATTCCGGGCGCAATTGATGATCCTTTAAGTGCTGGATGTCATGCCTTGTTAAAACAGGGTGCAACGTTAATTACTTCATATGATGATCTCTGTTTTGAAATAGGTTTTGAGCAACAGAAAGGTATTAATACATCTCTTGAAACAGAACAGCAAGAAGTACTTTTTTATCCTGCACAGAAAGAAAAAGATCCTCTCTTAACAACACTGGTTAGTCCACATCATCTTGAATCATTGGCTTTTAAGCTTGATTTATCGATGGATGATCTTGAAGATCGTTTATTTACTTTGCAACTTGATGGCGTTGTGACGCAGCGAATTGATGGTTCTTGGATTTGTGTTTAATTTTTTTTTAATTTTGAGTTTTCAGAACTCTTTTTTTCCGCTATGGTATTGCAAAGGTTGACCGTCAAAAAAGCTTTTTTAAAGGAGTTTTGCTATGCAACATGTTGCAATTATTATGGATGGAAATCGTCGATGGGCGCGTAATAATACATTACAAGCGGGTTTTATGGGGCATGAAAAGGGAATTGAACCAGTAAAAAAAAGTGTTGCATGGTGTCTTGAACAAAAAATTTCCTATCTTTCTTTGTATGCTTTTTCGCTCGAAAATATACATCGTTCTGAAGAAGAAAAAGCAGCACTTTTTTCGTTGTTGACCCGTGCATTAGAACAAGAGACTGAAAATTTGATCAGCAAAGGAGTTTCAGTTCATTTTATTGGTGATCGAATGTTAATTCCTGAATATCTGCTTGATCAGATTAATGCGATTGAAAAAGTAACAGCAAAGGGAAAAGCATTAGTTGTTCAAGTGATGTTTTTTTATGGTGGACAACAAGAGTTAGTTTATGCAGCAAAATCATTAGCTCAAAAAGTTAAAGAAGGTTCACTTGCGTTGGATGCAATTACGACCGAAACAATGAAAAATGAGTTGTGGACAGCGGGAGTTCCTGATCCTGACATGGTAATTCGAGCAGGGGGACAGGTGCGTCTGAGTAATTTTTTATTATTTCAATCGGCTTATAGTGAGTGGTTTTTTTTAGATACTTTATGGCCTGATTTTAACGAAGAACATTTAAATCAGTGTGCTGAAAAATTTAATCATATGAAAAGAAATTTTGGACAATAAGTATGAAAAAAATAACAGTTTTAGGTGCAGGATCTTGGGGAACAACGGTTGCACATCTTTTTGCACAGTCAGTTCCTGAAGTGATGCTCTGGTCATATGAACAAGAAGTTGCAGATCATATTAACAGAGAGCATACGAATCAACGATATCTGGCAGGATATCAGATCGCTGAAAATATTGTAGCAACAACCGATCTTTGTGTCGCATGTGAAAATACTGAAATGATTGTTGAAGCGGTTCCGATGCTCTATCTTGATGAGGTTTTGGCGCAGCTAGCAGATGGAGTAAAAAAACTTCCTTTTGTTGTAACAAGCAAAGGAGTTCATGGCACTCAATTATTGTTACCAACACAGGTTTTAGAGAAACAAGGTATCGCTCTTGAACAGATGGTTGTCTGTGTTGGGCCGACGTTTGCAAAAGAGATCATGCGAAACGATTTTTCAGGTTTTTGTTTGGCGAGTAAAAATAGAATAGTAGCTGAACAGATCGGTGCATTGTTAACGAATCAAAATATTTTTGTTCAGCAGACCGATGATTTGATTGGTGCTCAAATTGCCGGAGCATTAAAAAATATTATTGCGCTTGGCATTGGCATTTTAATGGGTGCAGGAGCAGGTGAAAATCTGCGAGCACTCGCATTGGTGAAAGGTTTTTCTGAGCTCTGTTTATATGCAGCAAAAAAAGGTGCTCGGCATGAAACAATGCATTCAATTGCAGGGCTCGGAGATCTTTTATTGACGAGCTTGAGTAAAACTTCTAAAAATTTTTCTGCTGGATTTTTGCGCGGGCAAGGAAAAAATCGATCAGAAATTGAAGCAGCTTTTGGTATTTTTCCAGAAGGGTGTAACACGGTCAAATTATGCATTGAAAATGATCTGTTTTTTCAACAGAACATGCCATTTTGTACGGCGGTGTATCGTGTTTTTTGGGCAGGTGAAGATTCAAAGGGACTGGTTGCTGTTTTACGTGCATAGTTTGAATGCATCAATGTTGTTCCACGTTCAGTTATACTTCGTTTCATTTGATAATAAGCACGCCAAAATTTTTTATCCATTTTTTGTTTAATGGTCGGTAAAATGATTTGTTCAACGGAAGTTATTGAACAGAGTGCTGCAAGCCCTTGGCAGGTCTTCTGATTTAATTTGTTGCTGATGCAGGTTTTGACGGGCGCAAGTCCATATTTTTGTGTCAGTATTTGCTTGAGTTGATATTCTACTTTTCCGTTAATGCTGCCAGGACTACTAAAAAATCCTTGATCATAAAGCATTAGTTTTTTTTCATCCGTTGCATGAATAGATAATGTATTATTAATAGTCGTTGGTTCATAGGTGTTACAGAGTCTATTGCCTAGACATATAGATAACAAATAGACTATTGTTGCACTCATAAACAGTGTTGGTTTTTTGTATAAAATATGCCACTCAGTTGTTACGCTTAAATAGATAAGAAGCAAAATAGCACTACCGGTGATGATGTGTGAACTATGAGGAATAGCAATCATCCACGAGGCTGATCCCCATTGTAAAAACCAGAGCCAGACATTACTAATTTTTTCTAAACAAAAAATTAAAATAGGGGGCGCAAAACCAAAAAGATTGCAGATAAAAAAAAGTGAACTGACTAATAAAAAAAGAGTGATAAAGGGTGTGAAAATCAAATTTCCTACAATAGTTGCACCAGAAAAAGGAATCCCCCAGCTGATTAAGAAAGGGAGTGAAACAGCAGTGATAACAAGTTGTGTTATTAGATAAAGAGTAATCCATGTTTTAAAGCGTGAAAAATAATAATGAAATTGTTGTTTTGCAGAGATCATGATGGCCAAGACACATAAAGTAATTTCCAAAAAAGATCAGAGCCACCTTGTGCAGGAAGTCGTTGTGCGAAGCTATTTAGTGTTCCAATAATACTATTTTTTTTCTGGCGAGATCGAACATGATCATAATGTTTAAAAAGTTCTTTAATATGCGTTGTTCTGATTAGATCAAAATAATGTCGTGAGGTTCGATGATCAATTTTTGTCTCACGTAAAATTTTATAAAATTGTTGTAGCGGCGGAAGGCTCATGCCGGTAAAAACTTGGCAAAGTTCAGGAATTTCAACGTAGTTTTGTTCGATTGTTTGAACTAAGCAGCGCGAAATAATGGTTGGAATAATCGCATTAATATTTTTAGTGATGATAATAAAATAATAGCCTTCGGCTGGCTCTTCAAGAAGTACGAGTAATCGATTAGCGACTGCAGGAGTAAATGTTTCAGCTTTATCAAGGACAAAGACTAAGCTTTCTTCAGTTGTTCGCGTAAAACGTGTTGTTTGAAGGAGTGATTGAATATGTTCTATTTTATATCCTTGTTCAGGAATAATCCATCGAAGATAATGATGCGTTCGATTTTTTATCATGCGACAGGCAGTGCAGCCACATAGATGTTCTTTTGATGGACACCAGAGTTTTTGAAGCGCTGATTCAACTGCTTGATGAGCAGCGTATTCTGAAGGGGCAACAAGAATCGTTGCACGATTTTTTGGATTAAGCAACATGGTTATCGATCAGCTCTTTCCAGAGTTTATGGGTTGTCAATTCAGTCATTATTTCTTGAGGATTGTTTCTTGCATTAAGGATAATAACGTTATTTCGTTTTGCAAATATAGTTTCAAAGCCGTTGGTGACGCGAAGCCAAAAATCTTTTTTTTCCTGTTCAAAACGTGTTTTTTCTTCATTGCGTTGATTGATACGTGCATCTGCAATTTCTGGATCAATTCTTAAATAAAGGGTGATTGTTGGTTCAATGCCTTGAAGTGCAATATTATTTGTTTGATTAATGATCTTGAGATCAAGTGATCGCCCATAGCCTTGATATGCAACTGATGAATCATGCATGCGATCAGAAATAATCCAGATGCCTTTTTTGAGCGCTGGCTTTACGACCGATTCAATATGATGTGCACGATCAGCTGCAAATAATAAAAATTCAGCGATGGGACTAATTGATTCAGTGCTATGTTGTAAAATGTTTCTGAGCTGCAAACCGAAGGGAGTTCCGCCTGGTTCTTTGGTTAAAATATTTTGAATGTTTTGATCTGCAAGCTGTTTTGAGAGTAGCTTGCAGATCGTACTTTTTCCTGATCCATCAATCCCTTCACAAGTGATGAGTGGAGCATTTTTTTTGTATTGAGTAATTGTTTCGTTCATACCGTTTTTTCTATAACAGAAGTAAGTTTTGGTTTTTTCATTATTTCAACTGCATTAATAATAGCATGAATTATATAATCAATCTCGTTTTTTGTTAATTCGGGCCAAATGGGCAATGCAATAATTGATTTGCTGACTGCATGACCAACGGAGCAGGTTTGATTTTGAATCGAATGAATGCGTAAAAAAGGAATTGTATTAAGTGGTTCTGGATAAAAAATACGGGTTTCAATTCCTTTTTGAGCAAGTAGTTGTATAAAAAATGCACGATCAGCTTCTGTAGCAGGGGCGGCAAGTCGTATTGAAAATTGATGAAATGTATGTGTTCCAATAATTTCTTCTGGAAGAAGAATTTCAGGAATATTTTTAAGCCCTTCAAGATATTGTTTTGCATGTGTTTTGCGTGCAGCGATATCATATTTTAATTCTTGTAATCGTTTAATTAAGAGTGCTGCTTGAATTGTATCGAGGCGACTATTGATGCCTAAGGATTGATAATGATAATGCGAGCTGCGGCCATGATTTTTGAGTTGTTTTAAATTGAGTGCATGCCGCGGGTTATGGGTAACAACTGCTCCGCCATCACCAAAAGCACCTAAATTTTTAGTCGGATAAAATGAAAAAACGCCGATGTCACCAAAAGTTCCTGCTTTTTTTTGATTGTTGTCAGCTTCTATCGATTGACAAGCATCTTCAATAATCCAGAGATGCCATGTTTTTGCAATCTGTTTTAATCTGGTATAATCGGCAAGTTGTCCAAAAAGATCAACAGAAAGGATGCCAACGACAGGAAGTTTGCTGCGCATGTGAATGGTTTGATCGTTAATAATTTGGCATTCTTGTGTAAGCCACGATTCAATATTTTGGGGTGAAAGATTAAAAGTTTTTTCATCGATGTCGATAAAAAGAGGAATTCCTCCATGAGCAACTATTTCACTGCTTGAGGCTATAAATGAAAAAGGTGTGGTGATGACAATATCTCCTGGTGCAATATTAAGTGCCGAAAGTGCCATCCAGAGTCCATCAGTGCCCGAATTACAACTAACAACAGTCGCATCATTGACGTGTGAACTCAGGGTTTCTTCAAAGCTGGTAATATATTTACCTCCAATGAATTCTTGTGATTCAAAAACATTTTTGATGATGGCAAGATATTCGGTACCATGCATCTGCCATTTCCGTTGCAAGGAAAAAAAGGGAATTTTCATAGGATCTCCTTCTATACTTGTTCACTTCTTTATATTTTGATAATTGCAATGCTTGCATGAGCATATCGAGAAATTAAGAAACTGAATAGAAAAAATATTTTCTTTATTTTTTCTTGCGTGTGATTCATTCAATGTGCTACAAGTAAACAGAATTTAGCGATGAGTTTATATCATTTTTATTCTATAAATTGTTAGAAGGTGTAAGAGTTTATCAATGATAAGACATTTTCAAATGTCTTAAGATCAAAAAGAAAGGAGCTACAGGAGTAAAAAAATTAAAAAAGTAGGAAGTAGGTGTCTGGTATCTCTGGAAAAAAAGGAGACATTAATGGAAAGTAAAGTTTTACGATCTATGAAGCTTCTAGGAGGACTCATTGTAGGCTCATTTTTTAGCCTGAATGCAGTGAATCTAGGAAATTATAAAAATGCGGTAATAACAGGAACGATTAATGCAACAACATTAATAGATAATGGTGGCGATTCTATCAATTTAGATAATCTTGTTGAAGTTGATGGTCCGGTTACCTTAAAAGCATCAGCCGGTTGTTTGCTCGATGTAAATATTGGTACAGATATGACCGTAGGAACGAATGCAACGGTTATTCGTCCTCGATTATTAGCAGAAGGTGCTGGTAATGATAATGGCCAGATTATTTTTGAAGTAGAATCTGGTGCAGAAATTCACGTTAATATTAACGCAGATACTTTTTTTGCGGGTGGAAACTATAGTACTTCCGCAGTCAGCTTAGCAGCAGCACAAGGTGCGTATGTTGCAGCAAGTTCACGAGATGCTGTTTTGACCGTTTTAGGTGGTGAAGGAAGTGTATATTTTCATATTACCGGCGGTGCAAAAGTAGCATTTGATAGTCTTTTCAAAGTAACCGGTGGTTCAATTAATGCTGATACAGCACGTTTTGAATTAAACGATGGAACCGTTGCTCTTGCAAAAGGAACCAAGTTGTATACAACAATGGATCAAAATACTGATAATATTAATATTCCAAAAGTAACTTTTGATCGTGGCTTATTTGATGCTGGTGAAACAGTTGGTAGTCTTGATGCGACTGTTCGTATCGGTTGTGATTCAACAGTAGCGTTCTTGTCAAATGATTATACCGGTGATACGGAAGATCATAATGCACACATGGCATTTGATGTTTCAAATTATTGGTATGGTCGCTTGGTTCTTGAAATAGCTGGTGGCACACAAGATGGTTTCCATGATGGTGCTTTCTTGATGTACGGTTCAGGCTTGGATAATGATTTTAGCATAGTATCAGCATATATCAATGATGTACAACTTCGTTATTTTGCTGGGCTAACTGTACTTGTTTCAGTGATTGATGATTTAGCTCGTCAAGAAGGTGTTTATCAAGAAACACTTTTGTTAACTGAAGAAAACCAATTTCCTTATTATGTTGATTTTGACACGAACGAATTATCACGTCGTGGCTTGTTAGTAGTAAATCAATGTAATTCAACCAATCCATTTGCAGCAAATACTTTTGGTGATTTTGATTATCGAACCAATCATGCAGGTAAACCATTTACGGTTCGTGATTCACAAGTTGGTTGTGTGCTTGGTGTCAACGGTACGTTAAATATTGCTCATAATACATTCTTTGATTACCTTGCAACGCGTCAATCAATCGGATATGATCCAGCAGCAATGGGACTTGATAATTTAGGATCATCGCCTGATGATTTTAAACGTCGTTCACCGGGTGCATTGATCATTGATGGTTGTGATTTCTCTGGCGGAACCATTAGTGGTAGCTTCAATAGTGTTTCACGTGCTCTTGTGTATATGCAAGGTCAGTCAGCAATGTATGTTCGTTGTTGTGCAAATGATTTTGGTGTATACAATGGAGATTATTCAACCGGCTCTGGTCAATATGATGGAACCGTTGTAAGTCATGGTAATCTTTCAGGTTTTAATGATGGTCATATGGCACTTGATGTTGCTGGTGAAGCGATTATGTATCATACAACTGATCCTGATTATGACCCAGAAGAATGGGGTATTGGTCAATTTAATGTGCCATCTTTACTGCTTGACGGAGTAGGTCGAGAAATATATTCAGGCGGCAATTTAGTAAGTCGTCCTTTGATTAATGGTGACACGTATGATACGTATCAACGTTCATATGTTAATCTTAATAATGACTTACATTGTGTAAACATGGTTTTAAATCATAGTTCTGTGTTACATAATGTTCCGCGTGATCAAGCGGGCGTTCAACCAGCAATCGTTGGTGGTGAAGCAGCAAGCTGGTATGGTGACTCTGAATTATTGCCATTCTTGGATTTAAGTAATTCATGGCTTTCATGTCACGAATCATTAGGTCTTTCAGGACTTCGTGTTCTGGTTCATGATGCGTTTGGTTTGTTAGATACTTTTGGTCAATCAGATCCTGAATTTAGCTATAATAATTCAGCAATTATCTGTTATAACCAAGGTGATGATAATGATACTGCAAATCGTGGCTGGGCGCGTGTTTTAGCTCTGGGATCAAATAATAATCAAATTTATACGGGTGCAACTGATGAATTTTTAGATTCAGCATTTGTGCATGTATATCGTGATCATAACCAATTTGATGATGGTGAATTGCCGGTACAACTTCGTCTTGATGCATTACCAGAACCAGAAGTATTCTGGGCAACAAGTTATGCATTTGACACCACACAAGAAGGCTGGCAAGTAGTCGGTCTTTATAATGATTCATATGCAGAAGTTGGCTGGAGAACGCAAGATGGATTCTTCCGTTTTGATGGAACCTTTATTCCACAAAATGCATTCCCTTGGAATACCAACGGTGGCGATTCATTCTCAAATGATTTGAATGAAAATCAAGCAGCTGAATTATTTATTGCAGGTAATGGTTTTGCATTTGAAGGATTTGATCGCCTTGGTAATGAATCTCCATCAATCGTGACTGGTTCTGCACTTCCTGGTGTTATGTATGTTGAATATGGTGGACGTTTGACTATTGCTCAAACAAATCCAGAAAATCCAGCATCACATGCATTGTTTAATCTGCCTGTTGCAACATTAGGTTTTCCAACGAGTGAGGGCGCATTATTGTATGGTGAAGTAGATCTTCCATCGTCACAAGTTGATTTTGGACATGGTTATGCAATGAATCCATATAATATTAACATGAATGATTTTTCACCTTTGTATCTTGATTTAGCACAATTATTTGCTGATCAAGGTAATGAAGTTCTCATTTCATGGAATAATATTACTCAAAGTACCGATTTCCTTCCGGTTAAATCGGCGATTGCTGGTCTTTCACTTGATCAATTTAAATCACCTAAAAAAGCAGCAGCTAAAAAAGCAGTTACTCGTGCAACAGTTCCGGTGATAACTCCTGTAGAATTGCCGCTTGCAATGTTGTCGGTTGGCGCTGATTATTATCTTGATCAGTTGCAAGTTGCTGGTGCATCAAGCATGAGCCCATTCCACTTTTACATGACCGGTGATGATCTTGGATATTCACAAATACGTGAACTCGTCTCATTTGATACAATCCCATTCCCGGTACTCGGTGAAGGTATGCATGGCGCATTGTTCCTTGATCAAGGTGCACGTCTTGGACTTGGATCACGTTCATGGAATGAAAATTCAGTAAATGCATGGAATATTCTTGGTGATAATCAAGTGACCTTGTATCCAAATGGCGATTGCGTTATTGAATTGAATTCTGATTTGATCATTAATGATTTGAATGCAATTATTCCAACAACTAATTTTGGTGATGTTCCTGCTGGTCAATCACATCGTATTACTTTCCTTTCAAAAGAAGGTCATGCGGTTCGTGTTCCTGCTGGCAGTGAACTTGATTTAAGTGCATTTGGTCAATCAACATTGCTCAATGGTGGTGATGGTGTTAATTCACAACAGATCGCTTTTGCAGGAAATGCAAAATTGATCTTTGAACCTGGTTCAACATTACGATTCCCAAGCGATATCGATTTTGCTCGTGGACCGATTTTGTACATGAATGAAGAATCAGAATTGTTGTTTGAACCGATTAAAGAACGAAACAAACCTGCAGCAGATGCCCTTGCACAACTTGATAAATATCGCGTAAAAATCAAAGGTATTGGTCAAATTTGGCTGAACAAAAATGCGAAAATGAAAGTATTTGAAGAAGCGATGGTTGGCGTTGAGTCTGATGATGTACGCACACCATTTACGTATCTTCAAATGAGCTTACAACGTGATGCACAAATGTTGATCGGTGATGAAAACAATAAAGGTGGATCATTCCAAGTGGGAAATCCATTTGAACTTGCTGATAATAACATTGTATTTTCATTACGTATCAATGGTGCTGACACCTTGGTAAATATCGATCGTTATGGCTTCTATGGTCTTGGTGCAGGTATTCTTGCTCAGCCTGAAGATGCAGTAAATACATGGAGATTGGTTGCATTGCATAATGTAATCTTTACCGAAATGTTAGTGATCGATGGAACATTCAGCCATAACCAAATATTTGATGGTAGTGGCGAAGGCGAAGGTTCATTGTTTGCTGTTGGTCAAGCTGAAGAGCATGACTTGATCATTGGTGCTAAAGTTGACAATCGCCAGCCGGTTATCCGCGGTGGTGGTAACGTGATTTTAGTAACTTTTGACGCAACTGAAGCTGATTATTTAATTCCTGATATTCAAAATTCAGCAGTTGAATTGATTGGCGATTCCCTTGAAGATAATGGTCGATACAACATCCTTGGTTCAACACAGATCATTCAACAAAAAGAGGAAGTTCAAATCGCTGGATTTGCTGACATCTCAGTTATTGATGATCTGTTCCCTGAAGTAGAATTGCGTGGCGGTTCACTTTGCGCAGCTGATCCATCTGCTTTCTTTCAATACATTTGTCATCTGCCTGTTCGACATCAAACACCAAAACGTACCGTTTCATTTGGTATCAATGATGGGCAGCAAAGACATGCATATCTTGAAGGGGATTTCAATCAAGATGCTAATATTGTACGAAGTGAATTCTTAGCATTACTTGCAGAGTATGATGTTGATCGTGCATCAGCACAAGGATATTTGCAAGTAGCAACCGTTGATAGTGAAGGCGATGCAGCAGTATTACGATCACCTCGTCAACAATAAGGTTTTGAAAGGATCTTAATATAAAAAAAAGGGGCGGTTCTGACATGCCGCCCTGATTAAAAAAAAAAGA
>CAZZPM010000007.1:0-32231 GCA_964655535.1 uncultured Pseudomonadota bacterium
TGTCGATAAAAACCTGTTTTAAAAATAATTTTTTCAAGCTGAACGCGAGGCATCGACACAAGTTCTTCAACAGTTTTTACTACTTCAAATAATTCTTGAACAACAATCCAAGTCACGAGATCGCGTGAACGAAGACTCAACAACGTTGCAATCAAAATCAAAAAAGGATCTTTTCCATACTTTTCGATTAAAAGATTAATTAATGGCGGCGTATATTTTTTGGTCTCTTTTTCTAAAAGAGAAATAATAGAATCCAAACGATCTCTGTCTCTCATAATAAAACCCTCGAATTTTTTATTTGTTCATGGTATCATCATAAAAAACTATTGATCAACAGACAAGGACTTTGTTCATGAATATTGAGCTATTTAAACAGATCGTCGCGCAATTTTTACAATACTTAGAATATGAAAAACATCTTTCTATGCATACTGTTCGTGCGTATCATAATGACCTCCAACAGTTGATCAGTTTTTGGGATGCTGGACTTACCCATGATCCTCAAGAACGCGCGTTTGACCAGATTGTGCAGCGCCATGTTTTATCATTATTTAATAAAAAACTGAGCAAAGCATCACTCGCTCGTAAATTTTCATGCTTACGTAGTCTTCAAGCCTACGCAAAAAAAGAAAATATCACCCTACCTGGCAACTTTAGATCGCCCAAGATTGAACGTCGGCTTCCTGCTATTTTATCAATCGAAGAGATTCAACATCTGCTTGATACAGTCCCCTTGCACGAGCTTGATACCAAATTTCCACTCCGCGATAAGGCAATTTTTGAAACATTATATGCAACAGGCGTTCGCTGTGCTGAATTAATTAACATCGGACTTGATGATATTAATTTTGAAGAACAGAGTATCAAAGTTTTGGGAAAAGGAAATAAAGAACGACTTGTTTTATTTGGCAGCAGCGCACATCAAGCGATTCAAAAATATCTTGAAACCGAACGAACACATTTAATCAAAGATCAAACACAAAAAAAATTATTCGTCAACTATGGCGGCGGGGCTCTCACTTCACGATCAATCCAACGCATCTGTCAGATGTTTCGCAAACATCTTAAAGTTGATCGACTCTTAACTCCGCATAAATTACGCCACTCATTTGCAACACATTTACTCCAACAAGGTGCCGATTTACGCATGGTGCAAGAATTGCTTGGCCATGCAACGTTAACCAGCACAGAAATTTATACACAGATTGCCAACAAATACCTCATCAAACAATGTGAAGAAAAACATCCACTTGCAACAAATCCAGCAATGATGCCTCCTCAAAAAAAATCTGAAAAACAATAACTTTTTTTTAATTACCCCTTTAAAAAGCACGTTTTTTAACAAAAATGAATGTTTATTTGCTTTTTACCATAACTTTGCTATTTTGAAAGAGTAATAAAGTATCGTCCTGTAACTTTTTAAAAGGAGTTTTCACTCATGATTTTGACAAAAAAAACAATGCTCACCCTCGGTTGTGTAAGTCTTTTGACTCTCAATATTGGGTTTGCTGGCGATGACGCAAAAGAAAAAAAAGGTTTTTCTGACATCGTTTTGAGTAAAGTTCAGGAAGATCGTGTAGCAAATTTGGCAACACGTATTATTGCTAAAACGGCGTTAGAAATTGCTGCAAATAACATTAAAGGTGACAAAACTGAAAAAGATGCTATCAAAAAATATGAAAAAAATGCATTGTTAAGAGCCTTAGCTAAAGATACAGGAAAACAACTTGCTGGTGTAACCTTAGAAGAACTAGCTCCTTTATATAAAGATGCGTCTTTAACAGATCAACACATTGATTTGATAGCTGCAACCGTATTAAGTAATTTATATAATAATAAAGCAACATATAAAGTTCAATATGACAGTGACAAAGATCTTCAAAAAGCATTACTGGCTGCTTTTAAAAAAGAAGCTGGCAAAGGATTTTTAATTAATAAAGATTTCAATACATTGAAAGATACAAAAGATCTTGGACTTTTTACCATTGATTGCTTAACCGAATTTGTTAAACATGATGATAATAGTACAGACATGATTAAACTAAAAAAAGAAGATACCAAAGAAGCATTGAAAAGTATTGTTAACACAAAAATAATTTCTCCTTTATTAATGGCATATGCTGGCAACGATCTTTCTAAAGGTCTGGTAAAAACAAAAAATAAAAAAATACAAAAAATGGTTGCTGGACTTATGGAAAAACATTTTGTTAACACATTGATGAGCTATATCATTGCTGAACTCACAAAATAATTTTTCTTTACTACAGCACAATAATTTAAAAAGAGAGCGCTATAAAAAGTGCTCTCTTTTTTTTTAACTCAACATCAATCGAACCGCTTCTAATAAAAGCATCAAAGTCACCAAATGCTCAAAATATAAACGTGGAACTTTATACATAATCATCTTCACCAGATACGCACCGAGAATTAATGTTATCGGTGCCCATAAAAAACTTATGTACAGATCAGGCCCTAACGTCACTCCCTGCACATAATATTCAGCTGACCTCGTTGCATCAATAAAGAACTCAAAAATATGACTCATCACAATATATTCTTGATGTGACAACAAAAAACTTTGTAAAAAAACAGTTCGAATCGCTCCACTAAAACCAAAAATTCCTGCAAAAAATCCAGATAAAAAACCACCAATACTTGCTAAGAAATACGATGGCGCAAAACGATATTGCATACACCAACGCATTAATACAACATACAAAATTAAAAAAAGTCCCATGCCGCGCATGATAATTAATTGAGGAATTTGTAGCGAAATATGTGAACCTAAAAAACTTCCTATAATTGATGGAATCCCAAACCAAAAAAGCAAACCCCATTCAATATCTTTTTTTAAAAACAGAAGAATCCAAAGACTTCCTATCGCATGTGTTAATCCTGTAAATAAAAAAACTTCTCGAACAGAAAAAAAGTTAACTAAAAAAGGCGTAGTGATAGTCGACATGCCAAAACCGGTACATCCACTTAAAATTGCAGCAAAAAAATTAAACAGTGTAACTAAAAAAACTATCATCTTAATCCCCCTCCCATTTTTAATAAAGTAATATCTTTTACTTTACTGTATTGAAAACTAGTAAAACAAGAAAGACTTTTTTAAAGGCACTTCAGAGAATCTTTGCTATTCTAAACTCTTTTTGTTACGCTTTTAACTGAATAAAAATAGCTTATTTTAAGGAGCAGAATGTCACATTTAATGCAACTCGAAAAACAGATCCAGTCCATCAAAACCACAAAAAAAATTACTCTCGCTATGCGACTTATAGCCATGTCACTTTACGTACGGATTGAAAAATTACATGCTGCATCAAAAACCTATCAACTGAAATATAACGAATTGCTCTCTCTGCTCACAGCAGAAAATCCTACATGGAAAAATAAAATAACAACCGTCACTGATCCTTTTGATCGACGTCCACTGATTATTTTAATTTCCTCAATCAAAGGACTTTGTGGAAGTTTTAATAATAATATTTTTTCATACTTTGATCGCTTCATTGAAGTTTCACAATACCAGACGCCTCTGTTTATCACGATTGGAAAGCGTGCGACCGATTATATTGAGAATTTTATCAAAAAAACAGCACAGGGAAAGATTATACTTTCGCACCATGAAATATCATCCTATTCAATTGATCGGATTATTAATGATCTAGTGCGACTGATTCTCAATCCTGAAACTCGATATTCATCTATTCTTATCTACAGCACAAAGTTTGAAAATTTCTTTGTTCAACGTCCGATCAGAACATCAATTGTTGACCCTTATGAAATACAAAAACAACGAAAAGATCCTCGTCAACTTGATGATGATGCAGCACCTGAAACACCAAAGCCTAACACTGATATTATCTGGGAACAACCATCGGATGAAATTTTAAAAATTCTTAGTTATTCATATTTGCATGCACAAGTAACCCCACTCATCATTAACTCTTTAGTAGCAGAACAATCTGCTCGTTTTTTGGCCATGGAACATGCAACAAGTAATGCAGAAAAATATATAGAAAAATTACAGTTAACCTACAATAAATTACGCCAAGAATCGATCACCAAAGAACTTGCAGAAATTACTTCGCTCATGGGAAAAAGTAGTCAATAAAAAAGGAAAAAATGCAATCTACAATACCACAAAATGTATACACAAAAAAACTTGATGAATCTATTTTAGTAGTAAAACGAACAGCTCTCTTTGAAAACGAAGCGCCGCAAGGGCTTGTCAATGTCAATCTTGAGAAATATTATCTATTGATTCACGAAAAAAAAGAATTTTTATGGCGCTCACAGATGGAAATTGATCAACAGTATAAACAGATTATTCCACTTTTTGTTTTTTTATATGAAGACAGAATTTTTTTGATGCAACGCAGTAAAAAGCCAGGCGATGCTCGGCTTGCCGAAAAGTATACTGTAGGCATTGGTGGACATGTCCGTCAAGAAGATCTTGCAGAAACATCGATTCAAGAATGGGGACAGCGTGAATTTCATGAAGAAATAGAATACCAAGGAGCATTGAATATCAAAACGCTCGGCATGATCAATGATGATTCTAATGATGTTGGTCGTGTTCATCTTGGATTTGTATTTTTAGCGTATGGTGATAGCGACAAGATCTCTATTAAAAGCGAGCTACAATCAGGAAACCTTGTTTCACTTGAAGAGGCGATCGATAAAGGGGATCAACTAGAAAGTTGGACTAAAATTATTATTCAAACACTTCTTCAACAGAAATAACTTGTGGAACTTCTTTTTTGAGGGTATTTTCAACCAAAAGCTTAATTGAATAGAGTGATGATGGACATCCATCACAAGCACCGCTGAGCTTCACTCGTACAATGCCGTCACTAAAAGAAACAAATTTAATATTGCCACCATGCATCAAAAATTGTGGTCGTAATTCTTCAATAACATCACAAATTTGAGCTTCTAAAACTTCAGAAGATAACATACTATTTTCTCATTATTTTTTATACAAAACAATAATCTACTCAAAATAAAAAAAATTTATCATTAAACTTAATTAAAATTAATAAATATTTTTAAAAGAAAAAAGGGCAGACATATATCTACCCTTTTTATCACCTATTAAACCCACTCAAGACGAGCGATTGGTGCAGTATCACTAGCGCGCTGACCCAATAAAATTACTCGCGTATATCCACCTGGACGGTCAACATACTGAGGAGCAATCTCTTTGATCAACTTTTGTACAGCTTCAAAATCATACGGTAACTCTTCTTTCAAACGACGAATTGTATTGAAATCATAGCCTACGCGTGCAACGGTTACTAATTTTTCAATTAAACGCTGTACTTCCTTCACACGTGCTTTGGTTGTTTTTAATGAGCCGAATTTAATTAAATGAATCATTTGATTTCTCAAAACCGCACGTCGATGCGGTCCCTTCATATTTAATTTACTACGGCCACTTTGATGTTTTTTTGTCATGATTCAGTCCCATCAGTTTCTTGCTCTTTAATCATTTTTTTAAGATCGAGCTCTTTAATATTCATACCAAGCCGCAGATTAAATGCAGCTAAAATTTCTTTTACTTCACGCAATGACTTTCTTCCAAGATTTTTGATCTTCAACAATTCATCATCTGAAAGGTTAACCAGATCAATTATTCGTTTGATGCCAGAACTTAAAAGACAATTATGTGCTCGAACAGAAAATTCAAGTTCATCAATCGGCTTCAAGAATAGATCAACCGGAATGCCAGCCATTCCACCGCGATGATCAGAGAAAGTATCGTGCACTGCAACAGAGTCTTCAACTTTAGAAATTTCATTAAATGGAATTTCCGCTGCGTCTAAAAAATGTTCAAACTGTGTACGAAGCACCGAGGTTCCATAATGCACAATTTCTTGTGGATGCATCGCACCATTAGTAAAAACACGTAACAATAAACGATCATAATTGATCTCTTTACCAACCCGTGTTTTTTCTATAATGTACTCAACACGACGCACAGGAGAAAACATTGCATCAACATAAATACGGCCATCTTCTTGCAATGACTCACCACGTGGCCATTGCGCAGGAACATATCCGCGTCCCATTTCAACAGAAAAACTAATCTCAAGATGAGCATCCTGTCCTAAATGAGCAATAACATGATCTTTATTAATGATCTCTAAATGTTCATCCGCAACAATGTCACCCGCAGTAGCAACGCCACTTCCTGAACATTCTAATTTCATACTTCCAGGCTCACCACTCTGATTTTTAATAACAATACCTTTGATATTTAAAATCATTTGCAAAACATCTTCAACAACGCCTTTCACTGTTGAAAATTCATTATTCACCCCTTTAATAACTACAGAGGTTACTGCAGCACCTTCAATGGAAGATAAAACTACGCGACGTAGTGCATTTCCCAAAGTAATGCCAAATCCTGGTTCCAATGGTTCAACAATCAACTCACCCATCATTTCAGATGACAAAGATGCATTCCATCGTAACTGAGGAATCGTTAATGGTTTATAACTTTTCCTTTGCATCAAAATCTCCTTGAATCTAATAACAGTTATCAACTGTCACTCAACGAATTATGTACAGACGCTCCAACTCGCTTCCACCTTTTATTATCTTAGTTGTACTTCAAAAATTATTATGATTTTGAATACAACTCGACAATTAAATGTTCTTCTATCGGTGTAACAATGTCGGTGCGAACAGGCATTCTTAATACAACACCTTTACGTTCACCCTTCTTTAATTCAAGCCATTCAGGAACTTTAATGCCCATATTAATTCTTTTATCAATAACATTTTCAACAAATTCTTTGTTTGATAATGTTTGTGTAGTAAACGAAACCACATCACCTACATTTACAACAAACGAAGGAGATTTAACACGATGATCATTTACAGTTACAAGACCATGTACTATCATTTGTCGTGCTTGTTTACGTGATATAGCCATTTTAAGACGAAACACAACGTTATCAAGACGTGATTCAAGCATTGACAAAAGGTTTTCACCTGTTGCACCCTTATGCTTTACAGCAACATCAAAAAAACGTTTAAATTGTTCTTCAATCAAACCATACATCAATTTAACTTTTTGTTTTTCACGCAATTGCTTACCATATTCTGATAATTTTTTTGTCCCCGCCTTTTTACCATGTTGTCCTGGTGAAGGAAGTTCTTTTTCAACAGAACATTTTGAAGTGCGACAACGAGCACCTTTCAAAAATAATTTTTCACCCGCTTGTCGACACTGCCGACATGATGCAGCACTACTTATCATAGACTTTCCTTATTAAATAGATTACAACAAATTTTTTACTACAAAATAATTATACACGACGTTTTTTTGGTGGTCGAGGGCCATTGTGAGGCAATGGAGTTACATCACGCAATACGGTTACATTCAATCCAGATGATTGAAATGCTCGTACAACAGAATCTCGACCTGCGCCAGGACCTTGCATGTTAACTTCAATTAAACGAACACCCTGTATCACCAACTCTTTTGCTAAATTTGTTGCAATCTGAGTAGCTGCAAAAGGAGTTCCTTTACGCGCACCCTTAAAACCAAGTTGCCCTGAACTACCACGCATCAATACATCACCATCGGTAGTGGTAACTGAAACCAAAGTATTATTAAAACTTGATTGCACATGTGCAATCACTGTTTCAATCCCATTATACCGCTTTTTTGTTTTTTTCTTGTATGCCATCCTAGACTCTCTACATTAACCAAATCAATTTATATTATTTTTTAGACGCTATCTTTTTATTTGGAACAACTCCACCAGATTTACGCGGACCTTTACGAGTACGTGCATTGGTTTTTGTACGTTGTCCACGCACAGGCAATGAACGCTTATGACGCAAACCACGATATGATCCAATTTCTTGTAAGCGCTTAATATTCAAAGTAATTTCTTTACGCAAATCACCTTCAACTTTATATTTTCCAGTGATCTCTTTTTGAATCGACGCTACTTCTTCATTTGTCAAATCTTTTACCCGAGTATCCGGACTAACCTTGGCAGTTGCCAAAATATCTTTCGATGTTTTAAGGCCAATACCGAAAATATATGTTAACCCCACCTCAACTCTTTTTTCCTTTGGTAAAAAAACACCCTCTATACGAGCCATGCATACACCTCAAATTTTATTCTGTTTTATAACCATTAAAATTTTCTCTTTTTACCCTTGACGCTGTTTATGACGAGGATTTTTTTTGCAAATAATTCTCACCACGCCGGAGCGCCGTATAACCTTACACTCGCCACACATTCGCTTAACTGATGTTCGCACTTTCATTTTTATTACCTATCGTATCAATAATCACTTTAATTCAATACCACAAATACGTAATTATACCTTATAGCGTACTATAATTCTTCCTTTAGTCAAATCATATGGTGAAAGCTCAACCGCAACTCTATCTCCTGGTAACAAACGTACATAATGCATACGCATTTTACCTGAAATATGGGCTAAAACCACATGACCTCCTTCCAATACAACATTAAACATTGCATTCGGAAGCGCTTTATCTACTATACCATCCATAACAATTACGTCATTATTTTTATTTTTTTTCATCATTTTATATGTTTTTCACCTACAAACGAGTCAATATTTCGCACCCTGTAGCAGTTACCACTACCGTATCTTCTACATGAGCAGCCAATTTTCCATCAATGGTTTTTGCAGTCCATTTATCAGACATAATTTTTACTTCATATGAACCTTCTGTAATCATCGGTTCTATTGCAAACGTCATTCCCTCACGCAAAAGCAGATGAGAAGTCCCATCCACATAATTAGGAACATCTGGCTCTTCATGCATAGTGCGTCCAATGCCATGTCCTGCAAATTGTCTTACAATACCAAATCCTGCAGATTCAATAGTTGCTTCTATTGCTTGTACAACATCAACTAACAAAATACCTGGTCGTATTTTTTCTATTCCTTTATCAAGCGCATTTTGTGCAACTTGCGTAAGTTTTTGAGCAACTGATGATACTGATCCAACTAAGAAACAACGCGCCATATCAGCACAATATCCCTTCATCGAACCAACTACATCAACTTTTACTAAGTCACCATCCATAAGCATTATTGTTTTTGATGGAACTCCATGAACAATAACATCATTAACTGAGATACAAGTTGCATGCTTATAGCCGCCATATCCTTTACATTCAGGAACCAAGCCTTTATGTTTCATTTTTTTCTCAAACCACTGATCTATTGCTAAAGTTGTTGTACCAATTTTAACAATATTTTCTTCTAATGCTTCTTGAAAAATAGATGCTAAAGCATGTCCTGCTTGTCGCATATGATCAATTGCACGCTTATTTTTTATGATAATCATAATGCTATTTCTTTTCGTTCTTGTGCCGGCAAACAATGGTCAACAAACCAATTGAAAACTTGCTGTTGTGTTAAATAAGTCGCATCAAGAACTTTCAAAGTCACTTCTTGTTTTTGATAACAATCAACTAAAGCATTACGAATGGCATTATATGCTTGAAGTCTTGTCCTTACTACCGATGGATCATCATCTCGTCGACGCATCAAAGGAGCGTCGCACAAATCACAATAACCTATTTTTTGAGGAGGCTTAATTAATAACGAATAAATTGCCTGACATGCCGCATTACTACAAACAAGTCGAGCTGAAATCCTATCAACAACTACATCATCAATCACATCAAAAAAAAGAATTTCAAATAAAGCCGTCGTATTTTTTTTTAAAAAATGAATCAACGCATCCGCTTGAGCAACGGTTCGTGGATATCCATCAAGCATAATATATTTATTTGAACTCAATGCTTCAATCATCCATTCATTAACCATCGTAATAATTAATTCATCAGGAACAAGCATACCTTGATTAATATAATGACTAAATAATTTGCCCAATTCATTTTCTTGAGCAATATATTTTCGACATAAATCACCAACAGATAAAAACGCTGCATTCAATTCTTTTTGACATCGAACGGCCAACGTTCCTTTTCCTGCTCCAGGAGGTCCACATAACGAAAAAACCCGTACAACATGCTGCATAGTACACTCTCACACTATTTTCTTAACGAACGCGACGTCCGCGAAGACGTGCCCCTGATAATAAAAACCCACTATAACTTTTATCTATTAATGTAGCTTCAATTTGCGAAGACATATCAAGTCCAACACCAACTGCAATTAATAAACTCATACCATCAACCCAGACTGGCGATGAAAAAAATATTTGCAACATACGAGGCAATACCGCTAACGTTGCAAGATACAATGATCCAGGCAGACCAACACGATTTAAAACATATTCAAAATATTCAGCAGTTTTTTTACCTGGTCGAATGCCTAAAATATATCCGCCATTTTTACGAATATTATCAGCCAATTCAATCGGATTAAAAATAATTGATGTATAAACATATGAAAACAGAATAATCAAACCAACAGTACAAATCGTATGAACTGGTGATCCATAATCAAACCACTCTGCAAACGTATTTATAGCACCAATTTTTGAAAAGATCATCTTCAAAACCATAATCGGCATTGTCAACATTGCACTTGCAAAAATAACAGGCACAACGCCAGCAGAATTTAATTTAAAAGGAATATAGGAAGATCCACCATTAAATACCTTCTGCCCAATCACTCGTTTAGCATATTGTACAAAAACACGACGTTCGCCACGTTCCAAAAAAACAATACAACCAACTAACGATAAAACAAATGCTATAACAAATAAAAAGAGTAATTGATTCATTTGTCCCATTATTACGCTTCCAAAAAGCTTAATAAGTGCGGCAGGAAGTCCTGCAACAATACCTGCAAAAATAACTATTGAACTACCATTGCCCATACCATGAACATTGATCTGTTCACCAAGCCACATCACAAATAAAGATCCAACGCTTAAAACAAGCATTGTCATTAAACGAAATGACCAACCAGGAGTTATGACTAATCCTTCTTGCATCCGTTCCAACATCGTTGCGAGTCCAAAGCCATGAAACAGACTTAATGCAAAAGCTAAATATCGCGTATATTGATTCAATTGACGACGACCATACTCTCCTTCTTTGGCAAGCGCTTCAAAAGAGGGAACTGTAATCGTCAAAATTTGTATCATAATTGATGCACTAATATAAGGAGAAATACCGAGCGCAAAAATCGCCACATTTTTTAATGCACCACCAGAAAATAAATCTAGATATTTAAAAAAACCAGAAGCACTTTGGCCCATAAATTCTTTTAAAATAATGGTATTAATTCCTGGTAATGGCACATGAGCCCCTAATCGAAAAACTGCAAGTGCACCAAAGGTGAATGCAAGCTTCCGTCGTAACTCAGAAATTAAAAATATATTTTTGAAGCTCGATAGTGATATTAACACGCTACTTCTCCTTATTTAACAAAACCTTTCCACCAGCCTTTGTTACTGCATCAATTGCTGCTTGACTTGCTGCATCAACAGTAACTATAAGATTCTTTGTAATAGCTCCTTTTGCAAGTAATTTTACTGTACAACCACGAGCATTCTTAACTAAACCTTTTGCTACGCATGCCGCTGTATCAACAGCGTCACCATTTTGAAAATGAGATTCTAAATCACGTATATTAATAATTGCGACTATATCAGCAAAAATATTATTAAATCCACGTGCTGGAATACGGCGAGCAAGAGGCATTTGTCCACCCTCAAACGATCGTCCTAATTTAGAATTAGCACCTGTTCGAGATTTTTGTCCTGTTTCACCACGTCCTGATGTACCACCACGGCCACCATTACGTCCGATACGCTTTCTTTTTTTAGTTAATGATTTTAATTCATTGAGCTGCAACATGTTCCACTCCACACATTTCTTTTACTGATTTTCCTCTTAATTGAGCTATGCGAGCTGCAGAACGCAATTTTCCAAGTGCAGATAATGTCGCATGAGCAACGTTGCCTGCATTTGAAGATCCAATTGATTTTGCTAAAATATCTTTAATACCAGCAGCATCCATCAATGCACGAACCGCACCACCTGCAATAACACCCGTACCTTTTGATGCTGAACGCAATAAAACACGACTTGCACCATGCTTTGCTTCCACAGCATAAGGAATTGTGGTTTTATACAAAGGAATATCGCACATATTTTTTCGTGCTCGCTTTAATGCTTTAGCAATTGCCATTGAAACTTCACGGCTTTTGCCTGTTGCAATTCCAACACTACCATTTCTATTGCCTACAACTACTAATGCAGCAAAAGCAAGTCGTCTACCACCACGAATAACTTTTACTACACGTCGCACACTTAGAACCGTTTCAACAAGCTCATCCGAGTTATGACGTATTTCTTTTGTTCTTTTATCTGACATTGTATGTCCTAGCCTTTACTATATTATAAAAAATCTGCCACCAGATTAAAATTGCAAACCACCTTCTCTCAAGCCCTCTGCAAAAGCTTGTACTCGACCATGATATTTATATCCACCACGATCAAAAAAGACTTCTTGAATATCTAATTCAACAGCTTTTTTACCAAGCGCTACTCCAACTTGACGAGCGATAGTTTTTTTATCTCCCTCAAGTCCTGAAACATGACAAGAAGAAAGACTCAATACTGTATGCTGTTTAGCATCATCAATAATTTGAGCACCGATATGTTGCAAGCTTCTAAAAACTGAAACACGCAACTTCGAGCCTCGACTCATCATTCTTTTACGATTCCGCAACGTTCTTTTCAATGTTCGTAACGCAATACTTTTTTTTACGCTCACAGAAATTTCCTCAACTTAAAACATTTAACTGACTGCGTTATGCTTTTGTTTTTCCAGCTTTACGAATAATGACTTCATTATTACGCAAAATTCCAGTGCCTTTATACGGTTCTGGCGGTCTAAACGAACGAACTGCATCACATACATTTCCTAAAACAAATTTATCTGATCCTTTGAAAACCAAATTCTGACCTGTTTTATCAATATCAACATCAATTCCTTCAGGAAGCACATATTCTTTTTTATGGCTATAACCCAAAGAAAATACTAATGTACGACCTGTTAATTGTGCTTTAAAACCAAGCCCAACAATCTTAATTGATGATTGAAACCCTTTTTCAACACCACAGATTTTATTTGCTAACAATGCGCGATGTAAACCCCATAACATTTTACTTTTACGATCTTTAATATCGGCAGAAAGCATCAATTGCTTATCTTGTATTGTACAAGTTACCAAATCAGGCAATTCATGTGTCACGGTTAATTTATCACCTTTAATAGTAAGTACGTTACCAACACATTCTATTTGTGCTGATGTAATTGCTATTGGTTTTCTTCCTACTTTTGACATATTTTTACCTCACCACACATAACAAAGAAGTTCACCACCAACAATTTTCGAACGCGCTTGACGATCACTCATGACACCTTGATTGGTTGTCAAAATTGAAACGCCCAATCCGCCAATTACTGGTTTTAAAGCAGCAGCTCGTGAATAATTACGACGACCCGGTGTACTGACGCGTACCAATTCATGAATCGCAGATTCACCATCAACATATTTCAATGTCACTACCAATTCTGCTTTACATTCTGATATATTATTTTTTTTAAAATCTTTAATATACCCTTCCTCTTTCAAAACTCGTGCAATTTCTGCATTAAGATTTGAATGAGGAACAGTGATTGAACGCTTATATACTTTTAAAGCATTTCGTATCACTGTTAAAAAATTACCTACCGTATCAATAGACATAGTTTTCCTTTATAAATTACCAGCTCGCCTTTTTAACCCCGGGAAGCATACCTTCTAAAGCATATTTCCTAAAACACATTCTACACATTAAAAAATCGCGCATAAAACCACGTGGACGTCCACATTCTCTACAACGATTCCGTGCACGAGTAGAAAATTTCGGCGTTTTATTTGCTTTTTCAACCATTGCTTTTCTTGCCATCTTGTATTCCTCTTATCAAATTTTACTGCGCACGAAACGGCATTTGTAATGCTTTCAACAATGCGAACGCTTCTTGATCTTTTGATGTCGATGTATGAATGGTAACATTAAAACCACGTGATTTATCCACTTTATCATAATCAAGTTCAGGAAAAATCATCCAATCTTTAATACCCAAATTATAATTACCAGTACCATCTAATTTAATAGAAACACCATTAAAATCACGAACACTTGGTAATGCAAGATTTATTAATTTATCCAAAAAGTCATACATTTTAGCACCACGTAAAGTTACCATAATACCAATCGGCATTCCTTCTCGCAATTTAAAACTTGCAATTGAAGTACGTGCTTTTGTTTTCACAGCAACTTGCCCTGCAATTGTTTCAAATACTTCTTTGATTCCTTGCAAAACTTTACTATCGCTAACAGCATCCTTAACACCAATATTTAAAACAATTTTTTCAATATGAGGCACTTGCATAATATTTTTCAATTGCAAGCTCTCTTGTAATTGTTTCTTAACTGTACTTTGATATAATTCTTTTAAACGAGACTTCATATATCCGTTCCTTTAAATAACATCTTGAGAGCGATGAGAAACGCGCACTTTAGAACCATCATCAAGAACTTTTATGCGTACTCGACACGGTTTCTGCGTGCTTGGGCAAACAGGCATTACTTTACAAGAATGAATAAAGCCTTCTTCTTTACGAATAGAGCCTTTTTCGCCTTGAGAACGCGCTTTTGTATGATGTGTAAGAATAGCAATACCTTTGACTTTTACTTTGTCATTTTTGGTATCAACTTCAATTACACGCCCTTGCTTACCCTGATCTTTTCCCGATATAACCATTACTAAATCATTTTTTTTAATCCGTTGCAACATATCATTTTTCCTTATAAAACTTCAGGTGCCAAAGAAAGAATTTTTGCAAAACCACGTGCACGCAACTCACGAGCAATAGGCCCAAAAATACGTGTTCCAACAGGCTGATTATCTTTGTTAATAATCACTATAAAAAAGTAAAAGCTGTCGAACCAGGCGTTGCTTCTTTGACAGCCACTTTTACCAAGTCGCCTAAATATGCATAACGCTTACGGGTACCACCAATAACTTGAATGACTTGTACTCTTTTTGCTCCAGAATTATCTGCAACACCAAGTCTTGTCTGTTTTTGTATCATGATGACGCCCCTTGTCTTGCTAATCGAATTACTTCAACTAAACGCATATGTTTCGTTTTCGATAAAGGACGTGTTTCAATAATTTTTACAAAATCACCCATCTTTGCACTTTTTTCTTCATCATGCACTTTATAGCGTTTTGTTTTTCTTATAATTTTACCCAATAAAGGATGTTTAAAAGCTCTCTGTACATCAACAACAATGGTCTTATCCATTTTGTCAGATACTACATATCCTTCAAGCGATCGTGCTTTTTTTACTGGCTGATCCTGTACCAGACTCTTATTACTCATACAAACTCCATAAACTATTATTTATGACTGCTATTCTTTTTCATATTGAGCAAGGTAAGAGCCTGCGCAATCTTTACTCGAATCTTTCTTAATTGTGAAAAATCAGTTATCTGACCTGTCATCAATCCTAATTTCAAATCAAAATATTCTTTTTTAAGCGACTGCACATCATTGTGTAATTCACCAGAATTTTTATTTTTCATTTCTTCGTTCATTATATTCACTACTTCTATTAATTAACTTGTGCTTCAGCTGTAACAGTTTTCATAACTGCTGCCAAATCGGTATCTTTATCTATAAACTTAGTTTTAATAGATAATTTATAGGAAGCACCATGCAAAATTTCCTTGGCTTCTTCACGACTAATTCCACTGAGTTCCAAAATAACCCGTCCACGCTTTACCACAGAAACCCACAGTTCAGGATTTCCTTTTCCTTTACCCATACGTGTTTCTGCTGGTTTTTTGGTAACAGGCTTGTCAGGAAACATTCTTAAAAACATTTCGCCAACTTTTTTCAACTTTCTACTAATCGTAACACGAACAGCTTCAATTTGACGAGCTGAAACACGACCAGATTCCATAGCCATTAAACCATACTCACCAAATGCTATTGTTCGAGCACCTCTGGACATTCCAACAATACGTCCTTTTTGCACTTTTCTATACTTCATTTTCTTAGGCATTAACATAGACGTATCCCTTTATCGATATTCACCTTTGCAAATCCATACTTTTACCCCAATAATACCATAAATGGTTTTTGATTCTGCAAGAGCATAATCAACACAGGTTCTCAACGTATGCAAAGGCATTTCACCAACACTTAATTTTTCACTTCGCGCAATTTCTGCACCACCAAGTCTACCAGAGCAAACAATTTTCACTCCCTTAGCACCTGCTTTTAACGCAAGAAATCCAGCTTTTTTCATCGCACGCTTAAATCCAACACGACGAGAAAGCTGTTCTGCGATATTTTTTGCTACTAATGCTGCTTGCAAATCAGGACTTTTTACTTCTTGTACCGCAATTTCAGCATTTTTATTAAATTCTTTCAAAATATCGGCGCGTAATTGGTCAATTCCTTGACCTTTCTTACCAATTAAAAGACCTGGTCGAGATGAATGTACTATAATTCTAAGGTTTTTACCAGCCTTTTCTATCACGACTTTTGCAATATCAATGTCATTTAAACGTTTTTTTAACCAACGACGTAATCGCAAGTCTTCCAAAACTTCAGCGCCATAATTTTTTTTAGCAAACCAATGCGCATTCCAATCTTCAAAAATCCCTAGTCTAAAACCCAATGGGTGTACTTTTTGTCCCACACTGCACCTCATGCAACAATATTTGTATTCAACGTCTTATTTTGCTTCTACTACTATTTCAATATGACTTAATCGTTTTTTCCAAATTGATGCACGACCTTGTGCACTTGGCTTCATATATTTAATGAAAGGACCTTGATCAATTTTAATCAACTTAATAATCATATTTTGCACAATTTTTTTATCTTGTGCTCTATCAACTGCATTTGCACATGCTGATTTCAAAGTCTTCAATATAGGATTCACTCGACGTGATAAAGAAGTTTTCAACCATGCTTCCGCGTCATATACAGATTTGCCACGAATCACATCTGCTATCAGACGTAATTTAAATGGCGAAACATGTACATATTTACTTATTGCTTTCGCATCCATTATATAATTTCCTTAATTACTTGGCGCCCGTTTTTCCAGCAGCCATTTTTCTTTGTCCACTATGCAATCTAAAAGTACGAGTTGGTGCGAATTCACCCAATGCATGTCCAACCATATTTTCAGTTAAAAAAACTGAAATATGTTTTCTTCCATCATGAACAGCAATAGTTAACCCGACTAAATCAGGAGTAATAACACTTGAACGTTTCCACGTTTTAATTACTTCTTTTTTTGTTGAACTTTTACTTCTTTCTATTCTTTCCAATAATGAAGGTGCAATATATGGACCTTTTTTTACCGAACGTGCCATCAGCATTCCTTATGTTTTATATTTTACAACCTACCTATGGACGACGACGCTTCACAATCGCTGTATTCTTTCTACGACGTGTACGAGCACCCTTACATGGCTTACCCCATGGAGTTGTTGGATGCTTTCCAGATTTGGAGCGTCCTTCACCACCGCCATGTGGATGATCAACAGGGTTCATTGCCATACCACGTACGGTTGGTCGAATACCACGATGTCGCGATCTTCCTGCCTTGCCAAGCTCCATATTTCTAAATTCAGCATTTGACAAAGTTCCAACTGTTGCCCAGCAATCCATAGATACTGTACGCAATTCACCAGAAGGCATTTTCAATAAAGCGCGATCATTTTCTTTCGAAACTAATTGAACTGAAGAACCTGCAGATCGAGCAATTTTTCCACCTTGCAATGGAGTAATTTCCACATTATGTACAAAAAAACCGGTTGGTATCAAACGCAATGGCAAGCAATTACCAAGACGTGCATCAACTTTTTCACCAGCAGCAACTTCATCGCCAACTTTCAAACCTTCTGCTTTTAAAATATATCCCTTTGCACCATTTTTATAAAAAATCAATGCAATAGGAAGATTACGATTTGGATCATATTCAAACGCAGAAATTACACCACTAACATTTCGTTCTGTCCGCTTAAAATCAACTATACGATATAATTGTTTTGCACCACCACCTTGATGTCGTCGCGTAATACGTCCATAAGCATTTCTACCACCACTTTTTGGAAGCGGCGCTAATAAACTTTTCTCTGGACGTTTTTTACTTAATTCCTTGTCAACAATAAACTGCTGTCCTCGTAATGAAGCATTTCTTGGTTTACGTGTTACAATTGCCATTTTTTTATTCCTTCAAACATTCTATGTAACAATTTATTCAGCAGCAGGCTGTTGAGTACTTGCCGCTTTAAATTGCTCAAGCATCTCAATTTTGTATCCCTTTTTCAAGGTTACAATTGCCTTTTTACGATCTGAACACTGATATGTACGTTTTCCTGCTGAAATTTTATTTTTTCCAGCTTTACGACTTGTACGTACAACTTCAACTTCTACATTCCAAATTTTTCTTACAGCATCAGCAATCATTGGCTTATTTACACTGATGTGAACATCAAGTGTAATGTGCCCATATTTTGAATATGCCTGAAGACTTTTTGATGTTAAAATAACTTTTTTAACAATATCATATATTCCTAATTCCATCGCGCCACCATTGTATTAAAGTGTTCCACATCATTTTTCAAAAAAACCCAATGATCGGCATGCGATAAATCGTACACATTTGGATCATCAAAAAATAGAATTCGAACTGAAGGAATATTACGAAATGCTGCAAACAACAAATGATCATCTGCCTGCATAAACAATAATACTTTCTTCTTATCAAGTCCCATTTTTTTCAGAACATTCATTGCCACTTTAGTGCGTGGAATTTCTTGTTCAACAATATAATCAACGCATGAAATTTTCGATGCTTCTAACATAACAAAAAAAACATTGTTCATCGCCAAAGCTCTTTGAGATTGAGACAAAGCCAATGTACGCGTTCGTGCCTGTGGTCCAAAAATAACCCCACCTTTTCTCCATAATGGAGAACGCAAAGATCCTACACGTGCACGCCCTGTACCTTTTTGTCGCCATGGTTTTTTGCCCGAAAATGCAACTTCACCACGTGATTTACAACCGACAGTTCCTTGACGCCAATTTTGACGCAACACACGAATAGCTGTTGCAAAAACTACTGGATTTTCTTCTTTTTTCAGAATAGATGGTAGCTCTAAAAAATCTTGCTTATCATCTTTCATCGTATATAAAGATATTCTACTCATTGCTTATCCCTGTTTCCGTATTGATAAAAGACTATCTTTTCTTCCAGGAAGTGCACCTTTAATGAAAACAGATCCAGTCTCAATATCAATTTTTACTATTTTTAATCCACGAACTGTCACTTTTGTAAAGCCCATACGACCAGGCCCACGACGACCTTTAAGTACTTCACCCTGAGTACGCATGTTTCCTGATGACCCTGGTTTTCTATGAAATTTTGAACCATGAGTTTTTGGCCCACCAGAGAAACCATGTCGTTTCATTGCGCCTTGAAAACCAAGTCCCTTGCTAACCCCTGAAACATCAACCATCATATCATTAGCAAAAATTGAATTTTTTAAAACAATTTTTTGCCCAAGATTATATTCGTCACTTTCATGAGAGGTCAGACAAGGCACTTCACGTACATGTAAAAAGTACTTCTTTTTATTCTGTAACCAATCAAGGTTAAACTCTTGGCTATTATAACGCTTTCTGAGCATTCCAAGCTGAAGGGCAGCATACCCATCTTTATCTTGAAATTTGATCTGCGTTATATACCAGTCGGCAATGTTAACTACCGTAACTGGAATGACATTTCGCTCTTGATCAAATATTTGTGTCATTCCAACTTTTGTTCCTAAAAGTTTCTGTAACATATTTTCCTCATATTACCGACTTACTGAATTTCAACATCAACACCAGCTGAAATATTTAATTTCATTAGTGCTTCCATAGTTTGCTCAACAGGAGAAATAATCTCCATCATACGCTTATGTGTCACCAGAGCAAATTGCTCTCGAGATTTCTTATCAATATGCGGAGAACGCAATACTGTATATGCTCTGTTCTTATTAGGTAAAGGAACAGGCCCAATTAATTGGGACCCTGTTCTTTTAACTGCAAGAACAATCTGCTTTACAGCAGTATCAAGCAACTGATGATCATAAGATTTTAAAGTCAAACGTATTTTATTTTTAGTATTCATAATTTATAAACCTGTTCGACTATTCTATAATCTTTGTTACAACACCAGCTCCGATGGTTCTACCACCTTCACGAACTGCAAACTTAAGATCTTTTTCCATAGCAACGGGGCTTGACAATTCAACGTTAACAGTAACGTTATCGCCTGGCATTACCATTTCACGACCTTCTTGCAATATCACATTTCCGGTCACATCAGTTGTTCTGAAATAAAATTGAGGACGATATCCTGAGAAAAATGGGCTATGACGACCACCTTCTTCTTTGCTTAACACAAAAATTTGAGCTTCAAATTTTTTATGTGGCTTAACTGAACCAGGAGCAACAATTACTTGCCCGCGCTCTACGTCTTCTTTTTTTATACCACGAATCAAGAGACCAATATTATCACCAGGTTGACATTCGTTCATTTCTTTATTGAACATCTCAATACCCGTTGCCGTTGTTTTTACTGTATCCTTGAAACCAACAATTTCAACTTCTTTACCAACATTCAAAATACCACGCTCAACACGTCCTGTTACGACAGTTCCACGACCAGAAATAGAGAACACATCTTCAACAGGCATCAAGAAAGGCTTATCTGTATCACGTGCTGGAGTTGGAATATAAACATCAACAGCATCCATCAATTTTTGAATTGCTGAAACACCATATTGACCTGCATCACCTTGCAATGCTTTAACTGCTGAACCACGAATTACAGGAATTTTATCTCCTGGAAAACTGTATTTTGTCAACAAATCACGAACTTCTTCTTCAACAAGCTCAATCATGCTTTCATCATCAACCATGTCGCACTTATTTAAAAAAACAACAATAGCTGGAACACCTACTTGACGAGCAAGCAATACGTGTTCACGTGTTTGAGGCATTGGACCGTCTGCAGCAGATACCACCAAAATTGCTCCATCCATTTGCGCTGCACCAGTAATCATATTTTTAATATAATCTTGGTGACCAGGACAATCTACGTGAGCATAGTGGCGAGCTTTGGTCTCATATTCAACGTGTGTTGCGGCGATAGTAATACCACGTGCACGTTCTTCAGGCGCCTTATCAATTTGATCATACGCCTTAAATTCAGCCATTCCTTGTTCTGCTAATACTTTTGTAATTGCCGCTGTTAAGCTTGTTTTACCATGATCAACGTGACCAATAGTTCCAATATTACAATGCGGCTTCGTTCTCTGAAAAACACCTTTTGCCATTTTAGGCCCTTCCTAAAATAAAAAAAACCAACTACTTCTTACTATTTACTACTGCTTCTTGCACACTTTTTGGCGCTTCACGATATTCTAAAAATTCCATAGAATAACTTGCACGTCCTTGTGTCATAGATCGCAACGCTGTTGCATATCCAAACATTTCGGAAAGTGGTACTTCTGCATCTATAACTTGCGTTCCTTTACGCTCATGCATACCTGAAATACGACCACGACGAGAGTTCAAATCTCCCATTACGTCACCCATATTTTCTTCTGGTGTCAAAGCTTCTACCTTCATGATTGGCTCTAATAAAACAGGTGATGCCTTATGCATCGCCTCTTTGAATGCCATCGATGCTGCAATTTTAAATGCCATTTCAGAAGAATCAACGTCATGATATGAACCTTCATACAAAGAAACTTTCAAATCAACAACGGGATATCCACCAATAACACCTGCATGCAATGCTTCGCGTAAACCTTTTTCAATGCCAGGGATATATTCTTTAGGAATTGTACCACCAACAACATCATTTGAAAATTCAAAACCCGCACCACGCTCTAACGGCGCCATACGAATACGTACGTGTCCATACTGTCCACGACCACCCGACTGACGAATAAATTTACCTTCAGCTTCAACAGCTGCTTGTACCGTTTCTTTATATGCTACTTGCGGCTTACCAACTACTGATTCAATTTTTTGTTCACGTAGTAAACGATCAACCATAATTTCAAGGTGCAACTCACCCATTCCAGCGATCACTGTCTGATTTGTTTCTTCATTATAACTAAATCTAAACGATGGATCTTCTTGCATTAACTTACGTAACGCAAGCGTCATTTTTTCATAATCACTTTTGTTTTTAGGTTCAATTGCAACGCTTACCACTGGTTCTGGTGAATAAATTGATTCAAGAAGAATCTGTTTATTTTCATCACACAATGTATCACCCGTCATTACCTCTTTGAGGCCAACAACTGCAGCAATATCACCTGCACTAATTTCTTTAATTTCTTCACGCTTATTTGCATGCAATTTAACGATTCGGCTTACACGCTCACGCTTGTCTTTACTTGCATTATAAACATATGACCCTGCTTCAAGTTTACCTGAATAAACACGCACAAAAGTTAACGACCCCACAAATGGATCCATCATAATTTTAAATGCTAAAGCAGCAAATGGTTCTGTATCTTTTGAAGCACGTTTTTCAACTTCTTGCGTATGAGGATCATGCCCTTCAATAGGCGGGACTTCAAGAGGTGATGGCAAATAATCAACAACAGCATCCAACAACATTTGAACGCCCTTATTTTTAAAAGCTGAACCACAAAAAACAGGAGTTATATGTTGCTGTAAAACACCTTTACGAATCGCTATTTTAATTTCAGCAACTGAAATTTCACCACCATCTAAATAACGCTCAGCAATTGATTCATCAAAATCAGCGGCCGCTTCAACAATAGCGTCATACATTGCTAAGCGCTTATCTTCATATTCAGCAGGAACTGCTTTCCATTCAAATGAAACATCACCTGGTTTAACTGAATACTCAGCATAACGATTCATTAAAACATCAATAATGCCAACAAAATGTTCTGACTCACCAACAGGAATCTGCATCGCAACAGGATTTGCCTGCAACATATCTCTCAATTCTTCTACAACAGTGAAATAATTTGCACCTACACGGTCCAACTTATTTACAAATGCAATACGAGGAACTTTATGTTTATTAGCTTGATGCCAAACAGTTTCAGATTGAGGCTGCACACCACCAACACCACAAAACACGCCAATTGCTCCGTCCAACACACGCAATGATCGCTCTACTTCAATAGTAAAGTAAACGTGACCCGGGTTATCAATAATGTTAATTGCGTGTCCATCCCAACCGCAACTAATAGCTGCTGCAGTGATAGTAATTCCACGCTCACGCTCTTGCTCCATCCAATCGGTTGTCGCTTCGCCTTCATGAACTTCACCCATTTCATGCACAACACCAGTACAGAACAAAATACGCTCTGTTACGGTTGTTTTTCCTGCATCAATGTGCGCCATAATACCAATATTACGACTTTTTTCTAAATTTTGCTTACTACTCATTGCCCCCGAACTCCTTACCATCCGTAATGTGAGAATGCACGATTTGCTTCAGCCATTTTATGAATATCTGCACGCTTTTTCACTGCGTTTCCACGGCCTTCTGCCGCTTCTAATAACTCTTGCGCTAAACGAGCACCCATCGTTTTATCAGAACGACTTGCCGCCGCAACCAAAAGCCATCTAAAAGATAATGCTGTTGCACGACTTGGTCGAACTTCTGTTGGGACTTGGTACACGCCACCGCCAACACGACGAGAACGAACTTCAACTGCTGGACAAACTTGTTGCAATGCACGATCAAAAACAGCTAACGCCTGATCATCATTACCACCACGCTTTTCTTTGATAATATCGAATGCATTGTATACTATTGCTTGCGCAATGGTCTTCTTACCACGCTCCATAACAACATTAATAAATTTTTGTACTAACGATGATCGAAAACGTGGATCAACTCCAATATCTCGAACAAAATTAACCGATTTACGACGTGGCATTATTTACCCTTTTTATCTTTTGCTTTCTTAGTACCATACAATGAACGACTCTGCATTCTTCCTTTAACACCAGATGCGTCAAGTGCTCCACGTACTATGTGATACTTAACACCAGGCAAATCTTTTACCCTTCCACCCCGAACAAGCACCACTGAGTGCTCTTGCAAATTATGGCCTTCACCCATAATGTATGCAGTAATTTCTTTTCCTGTAGTAAGCTTTACACGAGCCACTTTACGCAATGCAGAGTTTGGTTTTTTAGGCGTCATGGTATAGACCCGAACACAAACCCCTCGGCGTTGTGGACATGAATTTAAAGCTCCTGATTTCGTCCTATTTTCAAATTGCTTGCGCTTTGTACGTACAAGCTGACTTATCGTTGGCATACTTCCCGACCTGTGGTTATGAATTATACTATGTAAAGCAATGTTTTTAACTAAAACCCCGCACGTTTATCTAATAATTGCTTTGAAAAACTCTCTTGCCTTTTGCTTCTATTTTTATTAAACACAAAAAGTCACCTTTGATTTTATCTTTTTTGCCAATTTTTTCAAGTAAAAAAAAGACAAACTTAAAAATAGTTTCCTCATTAACCAATAATAAACCCTTAAAAATAAAGCACTTTAACTGATCTAATGCTGTTTATCCGAAAAAAAACTAACTATAGACTTAACCACTTCAACCTGGTATATTTTTTTTATCTCACCCTATAAATACTCTTTTATTACCTTCAACACAAAGGATATACCATGTTTGATTACATTAATCTAGCACAAACGTTCCTTCACAAAGGACTTCTTTTAGCACTTGTTTTTTTAGGTTTTGGACTCCTCATTAGCATTCATGAGTGTGGACATTTTCTCTTTGCAAAACTTTTTGGTGTTGCAACACCAACCTTTTCTATCGGCATGGGACCTGTCATATTTCAAAAAAAATTTTGGGACACTCACTTTTGCCTCTCCCTACTCCCTGTAGGTGGCTATGTTGAAATTGCTACTAAACCAGAACCAAATATGCCTAAACTTCCCTATGGATCATATTTTAATGACAAAGTATACTGGCAAAAATTACTCATTATGCTCGGCGGCATCGCCTTCAATATTATCAGTGCTTTTTTAATTTATACTGCTGTTTTCGCTCATGGCAAACCAACATTGCAGATTAAAAGCCTCATTATTAATGAAATTGTACCAGGAACGGCGGCAGAAAAAGCTGGCTTGCAAAAAGATGACATTATCACACATTTCAACAAACAAGCGCTTTCAGACATAGAAAACTTTTCACTTGCGACCTTTTTACCCCAGAATAAAAATAATCTTTCAGCAACCGTTGAGCGCAATAACAAAACCATACATATCACTATACATGTTCCTGACGCAAAACAGAGTCCACGTGTTGGCATTCAATATTCACCCCATGTTTTTTCAGTTTCTGAACAAAAACTTTCATTTATCGAAAGCATCAAAGAAGCTGCTACAACAACCAAAGAAACCATGCGTAGCACTTTCTTTGCTATCAAATCAATGTTTGCTTCACGCAGTCTTAAAAATGCTGGTGGCCCTGTGATGATCTTCAGCCAATCATTTAAAATGGCAGAACAAGGATTGAAAGCATTGCTCCTTTTTCTTGCCTTTATCAGCATCAATCTCGCTTTAATAAATTTTTTACCACTCGGTGCCCTTGATGGCGGACAGATCTTTTTTGTCACTCTTGAATGGATCATCAGACGAGAATTGCCCGATTTTTTCAAACTTGTTATCAATCTTTTTTCATTATTGCTTTTTGTAGGAATCGCCTTATATTTAACTTTTTTTGATATCTTACGAGTCTTTTTTTCTTAATAACATCAGACTAAAAATTTTCCCATAAATCAGGATTTTTCAGGGCGTACTCTATCACTTCTTTATGCAATGTATGCCCTGGATTACAAACAGTAACACGAGCAGATAAAAAACCACCCAACAAAAAGAGATCCCCAAAGCAATCTAAAACTTTATGCCGCATCGGTTCATCATGCCACCGTAAAGCTGGCGCCCAATTTCCTTCTTTCCAAACAACAACATTGTCGCCAGCCGCACCTAAAGCAAGCCCTCGCTGTTTCAAATACTCCCATTGATCAAATCGACCAAACGTTCGTGCTGCAGCAATATTCTTAGTAAATGATTCCCCTGCAACATTCTGTTCAAACTCAAGTAAATCATCTGGCAAAAGAAAATTATCTTTAACCGAAACCGATAAAAAAAGAGTGTCAGAATCCACCTCATGTGGCTCAATAATAATACTTCCTTGCCCCTTTTCAATGCACATTTTTTTTCGTGGACGTATTCTCTTAACCACTGCATCAAACAAAATAAAACCAGTATTTTGAAATGCTTCTATAAATTGCAAAGCACTTCCATCTAAAATGGGCAATTCATTCCCTTCAACCAAAACAAGTAGATTATCGATTCCTAGAGCAGCACATGCTGCCAAAAAATGTTCGACGGTACTTAATTGCCAACCATCCTCTATCAAAACGGTTGCACAATCACCAGAAACAGGAATCGCCTGCCCCACAACAATACGTGTCCCCCTCTTTACGTGCTCAAAAATAATGCCTTGATCAACCAATGCTGACTGGCAGATTATTTTTTCTTGTTTACCTGAATGAATGCCAACTCCCTCAAAGACAAGGGGTTGCGCAAGCGTTTTTTGAAAAATATCCATTACTTCTCCTTTTTTAAAACAACAAAAAAGGCTGATGTTTTAAAACACCAGCCTTTAATTTTTTATCTTTTCTCAAATACGGTTATACTTGCGCCGCATGAGGATGTTTATCACCAATATAAACGCGCAATTTTTTAAACATTGCTCGTCCCATTTTGGTTTTTGGCAACATACCACGAACTGCAGATTCAATCAAACGAGCTGGATCTTTTGCGAAAACCTGTTTTGCTGTCTCTTTTTTAAGACCGCTACGATATCCTGAATAACGCTCATACAACTTGTCATTCCACTTATTGCCTGACAACTTAAATTTTTCAGCATTAATCACTACAACATAATCACCTGAATCAGTATGTGCTGTATATTCTGGTTTATGTTTACCACGTAAAACGTCAGCAATACGAGTTGCAACACGACCAAGAATCTGATCTTTAATATCAACAATAATCCACTGAGGCGCTCTTTGCTCTTTTTTCAAAACAAATGATTTATTCATATCCATGATCAAAAAACCTTTTCTATAGCTACTTTTTAATTTTTAAAATATATACTTCGTATCGCTTGCAACGGGGATGCAGAACAAAAACTTTATTTTATAGTATCCAAAAATAAAAACTTGGTCAAATTAAACTTTTACTTTTTTGCGCAACCGTTGCTTTAAAAAACTCTAAAAATAAAGGATGCGGCCGCAAAGGACGTGATAAAAACTCAGGATGAAATTGCACACCAAGCATAAATGGATGCTCTTTTAATTCAACAATTTCAACCAAATCACGTGTTGCATGAACCCCTGAAAAAGAGACCCCTACAGTCTCTAAAGCGACTTTAAATTGATTATTAAATTCATATCGATGTCGATGTCGCTCATGAACCTTATCAGCACGATATGCCCCATGCGCACGACTTCCCGGCAAAACACTACATTCATATGAACCAAGCCGCATTGTTGACCCTTTAGTCTGAATTGTTCGCTGTTCATCAAGCATCGCGATAACCGGATTTTTTGTTGTAGGATGAATTTCTGTACTTGATGCATCAGGCAAATTCAGTAAAGATCGAGCAGCCTCAACCAACATAACCTGCATGCCCAAACATAATCCAAGATATGGCTTACCCTTTTCGCGAGCAAGACGAGCAGCAATCACTTTACCCTCAAAGCCACGTTTATCAAATCCACCCGGCACAATAATGCCATCAACAGAATGTAATAATTCAAACGCTTTTGCATCATTATTTTCTAAAGCTTCCGCTTCAATATATTCTATAACTAAAGAAGTCTTCACTGCATACGAAGCTGCTTTCATCGCTTCAATGACACTCATGTACGGATCATTATTACCATGATATTTAACAATCAAGCCAATTCGAATGCTCTGATTCGCTTGCTCAATAGACGTAACAAGATCGTTCCATTCTTGCAAATCAGAAGGACGTGGCTCTTTAATCCGCATAATTTTTTGGATAATCCTTCCAACACCCTGTCCCTCTAAATCAGAAAATAATTTATAAATAGTGGTATAGGTCTTTAACTGAAAAACTGCCTCTTCAGCAACATCACAAAACGATGCTACTTTTGCGCGAACTGACTGATCAACATCACATTCTGTCCGTAAAAAAAGCGCATCTGGAACAAGACCTGCTTTTTTCATGAGCATTACGCTATGTTGCGTTGGCTTTGTTTTTATTTCATGTGCCCATCCCAAATAGGGAACATAACTCAAATGACACAAGGTCACCGCCCCTTCAGGCAATGAACGTTTTAATTGACGAACTGTTTCTAAAAAAATTTCTCCTTCAATGTCACCAACAGTTCCACCAATTTCAACAAAAATAATATCTGCTTTTGTATTGCGTGCCAATGAAAAAAGATACTGTTTTATAGTGTCAACAGCATGAGGCACTAATTGAATACAACGACCTAAAAATGCTCCCGCACGTTCTTTATGCAAGATTTCGTTAAATAATTTTCCCGCTGTCAAAGAAGCACTTTTATCTAATGAAACATCTAAAAAACGTTCATAATGTCCCAAGTCAAGATCAGTTTCTCCCCCATCATCGGTCACAAAAACTTCACCATGCTCAAGTGGAGACATCGTGCCTGAATCAACATTTAAATAAGGATCCCACTTCACTACAGAAATAGTATACCCAGCATTTTTTAATAAAATACCGAGCGATGAAACCAATACCCCTTTACCAATCGATGAACAGACTCCCCCCGTCACAATAATAAATCGAGTATCTTTTTCGCCTATTGTTTCATACATGATCACAAGCCTCTCTTTCTGCTGAATTCATAAGATCCTCAACTTCTTCAATACTTTTAGGAATATCATCGCTTAAACAAACAAAACCATCTTGAACAACAACATAATCATCTTCAATTCTAATCCCAATTCCTTCTGATTGCAAATAAATACCCGGCTCAATAGTAATTACATCACCCTCTTGCAAAGGAGCACGAACATCCCCAACATCATGTACATCAAGTCCTAAAAAATGACCAATTTTATGAGTAAAATATTGAGCACATCCACGATATTCAAAAAATTTCACCGCAATATGATGTAATGATTTTTCTGGTTGATCAGGATTAAAAAGATACATGCCAGGTTTTACATGATCTTCAATGTAGCGCTGTGCTTGCAAAACAAGATTATAAACTTCAGCCTGTCGATCAGTAAAAAGACCTGACGCAGGATACGTTCGTGAAATATCAGCAGCATAATGTCCATACATTGCACCAATATCAACCAAAACAATATCGCCCTCGCGAACCGTTGAACGACGTGCAGTATAATGCAATGTGGTACTATTTTTACCTGCTGCAACAATACTTGGAAATGCTGTTCCCATCGATCCAAAGTATAAAAAAACTGACTCTATACATGATTGTAATTCATACTCAACAACACCTGGTTCCAACATTTTTGCAACCGCTTCATGAGCAGCAGCAGTCAAACGAACCGCTTCATGCAAACAAGCAATTTCATCAACATCTTTTGTTTTACGCATTTGATGCAATAGATCGCTTATTTCATAATACATTGTAATATCAGCAGCTCCTTCAAGAATTTTCCAAATAAAATGTTGCGTAGCATATAAATCAGTCGCCTCAGATCCAACAACACAAATTTGTTTACCTGAAAGCACTGCTTGCTTTAAAGCAAAAATCACCTGCTCATAATGCGAAACATTCGATATTAACGATGCTGAAAATGATTGCCATGGATGACCTGCAAACAGAACTTCATCAATACCAAAACGAAATGCATCGCCAACACCAGCAACTGCTGGGACTAAAGAACCAGAAACCCATTGTGCTCGATCAGCACGATATTGCGGAATAAACAACGATGTATGACCATCACTTTGCATTAATAGAACACTGCCCGGTTCTTCAATACCTGAAAGGTAATAAAAAGAACTTTCTTGACGAAAATCATACCGATGATCTTCAAAATCGGCCATCAAAATAAGAACAAAATTAGTTAATCCTTTTTTTTGAAAAATCTGCTCTAATAACAAAGCTCGACGCGCTTCATACGCTTCTTTTTTTAATAGTTGATTCATACTCTTTCCCTTTTTTCTGAGCACACAATAAAGCTTCTATGGTATCGTATCAAAAGAAACATTTTTTTACATGTTTATTATTCTTTTTATACTTTTTTTATTCAAAAAAATAAGAGTTGAAATGAAAAAAGAGCGCGCCAAAAATTATTAATACTTGATGCAATACGATATGATTGATACTCAGCCCCAATCCCCAAACGCCAACAATCAAATGTCCAGCAAATCTGCATTGATTGGCTTCGTAATGCAATTTTTTTTTGATTCTTATTATCAATATCAATTCCCCAACTTCCTTGATAGACTCCCTTAAAACCTCTTCCTGATCGAATGGTTAATCCAACAATACCAAAATGTCCTATATCATGCAACCCACGCAATGCTGCCAATGCAGGATTAACATACAGATATTTTCCCTCCAATCGACACGCTTTATATTCTTTCCAAACCATCATAATTCCTTGATGCAAAAAACCATCACGCTCTCCCCACTCACCAGAAATATCAGTTGAATATCCAGCCTCTTTTTGATTAATAGCAATCAAACAACGCCATGGAAAAGAAAGACCCGTAGAAAAAAAACGGTGCTGTCGATCCGCCCATTGTTGATTTGACCAATCAATACCTTGCTGCCACTCAATAAGTCCTGATCCTCCAGTGCTACCAAGTTGATATTGTTGCTTAATCCAACAAACAGATTTTTGATATCGATAATCTTCTCCGTCATAACCTTGCTGCATCAATGATTTAAAATGATCATTTTTTTGTTCAAAAAAAGGTTGATATAAAAAAGAGATTTCGGTATGTGATCGCATAAAACCTTTTGAAAAAGAACATAACAATTCAGGAAAAACCCATTTTCCTTCAAAGCTAAAAAACGGAATTGCTTTTATTTGTTGACTCTGCTGTCGGCCAAATCCATACAAAAAGAGTCCTTGATTGGCCTGTGCTATAAAAATCTGCTCACGCGTTTTTACAATTAATCCGGCTTCACACGTTGGTCGTGCACGCAAAACTACATCTTCAAATGCTCTATTTTTTTCACCCGGAAGATAGTATTGTACGACATTAATTGATTGATATAACATACTACTTATGTCTTTTTTATAAAATAGTGCATCTACTAAACAACGCGGCTGAAACCAATAATTTCCTGCATCAGAAAAATAATTATGCCACCACAGTATTGCTGGCAACCGTACAAAAAAATCATCTGTTTTTTTAACTTCTAAAGCTATTTTTTCATTCTTTATAAAGCTTTCTGTAACAGCATATTTTTTAGCCTCAAAGCAACAACTCATCACAAATTTTTGATCTGAAAAATTGATTCCTGCTCGATAATCTGTACAACGATCCTTCCAAAATGCTCCATCAAAAAAAAAATTGGTATTCTTATAATCGATTCCTTCATAAGCCGATGCAAAACCAACCATGAGGCCATTATTGAAACTCTCTGTCGCAACAAGATCTCCTTGTAAAAAAAAAGGTTCTCGATCAAGTCGCGTCAACGCAATCCCATCATCGTACCCCCAGATTGACCCATATCCCAACCAGAATGTTCCCGATAATGATGGATAAAAAAAACGAACTCGTTGCTGTAATGCAACACCTTTTTGTGAATAAAATTGCAACAAATATTTCAGATCAATATCATCATTACAATGCCAATAATAAGGAATTTTAAAGCCATAACCAGATCGCTTTTCACAATAAAAAGAGGGAAATAAAAAACCTGATGTTGGCTCTAAAGCATAAGAAATCTGTTTAATAGGCAGCGGAAGCTTTAACCACGTTCCCCATTGTCCAGAAACCCCTCGTACAACTAATTTTTGATCTAATGTATATTCTGCTCGATCTGCAAAAAACTGCCAATGAGGATCTTTTTTA
>CAZZPM010000008.1:0-31364 GCA_964655535.1 uncultured Pseudomonadota bacterium
CAAGCGTTATCGTATGCTTCACCGGCAGCATGGCTTCAGTGGACTGGAAAACAAGTAATGCAAGGGATGGCTCAAGGTGTTGTTGATAAGAAATAGTTAATTAAAAAATTATCGAAAGCCTGGATTGATCTCTCCATCAGTCTGGGCTTTTGGTTTTTCTTAGCAGCCATAACCGGTTGCAAATGCAAGATTTCGTTCACTGATTTCATAATTAATACGAGAAGTAATCCATGCAAAACGTTCTTGTTGTAGTTGATAATCAGCTTGCAGAAGATCAGTTTTTGTGATTATACCGAGATGCAATTCTTGATGTTTCTTTTTCCATGTTGCATGGCGCGCGCGAAGCGCAAAGCCTCTGTTTTCAAGATTTCTACGTGCAACGATAAGATTATTGCGTGCGGTGATGATTTCGTTGATGATCTGCTTTTTAAGTCCTTGACGCGTTTGAGCAATTTGAGCAAGTGATGCTCGTAAACTTTCTGCTTCAAAATAATATGAGAGTCCATTTCCTATATTCCATGAAAGTTGTAAGCCGCCATTGCTACTTGAAGAGGGCGCGTTGGGGTATCCTTCTTGCAAATTAATTGAGGCAAGGAGTGAGACTGAAGGAAGATATTGTTTGAGCGATCGTGAAATCTCTTTTTCTTTTGCATCCATTTTATAATCAAGGATTTGAAGTTCTTTACGATGGTGCATGGCAACATTAATATATTCTTTGACCGTTTTAAGTGCTTTAAGCTTCGTTGGTTTCCAGATTAAATTGTATTGATGTGATCCTTTTTTTCCCAAAGAAAATGAGAGTTGCGCGATGCTGTTTTCATAAATTTGATCAAAGTTATTGATCTCGGTTACCGAGTTGATAAAAGCTGATTCAGCTTCTTGCCAGGTTGGCGTATCAAGAATATGTAATTTTTTTTCAGCTTTTTTTTGTTGAAAGTTTGCATGGGTGCTCAGTGATTCATAATCAAAACTTTTTTTTTGGTGAGCTAACAGCCACGTTTGTAAAAAATTTCTTTCAATTTCAAAGCGGATCCGATCTTCGGTTGCACGATATTCAGCTTCTACGCTTTTACGTTCATCTTCTAAAATTGAATATGCATCGTACGGTGTAACACCACTGATCACCAGTTGTTTGGCTGAAAATTCAAAAAAAGAGGGCGTTCCATTAATGCCCGTTCCATTGGCATGTTCGATGCCCGTATTGATGGCATAATGAGGAAGCCATTTACTTAAGCTCGCTTTTCCTTGTTGTTTGATCGCATGCATATTTTGTGAAAGTGCTTTTAAGGCGGATCGTTTTTTCAGCCCGGTATGAATTGCGTGATCAAGGGTGAGGGGCTTATGGCTTTGATTTGCATTGAGTATGACTGAGCTTATGAATACGATGTATAAGATTATTTTTTTATTCATTGATGTCCTTTTTAGCTGTCGCGTTTTGTACTATGATGAGATTTATATTTTCTCATGTATATAAGAAGAGTATTTTTCTAAAATTATTTCTGTTTTCGGTGAAAAAAGCAATAAAAGTTCTTTGCTGCATAGTTATTCCTTTTTATTGATAGCAGAGAGGAATGCCGATTAAGAGGGTGAGCGCTGCCAGTGAGGCAGCTATGCATGGTCCATATCGCGCAGAAAAGTGGAATGTTTTTTCGGAGGGGGTGATGTTTTGTTGGTGAATTGGTGGATACAAGAGTTCTATAATAGCCTGGTTATGGCTAGAGAGTGCATAATCGAAAGCATTCTTGCCGCGCAAGTCTTGAATATTTCGTGAGGCATTATAGAATAAAAGGAGCGTAATCATCGAGATATGTTTATTATGAATAGCATAGTGGAGGGGAGTCATCGCTAATTTATTTTTTGCATTAATATTTGCATGTTGATCGAGCAGTACTAAAGCTGCATTGATACTGTTATGTTTTGCGGCTGTATGTAAAAGGCTATTATTGAGGTGTTCATGAGGTATTTGGCTATTAAGTAGTGTTATTGCTTTATGAGCGTTGGACTCTATGATATCTTGAATAAGATTGAAATTATCTTGTATGCAGGCATAATAGAGTTCAATGAGAATTTTTTCATTTTCAGATTCAGAACTTAAAAGATACTCTTTTAAGTTGCAAAGAGAAAAAAAGAATATTAAAAAAAGATACTTTGATTTCATTATACCCCCTTTTTCGTATATAAAGTTTTTTACTACTTCTGTCTTTTATTCTACGCGTTATTATTACAATGAGGCAATTTACTATTTTTTCTCTTCTAAAATGTTTGTCGAAGGGGCTTTTGAGTATTGATAGGCCATAGAGAATAAAAAGATGCTTGTAAAGTTATTTTTTTACTGTAAACTGAAAGTTGTTTGAATCGATAAAAAGGTATTGCAATAGCATACTTTTTAAAAAATAGTAATAGTAACTACCAAAGGAGCAGCTATGCAACGTACGTTTAATCCAAGTAATATCAAAAAAAAGCGTAAGCATGGTTTTCGTGCACGAATGGCAACACGCGCTGGACGAGCAATTATTAATCGTCGTCGTGCTGCGGGCCGCACAAGACTTTCTGCATAATTTTTTTAAAAAGGACTGATGAATTTCGGTCCTTTTTTATTTTTTAATCCGCCAATATCTCGTCGTAGCTTATAGTGTAGACGGACAAGGATTTTGAGTGAATTCTATATTTCGTTCAATTTTTTCTTTTTCACGACCAGAAGTCACCGAGCTTTTTTCTGGTGCCAAAATCTGTTTAAAAATTCCTGGATTGACCATTTTATCAGCAGCTTCATTGAGGCCTGACGGAAAAGTATTGATTATTACTTCACGTAAATCGGGTAACGCAGTGTTGCGTAATAAAGTGCGCCGTCGGTTGAGAGCGCTTTTTTGGATGCATGAGTGGTTTAAAAAAGGGCATGATTTTATCATTATTACATATCGTCAGGTGCATCAATTATCATATCTTGAAATTGAGGCATTGATTAAAACGATGATCATAAAAAAGATAGAGCATGATACGGTTTTGTAGTCAAACGCTTATACTTTTTTTTCGGCCTTTTCTTGGTTTTATGAAGCATGATAAAGGTTTTACTTTCTGTATTTATCCGATTACCTGCACAGAATATGCGCTTGCGATTTTAGAACAGAAGCCTTTTTATACAGCATTTTTTTTGATAGCAAAGCGTCTGCTCTGTTGTAATCCGATCGGTGCCTGGTTTTTATATCATAAATAATATCTGATATTTTTTTTAAATTTGATCTTCTAAAATTAAAGCGCGTGTTTTTTCCATGAGTCGATTCATGTGAGCAATGTTATGAATACTTGCAAGAACAAGCCCGGTCATTTCATGTGCTTTAAAAAGATGATGGAGATATGATGTGCTATAGTTGCTGCAGGTGAGGCAATTGCAGGTTGGATCAATAGGGCTTTTGTCTTGAGCAAAGGCCGCTTTTTCTATTTTTTTCATTCCTTGAAAACTAAACAGAAGTCCATGCCGTGCACATTTGGTTGGATGTGCGCTGTCAAAGGTATCAACGCCAAGAGGAATAATCCCTTCAATAGAAGGAAGATCAGCGATGCCAAGGAGATGATTTGGTTTATCTTCAGGGAGAAGTGGCATAACAAAATCAAGCATTGAAAGCATTTCTTCACGATTTTTTCCAACGCTGCCACCGATTGCATATCCATTAAATGATAATTTACTTAAAAATTCAACGCTTTTTTTTCTTAAATTTTTATCAATGCCACCATGTACAACTGCATATAAAGCTTGTTTTCGAGGATCTTTTTGGTGAGCAATTAATGATCGTTCTTCCCAGCGATGGGTTCGATTGAGTGATTTTTCAAGTGCGCGTTGATCCATGTGATAAGGTGGGAGCTCATCGAATGAGACAATAATGTCGGCGCCTAATTTTTTTTGAGCAGCGATTGAAGTTTCGGGGGTTAAAAACAGGGGGGATCCATCGCGATACGATCGAAACAGAACGCCATCTTCATTTATTTTTAAAACGCAGCCGCTTCCCAGCTTTGTCCCTTTACTTTTAAGTTCTTGTGCAACGCCGCCATATTTGAGGCTAAAAACTTGAAATCCGCCTGAGTCAGTGATGATCGGTTTTTGTCGATTCATAAAAGCATGAAGTCCACCCATTTTTTCAATAAGATCAGCACCTGGTTGGACCATTAAATGATACGTGTTACAAAAAATTAGTTGTTGATTAAGTTGATCGAGCATGGTCGAATCAAGCGTTTTGATAACACCATTTGTGCCAACCGCAACAAATGAGGGGGTTTCAATAATCCCATGGGGTGTATGAATTCTCCCAACACGAGCACGTGATTTTTTTGAACGATGCACCAATTCAAATCTGATCATAAGGAGCCTTTATATAACGATATATTCCATGAATAACCGGTGTTGAAACGATGAGCAAAATATATTTTATTATAAGGCTTACGTGGATGATGTCAATGATTGAGTGGGCGATGCCGTAAAGTCCGAGAATTGAAAATGCGATGGTATCGCCTGTTTGGGCGATGAAGCTTGCAATCAGTGTTGCTGGTGCAGGATTAATTTTTTTCATAAAAAAACGGACTAATAATCGATTGCATTGTTCAGTGCACCAACTGACAAAAATTGACGCAAGCATAATGCGGGGCATAAATCTAAGCAGTGTCTGATAATGCAATTGTGTCGTGTCAATAAGAGCCGGTTGATAAGTAAGATGAATAATGGAGAGCAAAAGATATACCAGTGAAGCATACAAATTAAGTTGAATAGCATCCTTGACTGCTTTTTCGCCATACTGTTTTTGCATGATGCCAAGGCCAAGCGTGATGCTTACAATAAAAACATCGGTAGCTGTGACGGTAAATCCAAAAAGATTAATCTGTTTAAGAACAAAAAAATTGGCCAAAATGATATTGAGTGCAAGACAACAATTAAGCATCGTGAGGCTTCGTGCTGTTGCGTAGGTAATCACCGCAAGAAGGATGATAAGATGAGAAAAGAAAAGAAGCTCATTAAACATACAGGTGTCCTTTTTGTTTGGTACGGTATTGAACGAATCTGTATGATTTTTACATTAGTTTTTTGTGGGCGTCAAATCAAAATAAAAAGCAAAAAAAAGAGAGCAGTATTTCATGCTCTCTTTTAAAATCCCGCTTGATAGATAGGCTGATGATAAGTATTTTTTAAGTCAGTCCATCATATTTTATTCAAGCGACATCATAGTTTTTATTCGTTTTCAGATAATTCATGCTCGTCTGACTCTTCATATTCTGCAGCCTCTTCTTCAGCTGATTCGTTCATTTCTTCTTCAGGGCTTTCAAGTGATTCATGATGTTCTTCAGGTTCTGAACTTATTTCATCATCATCAAGGACAACTTCTTCATCTTGATTATTCATTGAGGAATCAAGTTCTGAGTCAAGATCTGAATAATTTGAATCATCTGAATACATAGAGTCATTCAGTTCAAGATCCATGTCATCTTTATAGCAGGTTGGACATGCATCATCATCATCAGCTTGTACTTTTTTATTGATACCGATTGATAAAAGAATGGCAAGCAAGCCGGTGAATGCTAGTCGTATCAGTATATTTTTTTTATTCTGTTCATTCATAAAAAACTCCTTTTTTACTTTTTCATTCTTTAATTTTTTTGAATATCGCATTTGTAAGTAATTTGTTGTAGCTATTGTTTTTATGCTATTGTATTTGTTGTTATATCCTCATTGTAATTATTATTGTTTCAAGTAGTCAATATATTTATTATGTTTTTCTTTGGCGTTATGGCTTTTTTAATATTTTTGGAGTTATGGATAAAAACTAGTCGAATCTTTTTTTTCTGATATATTTTTGATGTAGTTGATAAAAAACAATCATTTTTTAGTAAAAAGGTTTTAAAATATGGCAATTCAAGCAGGCTTTGTAGGGCTTCCCAATGTAGGAAAATCAACATTATTTAATGCATTAACCAAATCAAGTGTTCCTGCTGAAAATTTCCCGTTTTGTACTATTGATCCTCATGTCGCTATTGCAGAGGTTCCTGATGAGCGTTTGCCAAAGTTAATGAAGTACTTTGGTTCAAAGAAAACAATTCCGACCACGATGCAGTTTGTGGATATTGCAGGGCTGGTTAAAGGAGCTGCGGCAGGGCAGGGTTTGGGAAATCAATTTTTAAGTCATATTATGGAAGTCGATCTTGTTTTACATGTTTTGCGTTGCTTTGAAGATGATAATATTATGCATGTTAACGATCAGATTAATCCACTTGACGACTTTGAAACTATTATTGCTGAACTTTTTTTAAAAGATTTGGAATCATTAGAGCGTCGACAAGAAAAAATAGTTGCATTAAAGAAAAAAAATGCGGCACAAGTAACTTTGGTTAAAGAGCTTGAAAGTGAACAAAAATTAATTGACGTTATTAAAAAAGCTATTGATGCAATGGATGTTGCAGCGGTTTATCGTCTTGTTGACGATGCGCGCATGCAGGGGATCAAAACAGTTCCTTTGTTAACAGGAAAAAAATATTTGATTGTTGCTAATGTTTCGGAAAATGAGATGAGTGATCAGGGATATCAAAATAATGCTTCGTATCAAGCATTGATCAAGCGTTTTGGAGTAGAAATGGTAATTCCGGTTTCAGCAAAAATTGAATCAGATTTAGCTGCTCTCTCTGATGAAGAGGCAAGCGAATTTAAAGAAACCTTGGGAATTACCGAAAGTGGCCTTGAAACTATTATTCGTTCCACCTATTCAGCGCTTGGGTTAATTACCTTTTTTACTTGTGGTCCTCAAGAAGCGCATGCGTGGAGCATTAAGCGGGGAACGAAGGTTCCAGCAGCTGCTGGAGAGATTCATTCCGATCTTGAGCGTGGGTTTATCTGTGCTGAAGTATATAATGCGGCTGATCTTTTTGCTTTGGGAAGTGAACAGCACGTTAAGGTTGCAGGTAAATTGAGGACCGAGGGAAAAGAATATATAGTTCAAGATGGAGATCTGCTTAATATTCGCTTTAATGTTTAAAAAACAAACTAAAAGCTCTTTTTTTGATTTTTAATAAAAATAAAATATCTAACTCTAGCAACAATACCGATCGCTTTGTTACAATGAGAAATATATAAAAAATATTATTTGTAATAAAGCGAGGATGTTTCCAGCATGAAATATAAACTTCGATATGTTGCTTTTTTCTGTACGCTTTTTTCATTAGGCATGATTTTGAATATCGATGCTCGTGGGTGGCGTCGTGCCGGTGTTGTGCGCAGTTCGCCACGCTTTGGATTAAGCATAGCAACGTATGGTTCATGCAATGGTTATTATGATCGTTTTGATGATCCTTGGTGTCGATATCGGTTTCGCCGTTCAGCATGGCCATGGTATCAATCAGGAGTTGTCTATTACTATGGATCAGATGATTATGATGATGTTTTAGTTTCAGAGGAATCTGAATATGAACGTCTTGCTGCATTGATTAAAGTTGTGGAATATGAAGTAAAAGATACGGTTGTTCTCTTATTTCAAATTCCTCCTGTGGAAGCCCTGTACTATAAAAAAGGAAGCAAAGAATATCCAGGGATTGCAGCACTTCATGCAGTATCTTGTCTATCGCGGGTTTATTTTTCGGACATTGGTCAAACACGTGCTTTGTTAGAACAAGGAAAAGAACAAGTTGCCAAAAGACTTTTAGCAACAGCAGTGATGAACGGTTTATCATACAAACATTTTTTACAGCGTGCATTGCGAAGTCTCAAAAAAGAATATAAAAAACAAGGGCTTGCAAAGCAGAATATTTTAGGAAATGAATATGATGTGAAGATTCTTAACGCACTTAAAGGAAATAAAGTAAACGTAGAAAGAGCTGCTGTTGGATCGTATGATTCATTGAAAACACTCGTTGATCAAATAGTAAAAATAAGTAAAGAAGGTGAGTCCCAATCATATTGTTTGCCGATAAATAAGGAACAATCAGAGTGGGTCGCATTGCAAGTTGAAAAAAGGGAGGATGTTGTTTATATGGGGATTATTAGATATTGATAGATATTGAATGAAAAGAGATCAGTTTAATAAATAAGGAGAAAGAATATGAAAAAAATATTAATGATGCTTTTATCAATGATGATGGGATTTTCGTTTTTAAGTGCTGGTGATTGTAGTATGTCATCAGGAGATGTTTTGTCAGAATCTTCTTCATCTGAATCTAAAGAGATGAAAAAGAAAAAGCGAATGAATCGTAGAAAAGACCGATCGAGTGATCATCAAAAAGAACGTAAAGAAGGTAAACGTCGTAAAGAACGTAAAGAACGTAAAGAAAAAAGAGAAAAAGATAGTGATGGCGATTATGATGGCAACTAAGTTTGCATAATATAAAAAAGAGTGATGAGCAGAAAGTAATGATGCTTGAAAGAGAGATAAAATAGTAGGTGCTTTGATGTTTAAGAGGGTGATATTATTTTTTTCTAGTATAGTTTTTTTGCTTTCTGCTTCCCAACATGATGTTGCATTTCTATTGCAACATGCTGATTTTGAATTAAAAAATCCGCTTCTGTTTCAAGAAGGGATCTATGATTTAGCATTGGTGTTTGAACATGGTCTGTATCGTGATGATCCGGTTCTTGAAAGAAAATTTATTAATCTGGTTCATTACGCACAACAACGGGGAGCGACCTGCTCTGGTGATGCATTAATTGCTTTAGAGGATCTTTCAGGGCGTGTTTTTTCTATCTATTGTGGAACGCGCTATGCGCTTGATCTTGGATTTATTCGATCAAAAAACAGAACGCATTGTTTAGGTGATACTGTTGATACATCTTTGGTACTTGAAAAAAAGGAAAAAACATCCAAAAAACGACATGCAAAAGAAGTTGGTAAGAATCAACAACAAGATGTCAGTCTGCTTGATTGGTGGGGCTGCAATAATGCGTATCGAAGTCGATCAAGTCGTACACGAGGAATGAGTAAAAAGCGTACTACAACGCGTAAAATAAAAATTGCTCGGCCTAAAAAAGAACGTGTTAAAAAAATGACCAAAAAAGAAAAAGCAGCTCTTGAAACAGCAGAACAATCTGATCTATTGGTTTCAAATATTTCTAGTGCAGAAAAAGTTGTTATGTCAGAGGCACCCGTGGACATTGAAGCCAAGCCGAAGCGTAAAAAACAGACGCGTAAAAAAAAAGAAACGATTGTATGCAGTGATGATGCTTCTGGCATTATGAATGCTTCAGAAGTTAAGCCAAAGCGTAAGCGGGTATCTAAAAAAAAAGAAGCATCTGATCTAAAAAATCAAAATGCTTCTTAATCCGTCTATGCTATAAAAGCTACGACGAGATATGGTAGAAAAGTCTTGCTGTAGTACAAAAGCACGATGGTGTATTATTGAGTTAATACAGACCATTCAGATACAGCGGCAATAATGAAACCAATAAGTGCTTTTTTATGTTTCATTGGGTTTACATAGATTGCTTTTAAATAGGCTTTGATGCCTGTCTTTTGTTCTGCAATATTTTTATTCGTTTTTACTGTTTCTTTTGATTTTTTTTTAAAAAGAGGTTTCTCTTCATTCTTTTTTTCAATAGCATTTTTTTTAGTTTTACGATGGTTGAATTGATAGCAATCATAGCCTGCAAGAAGTGCTCCAGCAAGAGTAAGTCCATGTTTGGCATTTAACTTAGATCCTTTGGCTGTGTCATTGCTGTTTAATGCTTGTGCGTAGTCCGAAACACTCTTGCCTAATGTATTTTTTTGTTGAAAGAGTTTTTCTTTAGTTTTTTATCGGTAATTTGTTGAAGAATATATTGAGCGATCTCTTTATTACCTTGTTGGTAAGCAAGGTGTAGTGCTGTATTTTTATCACTATTTTGTTTTAAAACAAGTTCATGCTTTGTTTTTTCATTAGTGATTTTTCTAAAAATCCATTTGACTGAATCAATCTTGTTCTTTTCAACTACTTCGTGCAAGAGAAATGTATTTGTATCGTGTATTTTAAAATCCAAAATATAAAAATTAAAATCCTTTTTTTTGTTTTCACATAATGTTGAAGCGCAGCTTCAGGGTCCATATTTGGAGGATTGCATTGTGCAGGATCAGTAAGACTATACCAAAGATTTATTGATTCAGGACTGGGATCGCCTGCATGGATTTGAATGGTGCATAGCAATCCTAAAAAAAACATAAGCGATTTGAATTTCATTTTTATTTTGCAGGATCTTTATATTTGGCCATTTTTTTAAATGCCTCCTGGTTCTTTTCAACCGTTTTATCAATTTTGATTGAAGGAACTGTAAAATGCCAATGTAAATGATGTACCACTTGGGAGCCTGCTGAACCATTATGCATCTCAAGTTTAAAATTGCTATATTTTGGATACGTCGTAATAATATCGCGAATGAGATCTATCATAGATGTAATATCTTCTTGATTGTCTTGCGTTACCTTAGACATACGTAGAATGATAGCTTTTGGAATAATAAGACATTTTGGAACATTGTGAGGGTTAATGGATAAAAATGACAAAGCGTTAGCATTGTATGCTACTCTTGCAGTTGTAGTTTCAGTACCATTAATTTTTCCACAATAAGGACATGTAGCCGAATGTTGTTGTGCACACGGTTCATTTTTTTTTCGATCAAATTTCATTATGACATTTGATCCTGAATTTTTTATCGTTAATACAAACTGTTTAAAATTTTGTTTAGTTGATAGCATTAAAAAATCAAAAAATGAATTTTTATTCTCTTCGCTAACTAATTCCTGCATGCTCATATTGGGCCAGGTATAGGTATTTTTTGTAGGATCGTGTGTTATCTGAATCGAAGTTTTGGATTTTTCTAAAGAAGGATTCAAACAGAATATTCTTGTTGTACTTGCAGCATGACTAGATCTGTTTTGATATTTGTAGAGTAAAAGCATTGCTGTTCCAGTAAGTGCTCCGATTGTTGTATTTTGTATCAAATTTTTAAGAGGAATTCTTTTTAAATTCTTCTTTTTAGTTTTGTTATGTATCTTTATTTTTTCCTGATCTTGATTTTTTTTGGAGCTAATTTTTTTAGTGCATAAAGCACCGAGCATTGCACCAAGAAAAGGAAGTCCATATTCCAAGTGTGCATGACAAATTTTATTATCAATAAGCAAGAATGAAGAAATAAAAAATAGTAGCTTTATATTAAACATCAATATATATCCTAATTATATTTTATTTTAATACAATATTCCTGACTTTTGGATTATTGACTAAAAATAAATAGTTAATCACATGACAATATTATAAAATAGAAACTATTTTTATGCAAGAGGGATATTTTAAAAAACAAACAAAAATGAGGTTTTATAAAAAAAAATATGATAGACTTGTTTCTATAAAAATAAAAAAAGGAGAGAAAATGTCATTTTTGTATCGTTTGATGCGTTGTGTATCAATTATTACTCTTTTACTATGTGAGGCTTGCTCAATGAACCATGAATCAACGTCAGAAAAAATGTTATCTGCTTTAATTCCTCAAATCGAGTATAAAATTCCGTATGATGATATTCGCCATGAAAAACTTGAAAATGGCATGAATATTCTCATGATGAAAAACAAGATAGCACCAAAAACATTATTGCAGACCGCTTATAATATTGGCTCAGCAGTTGAAGATTCAGGAGAAACCGGTCTTGCACATTTGCTAGAACATATGATTTTTAAGGGAACAAAAATTCCTGAAGGAGTTGTTGACTCACAAGGAAATCCAAAGCTTCCTCTTGATGAAGGAGATATTGATGGTATTGCTCGTTTTTATGGAGCAACTTTCAATGCGTTTACTTCAAAAGATATGACCAGTTATTACTTTGAAGTAGATAAAAATAATTGGAAAGCATTTATGCCGATTTTATCCGATTGTATGCAATTTGCACGACTTGACAAGGAACATCTTGCATCGGAATTACATGCAGTTGTACAAGAATTAAAAATGTACAAAGATAGTTATTGGCGCCGGATGATTGAACAAGCAAGTTCATTAGTTTTTCCATCGCATCATCCATATCATTGCCCTATTATTGGGTATAAAGAAGATCTTGCTGCTATGAGTGCGGATCGTTTGCAAGCTTTTTATAAAAAATATTATCATCCAGAGCGAGCAACGCTTATTATCATGGGCGATATTGATTTTGATGAAGTAATGCAAGAAGTTCGTGCTCAATTTGGTCACATTCCGTACAGTACATGTGCACCAATTCGTTCATTCCCTACGTTAACACCTGAATTGACTGTTCATGATAGTCTAATTTATGAAGTGGTCAAAAAGCCGCAGCTCGGTTTTTATTGGGCGATTCCTGGTGTAAAGCAGGTGAGTGTTGAAATGCTTTCAATGATTGCAGGTGCGCTCGGTGGTGGTGAAGGAAGTCGTTTATATAAACGACTGGTCGATGATTTGCAAATCGCTGATAGTTTAAGTGTTGATCCGTATTTGCTTTTGGAATCAGGTATTTTTTTGATTTTGATTGAACCAAAAGATGATGCGATTGATGCATGTAAAAAAGAAGTGACGCAAGCACTCAAAGAATTGATGGTGCATGGCATCACGAGTGATGAAATGCAAAAAACAGTTGTACAAGAAGCGTCAAGCTTTTTTCAGATGTTAACTGATTTGCAATCGCTTGCGTATGAATGGCTTGTTTCATTTTATGCTACTAATGATCCGCATGCATTGTTTACTAAAATTGATGCCTTGTACGGTGTTAAAAAAGAGGATATACAAGTTTTTGTTAAAAAATATTTGGATCCCTTTTTGATGTCACAAGTCACCTTGCTTCCTGTTCCTGATGATAAGAAGCAGCTTTGGCAAGATGCAAAAGATGCGTCTGATGCGGTTGATAAAGAGATTTTGTCATCGCATGTTCGTCAAACAATAGTTGAAAAATCACATATTTCTGATCGCTTGTCGGGGCCAGATAAACTTGCATTTGCATTTCCTAAGCCAGCATCTGACCAGATGCTATCAAATGGCCTTCGTTTTATAACCTATGAGCGGAATGAGATGCCATTAATTCATATTAATCTGATGTTTAAAGATACGCATGCGTTGAGTAACCTCCTTGAGGGTGTTGCCGTTGATTGCATGATGAGCTTGTTGATGGAAGGATCAACAGAATATAGTAAAGATACCCTGGTCAATTTCTTTGAACAAGCAGGGGCTGAATATGGATTTTCAGTTTCTGGTGGTTCATTGAGTTGTTTTACTGATGGCTTTGAAAAATTACTTGAAGTCTTTATGCAAGTGATCGAATCACCGGCGTTTTCGGTTGATGCGTTAGAAAAAATTAAAGCGCAAATGATTGAGTCATATATTCGTGCGCAAGATGCACATGTGAGTGTTGGTCGTAAAGCGCTTAAAAATGCATTGTATAAAGGACATCCATATGCATGGACGTTTGATGATGCAATTAAAATGCTTAAAAAATTAACGCTTGCTGATATGAAGCGTCTGCATAAAAAATATGTGCGGCCTGAGCGGATGCTTATTTCTGCTGCGGGAGCTTTATGCGGAGAACGGGGTAAAGCGATCGTGAGCCGTGTAGTAAGTACATGGAAGGGTGAAGGAGCTGTTGAACAATTAATACTTCCTCCATCAGAACGTACCTTTGAACCATTGGCTCGGCTTGATATTCCTATGATGCGTGATCAAGCAGTCTTGTTGTTGGGGCAACCATCGTCCTTGAATCTTTTTAATGCTGATTATATTCCGGTGAAATTGCTTAATTTTATCTGTTTTTATTCACTCGGTTCGCGTATTTATGCACTGCGTGAACAGACAGGTCTTTTTTATAATGCACAAGGTGGATTTGCAGTAGGCTCTGATCGTGAAAAAGGATATGATTTTACGCTTGCAATTGTAAATCCTGAAAATCTTTCAATGGCAGAAACCAAATTAAAAGAGGTTTTAAAAACATTGCAAGAAGAAGGAATTACGGAAGAAGAGTTGAATGCAGCACGACAATTGTATTTGAAAGGACTGATCGATGCAACGGTTCATGTTAATGATATTGCAACGATGCTCGGTAATTTAGCACTTCTTGGGTTACCTTTTGATTATTATGATACGGTGTTACAACGTGTTCAAACAATCAGTGTTGCAGAACTCAATGAAGTAGCAAAGAAATATGCATCACCTGATCGATTGATGACCATTCGAGTAGGACGCGTATAATTCATTATTTGATGTTAAAAAAGGCGCTTGTAGAAATATAGGCGCTTTTTTTATACTTTATTTTGATTTTATTTTTTTATTATATAAGCTTTATTTCACGCGTTAAAAAAGATGTTTTATTTCAGATTGTTTGGAGATTTGTATGCAGAAAAAATTATTTTCTAAATATGTTTGTATATCGTTATTATTAGTAACTGCTTTTGCAGGAGTCTTTATTTATTGGCCTTCGCAAAAAAGTGGTCTTGTCTGTCCTGCGTATCGTTGTCAGGTGCATGAAAAAAAAGATTCATTACGAATTTCGTCATTGCATGGCGAAGCGATTATTACCGAACCGGTTCTTTTGGATCTGTTAAAAACACCGGTGATGGAACGTTTGAAGGGAATCAATCAAGGCGGTGTTTGTCATTTTGCTAAACTTGATTTACCACCATTTAATCGATATGAACATAGTTTAGATGTGTTTTTGTTATTAAGAAAATATGGAGCAACATTAGAAGAGCAGATAGCAGGACTTTTGCATGATGCATCACACACAGTGTTTTCTCATGTTGGTGATTTTTTATTTAAGCATAATTCAGCAAAGTGTTCGTATCAGGATAATATTCATGAGTGGTTTTTAAAAGAATATGGCATTCAAGAAGTGCTCGCAAAGCATGGGTACAATATTGAAGATATTTTACATAAAAGTGGCGATTTTCCTTTATTAGAACAAGATTTACCAAATCTTTGTGCTGATCGTATTCAGTATAATTATCACACGGGATATATTGATGGATTGATTACAGCAGATCAAGTTCGTCAAGGATATAAACATCTGCATTATGAAAAGGGTATTTGGTTTTTTGATAATGCTGAAGATGCTGCTCGCCTTGCACGTATTTCATTACATGAAACGGTTCATTATTGGGGATCTGCATGGAATATGTTAGTTTATGAATGGACAGCTCAAGCGATGAGAAGAGCAATGCATCTTGGTCTGGTAAGCGTTGAAGAAATTCACTTTAATATTCAAGATGATGAGATGTGGAATCGTTTAGTGCAATCAGATGATCCGATGATTCAATACTTAATGCATCGTGTGCAGCATTATGAAGAACAATTTTATATGCTTTCAGAAGATGACTTTGAAAATATAGCACATGATAATAGCATAATTTGTCAAAATATTCGCTTTAAAAATCGTGGCATTGATCCTTTTGTGAAAACTGAAGAAGGTTTGAAGCGGTTGAGCGCTCTTGATCCTTTATATGCACTTGAATATGCGGAAGTTGATGCACATGCAAAAAAAGGATTTTTTATTGCTTTTAAAAAAAATAAAGAAAAAAGTGAAACTGAACAGATGCTTTGTGCAGCAGCAGAGTCATTGATTCATGCGCAAGAAGGAAAAGTTGAAAAGGCAATTGTACGTCTTACATAAGTTGATATATTAAAAAAATAAGCCCTCTGTTTTTAAAACCGGGGGCTTATTTTTTTAAATAAAAATTATAGTTTAAAATTCCATAAAGGTTGTGAAAACATTGATATGTCTTGGGAAAATATGCTTTCTAATGTCGCTCCATAATGTGGTGCTGGAAAGATAGTATCATATGATTTTACGGTTGTATCTTGAGTTGTATCAAAGGTAATTGATAATGAACCATTGATAGATATGTCATCATCATCAGGATCTTCAGCTTCTATGCATACATTTTTAATAGATGCCATGTCGTGAGGTATATCAATGTTAGTTTTTAAAGTATTGAAAAGATTATCGGCTTCTTCAATATACAGTGATTCTAAATAATGAAGTTTTTCATCGTCTTCTTTGAGTTGCTCTTCGTTTTCTGTGTATAATTCTTCAGCAGTTTTACATATATCGAAACTTTCTTTGATAGGAATAATCGATTGTTCTAAATCAAAAGGTCCCGATAAGTTTTTGATTTTTATTTTTTGATAGATGATATCATTAGAAAAAAAAGTTGTGAGTAAAGAGTACAGGCCACATTTAAATTCATTCTGTTCTATTTCTATGCTTTCAAAGGTAATAATTTCTTTATTTGAAATTAAAGGAATAAAGGTAGGAATGATTTGTGAAGCACGCTTTTTTTGTCCGGGGTATAATTTTTTCATTCTTTTTTCTATATCTTTATATGCATGTTCTGTTTTAAAAGAGGTTGGAGAAATAATGATCTTATTAATGTTAGATGTTAAAAGAACTATTGTATGGGTGTTTGGAGGGATTCTCAATTCTTCATGTGCATTATGTCTGTCAATGATAAAAAAGCCAGGGGTATTTCTCGGTACATCGATAACAGAAGATTCTTTCAGTTTAAAGCAGGGTAGATATTCACTTTGATGGATGCTTCCTTGTCGAATAAAGCAAAATTCTAAGAAGCTGTCTATAAGATGAAGAAATGATGTTGTTTCAAGAGTTGTATTATATTCAAGATATGCAGCATCATTGAAAAAATATTTAATAAGCTGTGTAAAAGATTTTTGATATTGACTTTTATAGGGCGGACTAATAGTTACAGTTTCACCGATTGAAGAAACAATCATATGAAAAGGTAATGAATCTAATCTCTTATTGAGCCAGTGTATCTTTTGGCCTCCAGCATAGCAAGAAGCAATATTAACAACACCGGTTCTGATATGATTTTTTAAAAATGTAAGCATTTCTAATAATATTTTCTTATGAATTCCAACTATTTTTTTAGAAAGTCCACCATGTCCTAAAAAATAAAAATCAAATATTGCATCAGTTTTTTTAAGGTTAAAGGTGCGAGTAAAATGATTTAATATATTTTTAATATTATTTTTGATGTCTACTTTGCTTGGTTGTTTTGTATCAATTTCATGAAGAGATATTTGAGTAATGTTAGAGAAATATTCTTTAAGTGAATAATGTTCTTTGAACCAATGAGGAATAAGTAATATCAATTGTGTATCTAATACTTTGTAGATACTATACGTCTGTTCTAATTGTTCTATTTTAAATGATAGTAGGCGTGATTCTTTATGAGTAATATTATGTAATAAATTTGTTAAAATTGATTCATTAAGTAAAATTGGTGGAGTAAAGTCTGCTTCTGCAAGAGCGATAAGTTTTAATTGAATTGAAGTATGAGTAGGGGTTCTCTTTTTTATTGCTGTTTCTGCATTTTCTGGATCAAAAAATATTATTAAGGGAATATGTTTTTTACGAAGATTTATTTTTTTAATATCTTCTTTTTCTGCATGAAGTTCCATGATTTTATGGTTATATGTGTTAATTTTTGTTAAATTTTCATGAGTATAATAAGGAAATTCTATGGTTTCATAACTTCCATGTACAATACATGTTTTGAATAAAAATATAAAAAAAAGATATGGCTTTTTCATAAATATCCTTTGACATTAAAAAATGATATAGGGTTCTACTTGAAATAATTGTTGGATAGAAATCCTATACCATTTTTTTTGAAAAAGCTAATTGTTGCTTTTTTTATATAAATTTGAATAAAAATCATCTATTTTCGGCTAATTCAAGTGCGAAGTGTATAAAAAACGGCCATTCAAGATTATTTTGCAAATGTATGTACTTCTTTACGTGCTTATTTTATTTCGAAAGCAAAAAAGCTTTTTGATTTCGACTTTTTAGCTGTTTTTTAATTTCTTGATTTAGAGAATTGTACATGGCTCTGCAAACTCGTCTTGAAGGTGGATTTCTTCGCCAGCCATTCTAACTTTTCTAGGAAATTGTTTTTCTAATTCTTTTTGTTGTTCATCCGGAAATGACTCAGGAATAATAATTAATTTAAGTTTATGGCAGTGCTTAATTTTTACTTCTTTGAGCATTGTATATTTGGACAGATCAACTTTTTCAATATATAAATAGTTGAGATCAAGAGACTCTATGCTTTTTGATTCTTTTAATGATTCAAATTTTTCTAAGGAATTCAGAGTTAGCTTTTTGAGTAGTGGGCACTTTGAGAAATCTAATGATTCAAGTTCATCACAGTTCTTAATTTTTAGTTCTTCGAGCTGTGGAAAACTTGTCAGGTTAAGGTTTTCAATATTTAAATTATCAAGCTCAAGGGACTTAAGATTTTCTGCCTCTCCATCAAAGTATTTGATATTTTTACATGCGGTTAACAATAATTCTTTGAGCTTTGGGAATGCTGACAAATCAATTTTTTGAAGACTTAGATCATAAAGAGTAAGTTTTTTAATGCTTTTTGATGATCCTTCTAGAAAAGTGATGTTGTGACAATTAAGAATTGCTAGACTTTTAAGTCTTATAAATGCTGATACATTAAGAATGTTAATATTTGAGTTAAGAATATGAAGATTTTCAATATTTGTTGATTCTCCGTTTAATAATTGGATATTGTTACAGTTATTAATATCGAGAGTGTTAAGTGATGGGAATTCTGATATATTAATCTTTTCAATCTTGGGGCCTTCAAAGTGTATTTTTTTAACATGTTTTTTAAAAGTTTCTCTAAATTTTAGATTATTCCATTTTTTTTCATCAGAAAACTGTTTACTCAATATCTTTACACTATTAGTATCATTCCATAAGTAGCTTTGCATAATATTTTTTATAATCAGATTAATCTTTTTTTCATTGAAATGATCAAAGAAATTATCACATTGATTAAGCGAATATAATTTTCCGGCTGTATCATTTAATGTTTTGCCAAAAACTTTGTATGTTGGGTGTATGCTTATTTTTTCATTATTAATAAATTCGTCTGCAAGAAAAAATGATGCTTCTCCCTCGTTCGCGCTCAATTTGTTAAGTTTTCTTACAATTTGTTCAATTTCAAAGGCATTGAGGGGTTCAGAGTCTTTTTGATTGGTTTTTATATTTTGAATGGCAATATGGCCATCAATTATTTCAATTAAAAAGCTAAAAAGATTTTGATCAGAGTCTTTTTTATTAATATTAATTGAAATATCTCCTGAAAGGTCATGTAAGTCATTCATTGAAAAAATTTGTATATTTGAAAAATTAATAGAAAATTCTATTTCTTTTGGTGAAAGTTCTTCAAAGATAACTTTAAAACAATTGTTGAATCGCTCTTTTGCCTGTTGTATAAAGCTATCTTCTTGGAATTCTATATATTTTAGTTCTTCGTGAGGCTCAAGGTTAAATATTCTTTCAAATATACGAACAAAATTGAGCATTCCTGATCTGATGTTATTATTTGGATGTTCTGCATTAAATTTGTCTGAATACATGATACTCCATCCAAGATCTGCCACAACTCTATTCCATAAAGATCTTACTTGTGGGTTTCCTGAATCTGCAAGGTCTGGCGTTTGGTATGCATAAAATTCTTTAAGATTTTGAATGTATTCTTGATTTTTTCCCTGCATAAATTGATTAAGCTTATCGAGAGAAAATATGTGTTTATCGCGATCAAAGAATATAATATTCATAATGTGTCTTATTGTTGTTTCAACGCAATCTGAAAACTCTTTATTAATTTTTTTTTCTTTTTTATTCTCTTCTCCTTCTTCTTCTTTTTCTTTATCAGAAGAGCGAGAATACATTGTTGCACGTCCATTTGAAATAGGAGCTTGATTATTTTTATAAGGAAGCATGCGATAAAAATACTCTTGATGTAACGCAAGCCAGATGTCATCAAGAGTGGCGATTCCTCTTTGTATGTTTTCTCGTGCTGGAGAAACATCATCTTCATTGAGTAGGCAGTCAATGCCGCTTATTTTTTCTTTATCAACAATATCATTGTGAAGTGATAGGAGAAGGTTTTTGAGGTTTTCTTGATTCGAAAATTTGTGGCAAAAAAAAGCTCCAATGATTTGTTCAATCATGTGATTTGGGTAAAATGCAGTATTGGGGATTGATTCTTCTTCTTCTTCTTCTTCTCCTCTGTTTTCTTTTTGCTTTGGTTTTTGATGAATCATTGATTCTTGTTTAATCGCTTTGACAATGTTAATCAAAATATCTTTAAGGTTTTTCTCTAGCTTTTTTTCGCTTGATTTTGATCTAAGTTTTTTTATTAAAGCGTCAGTATTAATCTTCATTTTTTTTAAATAGTCATTCAGTTTTTGATCTTCAAAAATTATAGAGAATTCGCTTTGTGGCATTTTTTTTTTCTGCATAACTTTTTTCTTTTTTATAATTTCTTCATCAGCTGCGAGCCATTTTCTGACTCCATAGACAAAATTAAAAAGTACGGCAATATCTTCTTCATCAAGATGATTCCCTACATAGCTTACGCCATTTCCCTGAACAGTTAACTGTCCAGCTGGTGATGGGAAGAGCAAAAGAATGATTTTCATAATTGGATCATCTGTTGGTTCTTTATCTAGAATATAGATTCTTTTTTCTGTTTTTTGATCAATTGGACCAGGAGTTACATTATAAAAACGTAGATTTTCAATAAATCCAGATGAAAGGGCCATCGATCCAAACATGGGGGCATACATTTCAAATCCAGGTTTAAAGCAGGCTCCAACATTCTTAAAAGTGACTGGAGCCATCCCCAATCCTAAAAGAGATTGATTCGAGATTAGAAATAGTGACAAGAGAATAAATATTGAATAGCGTAAAAATTTCATTTTTATATTATCTTTTTATATTGTCTTAGAATTACTATTTTGATTATATAATTTTTTTAAAAATTCTTTGTATGGCAGTGGGAAAAAACGATGTTCTTCTGAGATAAAGTTTTTTGTTGCTTGATGTTGTAAAATTTTTAATTGTTGTTCATGTATTGTTTTATTGCGATCAAGTGGATTTTTCGGCAATGGTTGGCGGGCTGCACCGATAATTGAGTAGAGAATAGAAAGACTGTTTTCCCTGTTCTGTCTAAGATTTCCACCATGTTGTAGAAAATAGTTGTATGAGATAAAATCATTTCGTCGTAGAGCAGTTTGTAAAACAGATTCTTTATTATGTGCTGCTGTATTAATGTTTGATCTTTTTTCAACCAATTTTTTTATAATGGGCTTATGAGTAAATTGATAAGCGATGAATAAAGGAGTTCTTCCAAGTCGATCTTGCGCATGCAAAGAAGCACCATTCTTGAGCAATAATTCGACCAGTTCAAGATTATGAGCAAAGGCAGCATGATGAAGTGGTGTTCTGCCGTAGAGGTCACTTGACTCATCTTGTTGATTGACGATGTTAACTAATTGATGATGTTCTTCAAGCATGACAGTAACCTGATCAACATCTTTTTTTTCTATGGCATCAAAAAGTTGTTTTACTATTTTATCATCTATGATATTTGGAATATTGCTTTCTTCAGGGATTATTGATGCAGTTTCAACTGCTTCTTCTCGTTTTTTTTCTTTTTCATTAAGGACATCTTCTTCTGTTAGTTCTTCATTCTTCAATTCTTTAAGGGGGTCGTCATCTTGTTCATCGCTGAGAATACTCTGCTTGTTAATTTCATTTCCTTCTAAAATAATTGGTTTCTCTTGCATGTTATCAGCAGTGATTGGTATTTTTCCAAGATCAGCAATAGTTTCATCGCCGATGCGGTACATAATCAGTGAATCAAGTGTGACATTATTTTCATCAAATTCTATGGTATCACCACAATCTTTTTTTAAGAAATTTAAAAAATCATGAGCAGCCTGTTTTGCTTCGTCTGAATATTGATTGGTTCGTATCATGTATTGTGCAAGAAAAGCAAGGGGCCCATAATCAATACGTTGATTTTCTTTAATTTGATGCATAAGATACATTAGTTGCTGTTGTTTTTCAGGAGAGTAATAAGCTTTAAAAATATTTTGATCTTCTTTGATGTCTTCTTGTTTTATATATTCTTTGATTCCTGAAGCATAAATGGCACCATTCATTGCGCGTATTTTTTGGTACGATTGCATGGAAGAGACATATGTATTGTAAACGTGGGTGACTAAAGAAGTAAGTCCTTCTGATCGTGTTGTAAGCCTCATTATGGTTTTTGCGGGTGAAATATTCTGTTGATGAGGATGAAGGCGTGCAATAATGACGGCATTATTATTGTAGGGAAAAAGTGGAAGTGCCCATGCGTTACTTTCAAAGCGTGCATCAATAGTATATGCTTCTGCAATTTGTTGAGAATTAAGTGATACAAGTGCTTCATGCGAAATATCTGTAGGATAAGCAAAGTTATTATCGCTTCCATCACTCGTTGTTCGTGCAAGGTCTATGTATTGATTAACCATTGTCCAGAGTACTGTTTCAGGATCGGCAATCGTAATAAGGAGATCTTTTTTATAGTGATGAAGTCGTGCAGCATGATCGGCAAGCGCCCAAGAAACGGCAATAATTGATTCAAGGAATGCACGGCGTTCTAAGGTTTTTTGTTGAGCACGTATTTCTTCTTGATCTTCTTCTGCTCGATAAAAGAAAGAAGAAGTCCAGTAGAGGCTTTTATTAAAAATTTTTTTGATGCTTTTTTGTGTTGGCATCTGTTGAAGCCAGCTTGCTTCTACAAATGTGCGCCCCGCATTTTCAAAAATATTTATCTGATGTTCGATTGATTCATGAGCAACTATTTTTTGTATAATTTTATATCCTTTATCAATCAATTGCTGACGAATTTGAAAGGGCATGAGTGCATTATGTTCATGACTTTCAATGAAATAACGTTGCCATGTATGAATTTCACCATTCTTTTCATTGCTTGAGTCAGTTGTATGTATTTCGAAAAATTCATTTTCATCAAGTGGCTTACTTGAAATTGGTACGGTTTGCTCAGATGGCTCGCGATTACTCGATGATGAACTTTCTGAGGATCCCCACCACGATGAAAAAAATGGTTGACTCTGAGTTGGTCTTTGGTCATCAGCTGCAGCAAAAATATGTGTAGTTGTGAGTAGGCATGATAAAAAAATATAAAAAAAACGCATAATAATCTCCTTTTCTCATTAAATATATATGTTTAATTGTAATTAAGTAAGAGGTCTGATTGCAATAATCAATATATTTTTTCTAATTGCAATTAGAAAAAATAACAAAAAAGAGATGATTTTTAGTAAAATTTGTAAACATCTTGGTTTACGCTATTATTATTGAATAGCAATGGTAAGTCTGGTTAAAAAAAGGATTTTTATAATGAATTATATGATGATTTGTACTCTTTTCTTGAGTGTATGGGGAGCATTGCATGCTGACCAACAAACAACTGTTCAGGTGCAAAAAAATCTTATTATTGAACAGACTTCAGTTCAGAAGCAAAAATATCAAAAAACAGGTATTTTTTATCAAATACTTAAAGATGATAAAATTTGTGGCTATCTTTTTGGAACTCTGCATACAGGGATTTCTGACATACATGGTCAAAAGCGAAAAGAACAATTAGCACCTTTTTTGAAAGATTGTAAAAAAATCTATTTTGAAGTTGATGTGATGTTTAGACAGGATTCTATGGAGGGTGTTATCGGTCAACTTTTTCAAGATCGGCCTGAAATCAAATATGAATTTTTTGAAACAGCATCATTTCAACGAGCTTTTCTTTCAAGTCTTTATTGGTCAGGTGCTTCATTACAATTAATGCCTTGGCATTCGTATTGGTTGATGCAGCAGTTTTCTGAAAGTATTGAAGATTTGAATGAATACTGGGCTCTTTGTGCGCAATGGAAAGATCAATGGGTTTCTAAAACTGAATCTGATGAAGCAGTTAATAAAAATAGTGAAAAAATTTTGTCAGAATGGGTAACCATTGAGCAAAATTATCAAGAGCATGATTCAGTAGAATTATTTACAGATTTAGAGAATCAATATCTTTTCATGAAAGAGCGGAATCATTCATGGATGAAGATACTACTTAATAATCAAAAATCTGATGATTGTTATTGCATTATTGTTGGTGCAGGCCATCTGCCTGGTGATGATGGCCTTGTTGCTCTCTTTGAAAAAAATGGATATCAATGTAAACAGGTTTTAGGAGCAGATCAGTAAGAGCTTTTTAAGCAGAAAGATACTTTCATTTTTGACTTTTTGAGCTCCATTGTTTAGATTTCTTTTTTGAAAGTCTAAAAATATGCAAAAATTACCTTTAGGTCTCCAGTCTTTTGTTCAATTACGAGAAGACAATTGTGTTTACATTGATAAAACTGAACATATTTATCAATTGATTCAGGGCTATTGTTATTTTTTTGCACGCCCTCGACGCTTTGGGAAATCAATCTTATTTTCAACGCTCTTTTTTGATTAATTTTTTAAGAAAGAATCAATATCCAATTGAATCATGTGATGGTGTAGAAATATTGCCGACACAACTTGGTGGTTTTGAGCAAGATCATATTTCATTAAAATCATTATTGTATCAGACAGGGTATTTGACGATTCAAAGCCAAGATTCAGAGACAAATATTTTGACGCTTGCTTATCCTAATTTCGAAGTAAAAGATGCATTACTACAACAGATTCTTGTATGAATCACGCAGCTCGAAGAAGTGCAGATTTACACGCACGCAGAAAAGCATCACTCGCATTCAAAAATCATGATATTGAAGAACTCAAAAAAAGTTGATTCAAATATTTGTATGTTTAAATACTCTTTAAACTAGGAATGCTATCTTTAAACATGCGTAAACCAAGTATTGTAATAAGGGGAACTAAGAATTTTTTATGTCGTAGTGGATGTTTCAAAAGATCTTTACGCCATTCGTTCATCTGTGTTGTGATGCGCTTCAAACGTGATTTTTTTTGTTCTGATTTTTCTTTGATTTCAACTTCTGATTTTTTTTCTATTTTTGTTGTTACATCTGGCTTTTGAGCTGGTTTGAGTCTGTTTTTTTCTGTTTTCTTTTTTTTGGTCTCTTGAGGTTTTTCAAATGTGTAGATGTCTGCAAATGCGCTTGCTAGAGCAGAAAGTGCAAGAGCACTATTGCGTGCGGGAGTCCATGAGTTTAGTTTGTATTTATGAAGATGATCATAAATGTGTTGGCTTTCAGAATCAGAAAAAGGGGAACCGGATTTAGTTTGTGTAGAAGAAATTGGTATAGATACTATTGTTCCATCGGCTTGATTCACTGTAGTAAAAATATGTTTGTAAGATATTGGATTGATAGTCTTTATGCCATGCTTTAAAAGAGTTGAAATACAGGCTGATTTTTTATGTTGTATCGCGTAATCAAGTAATGATGTAGAATATTCAAAAAAGCCATTGTTGATCGGTTCTGGGCAGTGTATTGAAAGTAATCGATCAAGTTCATTGAAGTCATCTTTATGAATACATAGTTTAGTAAGAATATAGTATAATTTATTTATTAACGGTTCGTGTCCATTATCTTTTATTTGTTGTATGAGTTCAATGTTTTTTTTGGATTTGTTCTGTTGATATGAATCAAATTCCTTACATGCTTCGTGAATTTTATTGATGATGAATTGCTTAGATTCGTTGGTTATTGTTTCTATTTCAGTAATAATTTTGCGCAGTGATGTATTATCATTGCTATGTTGCATTAATAAAAGTATGAAAATTATTTTTATACTTTTAAATTCTGTTGCACAAGTAAGCCATGTGTTATATGTTTTTTCTATTTTTTTGCTTGCTTCAAAATTCATTTTTTCATATGAAAATTCTTGATTCATAGCGTTTTTAATTTCTTCAAATGTTTTGAGTTTTAATAGATCGATAAAATTATCCAGTTGGAAGTATCCTGAAAGTCTTTCTTCAATAGATCGTTCACTTTTTTTAGGTTGAGCAGCAATTATTGTTTTTATGTCATTAATGGAGATAAAAGAGAAAAATAATAATAATAATTTAAATTTCATGGTACAGCCTCTTATTTTATTTGGCCGACCTGTTTTATTTGGCCGACCGCGCGATTATTTACAAAAAATAAATATTATATCGCATGACAATTCTACAAATATTGTAGAATGGAAACCCTTTTTATGCAAGTGGGGATTTACAAAAAAGCCATTTTTTAAGCATTTTTTGCAGAAAAACTATCGCTGAGCATATTTTTTTTGTATCTGTTGATCACGTGATTGGGCAAAAAGTCCACTTAATGCGATGGCCACCGCATCGGTAACGTCGTGGCGGAGCGTTGTGGCTTGATTCAAAACAGGGAAAATACGTCGCACCACAAAGGCGATCTGGTCTTTTGAGGCGCTTCCGGTGCCTGCTACCGCAGCTTTGATTTGCGTTGGGCTGTTTTCATGCAGTGGCAGTTGATGTTGATCGGCAAGTAAATATAAAATGCCGCGAAGATAGCCGAGTTTTAAGAAGGCTTGGGGATTTTTTCCTAAAAAAGAGGTTTCAAGTGAGATGTTTGAAATGGCAGTATCAAGAATTTTTTTTTGAAAAAAAGTATAAAAAACGCCGACACGAACCGACAAGTGATCGGTAGGCTTGAGTTTAAGACAGCCAAAGTCGATCAGTCGTGTGAGATTATTTTCCTTTTCGATGATTGCAAAACCGGTTGCAGTAAATCCTGGATCAACTCCCAGTATTTTCAAACGATTCTCCTTTTTTTATTTTTTAAAATTGGCTTTCGCGTTCTGGTGCATCATCAAAACGGGTCATCTCACCGGTGAAGCGGGCAAAGACTGTTCCAATCGGCCCGTTACGTTGTTTGCCAATAATAATTTCGGCGCCGTTTGGATATTCGGTATCTTGGTTGTAGACCACGTCACGATAAACAAAAAAGATAACGTCACCATCTTGCTCAATCGCTCCTGATTCACGAAGATCTGAAAGTCCTGGGCGTTTGTCAACCCGTGATTCAAGCGATCGTGATAATTGTGATAAAGCAAGAACCGGAATATCAAGTTCTTTGGCAAGTGATTTAAGCGCTCGTGAAATCATTGAAATTTCTTGTGTACGATTTTCATGTTTTTGACCTGAGTTAATCAGTTGTAAGTAATCAATCACGAGCAGATTAATATTAGATTGTGATTTAAGGCGCCTCGCTTTTGCACGGAGCTCCATGATGGAAAGTGAAGGCGAGTCATCGATAAAAACTTTTGCTTCTGATAATCGTGCAGCGGTGTTAGTCAGTTCCATCCATTCATCGGAGGTGATAGAAGCGGTTCGTATTTTTTGATGCGGAATCTGTGCTTCTGCTGAAAGCATACGAAGTACCAGTTGTTCGGATGACATTTCTAAGGAGAAGATTCCAACGGCATGGCCTGCATGCCAGGCATTCATTGCAATGTTGAGTGCAAGTGCTGTTTTACCCATTGAAGGACGAGCAGCCAAAATGAGGAGGTCCCCTTGTTGCATGCCAGAAGTCATCTCATCAAATTTAGAAAAACCGGTCGGAACACCCGTGATGCTTTGTTGTTGATTATTTGCTTCAGAAAGTCTTTTAAAGGTATCTTTCAAAATCGTATTAAGCGGTACAAAAGATTGATTGACCATCGCGTTTGAAAGTCCAAAAATCTTTTTTTCTGCGCCATCAAGAATCGTATCAATTGACATGCCGCGTTGTTCGTAGCAAGTGCCAATGATATCAGCTGATGCAGTAATTAAACTACGCAGCAAAGCTTTTTCTTTGACGATTTGTGCATGTTGGTGAAGAAGTCCAAGCGATGGAATATCTTCTTGTAATTCAAGTAAATATGAAAGTCCACCGGTTTGTTGTTCAAGTCCTTCTTTGATTAAAAAATCATGAAGCACCACGAGGTCAATTTTTTTTTGATCGCTTGATAATGAACGGAGTGCTTTGTAAATGAGTTGATGTTGTTTCAGATAAAAATCTTCAGGAATGATGGTATCTGCAATTTCAGTAAGATGTGATTCATCTAGTAAAATTGCAGATAATAAAGCTCGTTCTGCGTCAACACTTGCAGGCAGATTTTTACTCAAAAAAGCTTCTGATGCCCCTGAGCGTCGTTGTATAAAAGACTCACTTTTTTGTTCTGACATAAAAAAACCAGCTATTCTGCGCTAACAACAAGTCGACAATCAGCTTGAATTTTATTGGTTAGTTTAATAGTAACAGTATGCTCACCGGTTGCGCGAATGGTTTTATCGAATTCAATCTGTTTGCGATCAACTTTAACATCTTTTGTTTTAAGGATTTCTACAACGTCATCAGCATTGACAGAGCCGTATAATTTACCATCATCATGCGCACGTTTTTTGATTGATAATTTCAGTGTTTTGATTCGTTCTGCAAGCATGCCTAATTTGCTCGTTAAGATTTCTTTTTTTACTACTTCTTTTTTTTGACGTGCTTGATATGCTGCAAGTTCAGATTCTTGAATAATGACACCAAGATTTTTAGGAATTAAAAAGTTGGTTGCATAGCCATCAGAAACTTTAACAACGTGTCCCTGCATGCCGACTTTTTCGATGTCTTGTTTTAATAATACGTACATAGTATGTATCCTTCTTTGTATGATGATAATTATTTTTTCTTTATGAGTATTGAATGTACACTATCAAATATTCAAAATATTTTCAAATTATTCCTCCATCCAACATAGAAAGTGGGCAATCGATTTTTTTGTTGTTTGAGCATTACAGAGCGCATCATTAATGCTGCAATGTAGGGAGCTATTGGTTGATCGTTGGCAACAATGATCTGGAGAGTTGTTGCTCGGTTGATACTATTTGTTTGTGTGAAGAAATCAGAGCAAATATTGCCTTCTATATTTTGATTGTTGATGATGATGTTTCTTGATTGATTTTTTTGATATGCGGTAAATGCATCTTTATTTTTTAAAAAAATATTATTGATCCATTCTATGTTTGAAAGCCATGCAGGAATATATTCATAAAGGGGAATTAAATTTTTTTTATTGATGAATCCTTGCAAGCCATCAGTTGTATAAAAATATAATTGATGATACATATGCTGATTCGCTCTTTTAAGTCCACTGACAATAAGAATATCATCTGATTGTAACAGTGCCATGCAATGGTACATGCGATCACTGTTTGTATCAAGATCAGCTGCAACAGCAAGTTCAGGGGTGACAAAAATATTCTGTTTTGAGTTTGATCTGCTTTTTTTACTTTTCTGTTCAAGTTGATGATAGAGTGATTCAATAGTTTTTTCAGCTGGTCTTAGTTTTATGAAGTGAAAAGGTTCATTTTTTTTTTGATTATTTTGTGTGAGGTGTATGAGTGGGAGGAGCGGATGTAAAAAAGGATATCCTGTTCTGGTTCCTAAGCATCCAGCACCGATCTCTTCCATGCTGATAAAATAACCGGCCAAAAAACAAGCAACGAGGATATTTTTTAAAAAGCGATAATCAACGTGCTCGGTGATTTTTTTTGCAGCATAAACAAAGCAGAGAAAAAAAAATGTTTGGAGACAGATGAGTCCGCCATATAAAAAAATAATGAGTGGCCAAGAGCTTGCTGAGTGTTTGATTAAAAGATTCAAGATCCAATACAAATGAAGGCAAAAAAACAGACTGCTGGGAAGTAGTGAAAGAAGCGTTGATTTTGTATGCATTAATTGTATGAAAAAAGGAATCCACGCGATAACAAAAAATCCAAAATAATCTGGCCAATAATATGCAGCATGGATGAGAAAGGGGTAGAGAAATGGGATTAAAATCTGTTTTATATTTTTTTTCAACATATTTTTAGTATTATTTTTTATACATTTTTTAGTAGATTATCAAGTTCTTCAATACAAAGGATTGTATCATGAAGTGCACGTTTTTTTCGATTCTTTTTATTTTTTTTATGCATTGTTCAATACAGGGGATTATTGCAAGCAAAGATTTTGATTTCGATGATTTTTTTGAATCGTTATTTAAAGATGAGTCACAAAAAGAAACAGGCTCGTATGATGACGATCGATTCAGTGATCAAGTTCAAAGAAGCAGAAAAACGAGTGACGATGCAGCGGCTGAGTTAGAACAAGAAATTTCTAAAAAGAAGAAAGATAATTTTTTACGTTCATTACGATTTACGGCTGATGAAAAAGAAGGAAAAGAAAAAAAAAATATTAAAATAAAAGTTCCTGAAGAGAAGAAGAAAGCATTTTTATATTATACACAAAAGTTGTTAGATTTTGTTGCAATCATTCGTTCACAATGTGACATGACTATGCGTGATGAATTGAAAGATTTCTTGAGTGTGAGTGACTCAGTAGTTAGTGCTGTTTTATCGATTCAGAAGCAGTATTTGCTGCGTACTTTTTATCATAAAGATTTTAATGATTTAAGAAAAAAAATATATAATACGTTGACTAAGAAAACATCTCATAAGTCATTGCGCTCCGTGATGCTTGAGTTGCAAAAAATGTATCAACAAAAAAGTTTAGAAGAAGATGAAGATGACCGATTGACCTTTGAACAGAGTTCAATGATTCCGGCGAAAAAGCGTCGTGCTTTAATACAAGATCTCAAAAAAATTACCAAAGAACAATTGACGCCGATTCTTGATGGGTTGCAAAAAATTGAAGGCCATGTCTATGCCGTTGAACAGAAAAATAAAAAAATTGCTTTGCATAAAAAAAAATATACAGCTCCTTCTTCAGGACGATCAGGTAGCTCATGGCGCCCTTCATGGGGCGGTGATAGCAATCGACGTTCAGGGTCAGGAAATCGTCCGCGTCAGGGGGGATATAATGATTATGGCGGTGGTGGTTATGGAGGAGGAAGTAGTGGATATTATCAACGACCACGTGATGATAATCGATCTTCTTCGCCATCCACATCGACACCAACGCCTTCTTCAAGCACGGGCGCTTTGTTGCCTTCATCAAAAGATAAAAAAGAACAGATAGAGACCAAGCCGCAGCGACTTGCACAAGCGATTAATGATTTTTTATATGGTTATGGTAAAGATATTACTGAAGCGGCCAAAAAATTACAAAAATTGCCAACGAAGGTAGAGCAGACGGGTGAGCCGGGAACAAAGTATCTTTTTAATCCATTGTTTAAAACGATGTTATTGCATCCCGATAGTAAGCGGTATTATTCTGACATGCATCAGATCGATTCTTTGTATAAAAATATTGAAGCGGAAGCACGAGCTGTATCTTCAAAAGATGGACGAAAAAAAGATGCAAAAGATGAAAAAAAATCTAAAGAAACAGAGTTGAGTTCTGAACAGAAAGCGCTCTATCAAGAGTTTAAAAAAATGCAAAAAATGTTGTTGTTGCCGGTCCAGCGTGCTCGAAACCTTTTTTGTAAAACTCCTGGGGGAGGTATGATTTTTCCTCGAGCAATTGCTGATTTTCGTAGTTTTAATTTTTCAGAAGTATTGAAAATGATTGAAGCGGCACATCAGTATCTTGCTACATTACATGCTGTTGATGCTGAAAAAAATAAAAAAGCATTAGA
>CAZZPM010000009.1:0-23466 GCA_964655535.1 uncultured Pseudomonadota bacterium
AATCAAGGAAATACCATAACCCAAGGTAATCAGGGGAATAGCGCCAAAAAGACACCATATTAAATAAAAAATATAATAAAAAATAAGAGCCTCATTTAAAAAACGAAGCTCTTATTTTTTATTATTCAAAATATTAAATATTTTTATTTACGATCTCCGGCACGCAAATATCGCTTACGCAAACGAATTGATTTTGGCGTGACTTCAATTAATTCATCATCATTAATCCAATCAAATGATGCTTCTAATGTCATAATACGTGGAGGCGCAAGCTTCACTGAATCATCAGTTCCCGACGCACGCATATTAGTTAATTTTTTCATCTTTGTTGGATTGACATCAAGATCATTATCACGTGAATGTTCACCAATAATTTGACCGCCATACACTTCATCGCCAGGCGCTGTCATTAAAATACCACGCGCTTCAAGACCATCCAAGGCATATGCAGTAACACGGCCTTGTTCCATAGAAACCATCGCACCTTTGGTACGACTTGGAATATCGCCAGCATAAGGCTCATATCCGCCAAATCTATGATTCATTAATCCTGTTCCTCGTGTATCAGTTAAAAATTGACTTCTGAAACCAATTAATCCACGAGCAGGGATTTTAAATTCAAGACGAACTTTACCAGAACCATGCGGCAACATACTCGTCATTAAAGCTTTACGCTTACCAAGATTTTCAATAATAACACCTTGATGCGCTTCTTCAACATCAATGGTTAGCAATTCAAACGGTTCATTTTTTTGACCATCAATAATTTTATAAATTACTTCTGGAGCAGAAAGTTGTACTTCAAAACCTTCTCGACGCATAGTTTCAACTAAAATTCCCAAATGCAATTGGCCACGACCAGAAATTTTAAATGTTTCAGGAGAATCAGTATCTTCAACGCGAAGCGCCACATTTACTTTCAATTCTTTTTCAAGACGATCACGAATTTGTCGTGATGTTAATAATTTTCCTTCACGACCAGCGAAAGGAGAATTATTAACTGACAAATACAATGACAAAGTTGGTTCATCGATAGCAACATAAGGAACAGGGTCAACATGTTCTGGAGAACAAATTGTTGTTCCAATGGTAATTTCTTCCTCAAATCCTGTTATTGCTACAATATCACCAAATTGTACTTGCTCAACTTCTTGACGAGAAAGTCCTTCAAATTGATATAACTTTGTTATACGCATTGGACGACTAACATATGTTTCTTTACAGCAAACAATCTGTTCTCCAATATTCAAAGATCCACTCACTACACGACCAATTCCAACACGACCCAAATATTCTGAATGATCTAAATTAGTTATTAATAATCGCGGATGAGTAGCTTCTTGAGTAGGAACAGGAACATGCTGCAAAATAGCATCAAATAATGGTTGCATTGTTCCAGAACGAGCCTCAGGATCCAATGAAGCAAACCCAAATCGTGATGAGCCATACAAAATAGGAAAATCTAGCTGATCTTCTGTAACTGCTAAATCCAAAAACAGATCATGAATTGTCTGTTCTGTTCGTTCAATATCAGCATCTTTTCTATCAATTTTATTAATCAAAACAAGCGCTTTTAAATTTAATTGCAATGCTTTTTGTAATACAAATCGAGTGCCTGGAAGTGGACCTTCAGCAGCATCTACGAGCAATAAAAAACCTTCAACCATTTGCAAAGTACGCTCTACTTCTCCACCAAAGTCCATGTGGCCAGGAGTATCTACAATATTAATTTTTGCATTTGGCAAGCGAATAGACGTATTTTTTGCCAAAATAGTAATCCCACGTTCTTTTTCAATGTCACCAGAATCCATCACACGCTCAACAGCATCGCCGCTAGAAACGATTGATCCAGATTGTTTCAACATTTCATCTACAAGCGTTGTTTTACCATGATCTACGTGGGCTACGATAGCAATATTTCTTAAATCAGTACGTTGAGTAAAACTCATATTTTTTATCCATATTTTTTTAAATAAAAAAGCGCACAAGCCTTAAAACTCCTGCGCGCTTTTTTATTAGGTACTTTTTTATCTATACATACATTATTTATGCGAGCTCAACACCTATAAATAGATATCTTATCGATGCATTGAACAATAGGGCAATAATGCCATGCTGCGTGCAAGTTTAATTTGCTGAGCAAGCTTACGTTGATAATATGAACTGGTGCCTGAAACACGTGATGGAAGAATCTTGCCACGTTCAGTTAAAAAATTACTAAGCAAATCAATATTTTTATAATCAAGCGCTTGCGCTAATTCTTTGTTATTGCTAAAACGACATTGCTTTTTAACAGTAAAACCTTGCTTGCGCATCTTTTTTTTAACTAAACGAGAATTCAATTTCAATTTTAATTTTGACATATTCTATCCCTTATGCTTCTACATCAGTGTGAGATTCTTCTTCATAATCTTCAAGATCATCAAGATTAATCATACTATCAATTTTGTGTTGCTTTAAAAATGCATCAACAGAACCTGTTCCGAGCATTTCAACTGATTCTGGTTTTTTGTACTGATCAGGAGCATCATCTGCAAGCCGTACATTCACATGCCGCATAACAATTTCACTACAAGCAATACGGAAGAACTGCGCCAACTCTTTAACCATTGCTGCAACTTGATGTGAAGGAACATCATAGCGTACCAAAATGTAAATACCATAATCATTTTTTTCAACAGAATAAGCAAGACGATGCTTGCCCCATTTGTCAAATTTTTTTACTACACCAGTAGCAGTAGTGACGATTCTTTCGATGTTTTTTTCTAACATCGCCAGCTCTTCATTAGTAAGCTCTGGACGCGTCAACATAAGCGTTTCATAACGAATCATAAAAAGGTTCTCCTCGAACTATAATTAAATACCCATGATTTTAGGAGATGAATAACGACAAAGGCTATTCAACGGTACCTCAAAAACAATATATATCACAAACGTGAAATAATATTATCATAAAATTTCACGTTTGTAACTATTATTTTTAAAACAGATCTTATGCCATTTTTTGATAACGATAAATAACTTTACCAATTATTCTAAAATGATCTTTTCCACGAACTAATGCAATAGGTGCTTTTTTGTGATTGACGGATTCAAGGACAATAAAGTCATCCATATAACTGACCTGCATAATGCCTTTTATCACAGTCCCATTACCATATTCAACAGCAACAACATCACCAGATCGTGTCCAAACAGCTGGTGAAACAATTAAATAATCGCCTTTAACAAAATTAGGCGCCATAATATTATCTTCAACGCATAAGCAAAACATTGCTTCATCTTCACTGCCAAAAACAGGAACATGAACATCTTTATATCCTGTTGTAACTTGACTCAATTGATTGTTATAAGTTGATGGATTACTTGGAATTTCTCCCATAACTGGAACCAAGCGTGTTTTCATATCAATTGAACGTTCTTCTTGTTCATTCAATTGTTCTGCTGTGATAGTCGGTTCAACACGGCTTTTGCGATATTCAAATAAATCAACAGGCTCTAATTCAAAAGCATCAGCTAATTTTTTAAGCGCATCTTCATTCCATCGACGTGTTCCATTTTTGATATGAGTAAGATAACTTTCTGACATACCAGTCTTTTCAGCCAAGACTTTCGTTGTCCAGCGACGTTGTCGCAATAATTCTTTCACTCGAAGCTTTGTTGAAGTCATATACACTTCTCCATCAGTTTAAATTGTCATACCACACAAAAACATTCCTTCTTGTATTGCCATCTTGTATATACAATACAAAATAAAACTTTATCATGCATAATCAAGATTTCTTTAATAATACACAAGGCTTTCAGATAGTCAACGATATTTCAATATTTTTAGAAATATATTGAAATTTAAATAAAAAAATAGCTTTTTATAGTTTTTCACCTGCACTTTTATTAACTCTATTGTTTCTCATTGTGCAAGAAAACTAAGAAGTCTCATTTTAATTCATAAAATACCAGCTCAATAATAATTTTTTCTCACGGGACATTTACCGTATATGTGCAATTATATTTTTCATTACGAATAAGAAATTATTCTAAACAAAAAATTTTAATTAAAAAAAAATTGATTTTTTCATTAAAGACTTTATAATTTTTCTGTAATGAAGATTTAATGGTGGGCGTAGCTCAGTTGGTAGAGCACCGGGTTGTGGTTCCGGGTGTCGCGGGTTCGAGCCCCGTCGTTCACCCCAAACATATTTCTTCTAATTGAACTACATATTGAAATTTGTGATAATCGGGGTGTGGCGCAGTTGGTAGCGCACTCGCTTTGGGAGCGAGGGGTCGTCAGTTCGAATCTGACCACCCCGACCACTTTTTCTGTGCTCGTAGCTCAGTTGGATAGAGCAACGGATTTCTAATCCGTAGGTCGCAGGTTCAAATCCTGCCGAGCACACCAAAAAATTTTTATCTATAAAATATCAATAAACTACCATATATCATTATCAAGATTTTATTACAGTAATAATTTAATAATAAGTAATAAAAAAGAAACTATAGAAAAAATACTGAAATATATTGTTATAAAACGCCTTGCTCAACAACTTCTAATTGATTTTGATTGGATAAAGAACAATCATCTTGCTTAGCATATTGTATCCGTCGCGCATAAAAAGCTAAACATTCAACTTCCAATGCCGTTTTATAAAAAATATCCTTACTCATTCTATATTTCCAAAACCAAGCTAAGGGGCCCGATAAAGCAATAGTACGCACAAGTCGAATTCCCTCTATAGATGTATCAAGTGCTCTCGTATCATACAAAGTTGCTCCCAAAAACTTTCTCACAGCGATAAATTTATATCCATCAAAAATTTTTACAATATGATATGCAGCCAAAGATTCATTTTTAAATTGCACAGAAAATGTTGTATTTAATCCAAAGTCTTCATGCAAAGAAGCCTCAAGAATATCTGGAAACCATTTTTTCCAATTATTAATATCAATCCATAATTTCCAAATATCCTCCTGAGCTATCCCTTTATACATTTTTGTATAGTGATGCATCCACATAGCAAACTCCTTTTTTATAAAAATAAAATACAGTATCTATCACCTAGTGTGCGCATTAAACTTGATAAAAATAACAAGAAAACTTGTAAACAAAATTCTACTAAAAAAATGAAGCTTTGTATAGAAGATAGTTTTGCACGACCTTCTCTATTTGGAATAAAAAGAGACAAAAAAATACTGCCTTTTTCTTAGTATTGGTAGAATTTTTTTTTATTTTTACGAGACTTTACAAGTTTTAAAAAATACGATACGATGAAATATCGTTATAATAGTTGCATTTTAATTTATATGTAATAGGTAAAATTTTTATGAAAAATACTGCGAACAATGCACTCCATGGCGTTGGAAGAAGAAAATCGTCAGTTGCTCGTGTCTGGCTCAAAGCTGGATCTGGTCAAGTTACTGTTAATGGTCAAACATCACAAGAATATTTTCCTACAGATGCTGCTCGTGATGCAGTAACATTCCCCTTTCGAATGTTGCCAGTTGAAGGCAAATTTGATGCATTAGTAAATGTTCATGGTGGCGGTGTTACCGGACAATCAGAAGCAGCTCGATTAGGAATAGCTCGTGCTTTATTGATATATGATGAAACATTACGTCCTCAAATGCGTGAATTTGGTCTTGTTACTGTTGACTCTCGTCTCAAAGAACGAAAAAAATATGGTCAACGCGGAGCACGTCGTCGATTCCAATTCGTAAAACGTTAAAATATTTTCGTTCGAACCTATTCTATGTTACACAATATGCGGTTCAGAATTATAAACAATATTTTGATGGTAAAAAAAGGAGAATTTTTCCATGTGCGGAATTGTTGGATACGTCGGTCATAGAAAATGTAAAAATTTTATTGTTGAAGGGCTATCTCGACTTGAATACCGTGGATATGATTCTGCTGGATTTGTCTGCATAGATGAAAAAAATCAACATTTAAGTTTTATTAAAGAAGTTGGTCCTGTTCAACGCTTAAAAGATGCTCTTGAAAAAATAGGGTATAATGGAACAGTTGGAATCGGTCATACTCGATGGGCATCACATGGTCCAGCTGAAAAAGCGAACGCTCATCCTCAATTTGATTGCCAAAAAACATTAGCCGTTGTCCATAATGGCATACTTGAAGGTCATCTTGCAATTCGCAAAAGACTTTTACAAGAAGGCCATGTTTTTGACTCTATCACTGACACTGAAGTTGCCGCACACCTTTTAGGAGAAGCAATCGCATTTCATAAAAGCTTGCGATCTGCTATTTTAAGCGTCATTACTCAACTCAAAGGTGCTTATGCTCTTGTTTTTTTAGTAGAAAAAGAGCCAAATAAGCTTATTCTTATTCGTCATAAAAGTCCACTAGTGATTGGAGTTGGAGATTCCGAAATGTTTGTAGGATCTGATCCTGTTGTTTTTGCAGATCAGACCAATAAAGTTTTATTTATGCCCGATAATTCATACGCAATAGTCTCTCCGAATCACATTGAATTATACGATTTTCAAAATAATCCCATTATTCCTGTTATCAAAGAGCATTCTTTTTTATTCGAAAATTCTAATAAAAAAGAGTATGAACACTACTTAATTAAAGAAATATATGAACAGAAACGGGCCATTGAAAATAGTATTCTATTTTTTAAAAAATTAAATGGACAAGTAACTGACTATCAATCAAACGATACTATTGTTCCGGCCTATGTAACTCATAATAATGATCTTGATGGTTTTTGGGGACAGATTGGACTTGATGCAAAAAAAATAGCCGCACTACAAAGCATTGATATTATTGCTGCGGGAACTTCATGGTATGCTGGCTATATTGGAACTTATTTTTTTCAAGAAATTGCACAAATCCCTACGACTATTCAACTTGCTTCTGAATATCGTTACAATCGTTTTTTCAAAAAAGAAAATCATCTTGTCCTTGCCATTTCTCAATCAGGTGAAACCGCTGACACGCTCGAAGCAATGCGGTTAGCCAAAAAAAATAATGTCACCACCGCTTGTATTACTAATGTTGCTGCAAGTACGATGATGCGTGAAGCCGATGGTTATTTATTGATGCAAGCAGGGGTAGAACGATCCGTTGCATCAACAAAATCTTTTTCTTCTCAAATTGCTTCTTTATATTGGCTTGCACATCGTGTTGCAATAGAAAAAAATATTATAGTCTCGATAAAACTTAAAGAGGCTGAAGAACAATTACATCTTGCAGCAGAAATTTTAGAATGCTCTATAGAAAATTACAAATGGGAAATAATTGAAAAAGATGCTCCTTTATATGCAAAATTTGAAAGATTTATATTTTTAGGTCGTAACATTTCATATCCATTTGCTCTTGAAGCAGCCCTCAAACTCAAAGAACTTTCTTATATTTTTGCTCATGGATATCCGGCCGGTGAATTAAAACATGGCCCACTTGCTCTCATTGATGAAAAAACACCAGTCGTTATTTTTTCAGTACTTGATGAACTTATTTACACAAAACTTTTATCTAATGCACAAGAAGTAAAAGCACGCAAAGGGCACTTAATTGTTTTTGCTTTTGAAGGACAAGAAGAACTTATATCACTTGCTGATCGTTACTTTATCTTCCCACATGCAGCTCCGCTCTTAGCTCCACTCATTATGACAGGAGTAATGCAATTTTGGATATATCAAATTACCAAATATTTGGGACGACCTATTGATATGCCACGAAATCTTGCCAAGTCAGTGACGATTGAATAAAGTGATGTTGAAAACATTTCTTTGTCAAAAACATGCGATACTAAAATAAAAAAATAAAGGGAATTGTATGCCAACAAAAAAAGTTTTAATCACCGGCGGTGGAGGGCTTCTAGGAGCAAGTTTAGCACGATATTATATTGAACGAGGATATCGCGTTTCATTATTACTTGAACATGCCCCCGAACTCTGGCGCATACAAAATATTTTAACTTCTGTCACTCTTTATTCAGCTGATATTCGTGATTTAGCTGCAGTCAAATCAGTTTTTTTACAAGTCAAGCCACATATTGTTTTACATTGTGCTGGCTATGGTCGAGCTTCATTTCAAGCTGACAAAGATCGCATTTATGATATTAATTTTCAAGGAACTATGCATGTTTTACAAGCAGCAAAAGAAGTTGGCTTTGAATGTTTTATTAATACAGGAAGCTGGCAAGAATATGGAATTTATGAAAATACAGTAACTGAAAAATCAATGCTCAGTCCTGTAACTGACTTTGGAGTATCAAAAGCTGCAGCAACACAATATTGCCTTAAAGAAGCATTTGAACGCGATTTACCTATTTATACCGTTCGACCTTTTTTTATATATGGCAACTATGACTTATACACACGACTGATTACATCGCTGCTTCTCGGCGGTATAAAAAAAGAAAAAATTTGCGTCTCATCGCCTCAAAGGCACTATGATTTTATTCATGTATTTGATGTTGTTGATCTGTATGCAACAATCGAACGAATACGTCCCCACAATCAATTTATTTTTAATGCCGCAACCGGCAATAATCATTCTATAGAAGAACTTGTTTCAACTATTTATACCCTCTTCGATCAAAAATTTGAATATTGTTGGGGGCAAAAAAAAGCAGAGCAAGATTTATATATTCAATGCTTTACAACGATTGAACATATAAAAAAAAGTTTTGGGTGGGAACCAAATTATTCTTTAAAAGAAGGGCTTATCGCCTATAAAGAATGGCTCGAACAAAATTTGTATCTTCATAATGCTCTTATAGACAATCGAGCAACTGAAAAAATTAGTATGATTTAATTTTTAAAAAAGGATTTTTTCATGCGTAACAATATTCCAGTAATGATTTTGGCAGGGGGACTTGGAACACGATTACGTGAAGAGACTGAATTTAGACCAAAACCGATGGTACCCATTGGCGAAAAACCAATTTTGTGGCACATCATGAAACTATATGCCCATTATGGTTTTTATCGATTTATTATCTGCCTTGGCTATAAAGGTGAAATGATCAAAAAATATTTTTTAGATTATCAATTTAATGAAACTGATTTCACCGTCAATACACGGACAGGAAATGTTACCACTCATAAAGCAATGAGTGAAAATTGGGAAGTTACCTTAGTTGATACAGGACTTGAAACCATGACTGGCGGACGCGTTGCAAAAGCTTTGGCTTATGTTGATACTGACATGTTTTGTTTAACTTATGGTGATGCAGTTGCTGATATTAATATCGAAAAAACAATCGCTTTTCATCGATCACATAAAAAAATCGGAACCATGACAGCCGTTCCTTTGCCTTCTCGTTTTGGCAACGTACTGTATAATCAAGAAAACCAAGTCACTTCATTTTTGGAAAAAAATCAAATACATGATGAATTAATTAATGGTGGATTTTTTATTTTCAATCAAGCAATAAAAAACTATTTGCCCCTTGATGATTCACTTATTTTAGAGCAAGAGCCTCTTCAAAAATTGGTTATTGATCAAGAATTAATGATGTATCAACATCATGGTTTTTGGCAATGCATGGACACTTTACGCGAAAAAGAAAAACTTGAAATACTCTGGAAAGAGAACCCTCCATGGAAAATATGGGAAAAAGAAAAACAATTTTCAGCAGCAAGTTCTGTTCAAGTATTTTAATAATCTAAAATCCACATTTTCATAAAAAAGGAAAAAATGGAGCAAAAAAAATACTGGCGAAATCGAAAAGTCTTTATCACCGGTGGCACTGGACTTTTAGGACCATGGCTTATCAAAGAATTGATTGCTCTTGAAGCACGCGTTGTTCTTTTGTTACGCGATATCGACCCCTGGTCACTCTGCAACCAAGAAGGACTTTTAAATCTTGTTACCGTCATTAATGGTGACTTATTAGACTATCAATTACTCATCCGCGTTCTTAACGAAGAAGAAATAGGAACGATATTTCATCTGGGGGCACAAACTATTGTCGGCATTGCCAATCGATCGCCTCTTTCTACCTTTAAATCTAATATCGAAGGCACCTGGAATTTACTTGAAGCCTGCCGCAACTCATCATGGATAGAATCAATTATTCTTGCATCAAGCGACAAAGCGTACGGGGAACAAAAAATATTGCCCTACACAGAAGATATGCCTCTGCAAGGAACTCATCCATACGATGTTTCAAAAAGTTGTACAGATTTGATTGCTCAATCATACGCCAAAACATACAAACTTCCTGTTTCAATCACTCGATGTGGTAATTTTTTTGGTGGCGGAGATTTACATTTCAACCGCATTATCCCTGGAACTATCTATTCATTATTACATAATGAACAGCCAATCATTCGATCAGATGGCAGGTTAATTCGTGATTATATTTATGTCAAAGATGTTGTCGATTGCTATATAAACATTGCGCAAAATCTTCAAGCAAAAACACTACATGGCGAGGCATTCAATATCAGTACCGATCAACCAGTCTCTGCTCGTGCTGTTGTTCAAAAAATAATTGATCTCATGAATCGACCTGATCTACAACCAATCATTAAAAATCAAGCACAAAATGAAATCCCCGCACAACATTTAAGTTCTCAAAAAATACGTACAACGCTTAATTGGAAAGCAAAATGGGGATTTGAAAAAGGACTTTCTGAAACTATTGACTGGTATACAAAACATTTTGAAACTGTTTCAATAACAAGAAAAAAAAATAAACAACTTTTTGGTGTATAAACAGAATAGAAAAAGGAGATCATATGCAAAAACAACCACATGAATTTGATGACTACATTAATCAATATCGTGAAAATCAAAATAAAGATGTCCAGCTTTCTGGTGAAACAGGAGAATTTTTTGCTGAATATAAAGTTCAAAAAATGGCTTCTTGGTTTCCGAAATATCAAAACAAAAAAATCGATATTCTTGATTTTGGTTGCGGCGATGGAATCATGACCAACTATACACAACACTATTTTCCCCAATCCAATGTTTTTGGCATTGATCCTTCATCAAAAAGCATTGAATATGCCCAAAAAGCTTTTAATAAAACTTCAATTACTTTTAATGTTTTAGAAGGAAACAAGACTCCTTACACCGATCAAAATTTTGATCTTATCTATGCAGCTGGAGTCTTTCATCATATTCCTTTTGAAGAGCATGAACATTATATTAAAGAACTTGCGCGTATTACCAAAAAAGGTGGTTCTATTATTATTTTTGAATTAAATCCCTTTAATCCATTAACCATTCATACTTTCAAAAAGAGTCCTATCGATAAAAATGCTCATATGCTTTTTCCTTTTTATACTAAAAAATTAGTAAAAAATATTGGCAATGTACAAACAAAATATTATTGCTTTTTTCCATCCTTTGCCCGTAAATTACGATGCTTAGAGCCATACATGACTTGGTTGCCAGCAGGTGCACTGTATGCAACTATTGTTGAAATTCTATAACATCAAGGAAAAACGTGGAAAAGAAAATAATCAGCATCATTGCAGCCTGTTATAACGAAAGTGGTAATTTAGAAAATCTTTATAGGCGCATCAAAAAAACATTTGAATCACTTAAGTATGATTTTGAATTAATTTATGTTGATAATCGAAGTACCGATTCTTCACTGATGATTTATCATTCACTTGTTGCCCTTGATCCACGCATTAGAGTAATTATTATGTCTCGCAATTTTGGCGAATCACAACCAAGTTTTTTAGCTGGACTTCATCATGCATCAGGTGATGCTATTGTTATGATGGATGGTGACATTCAAGATCCTCCTGAAGTCATTCCATCATTTATTCCATTATGGGAAGAAGGATATGATGTTGTTTATGGTATTCGCGAGCGACGCAAAGGCAGTCTCATGAGACGTTTTTTTTATTTCTGCTTTTATCGTATTTTCAAATGGCTCTCATATTTAGAGATTCCTCTTGATGCTGGGGACTTTGGCATTATGGATCGACGTGTTGTTGATGCAATAAAAGCATTACCTGAAAAAGATGTCTATATTCGTGGACTCCGTGCATGGATTGGGCTCAAACAAATTGGAATTCCCTATGTACGGGATGATCGACATGTAGGCAAAACAAGTATTAATTTTTTTAGAAATTTTTTTTGGGCCAAACGCGCTATTGTTAACTTCTCGTACAAGCCCCTTGAATATATATCGGCCATTGCTTCACTTGCTGTAGTAATGACCTTAATCGCAAGCATATTTTACTGCATTCGCGCTTTTACTACTGATATGCCTCGAGGATTTCCAACTATTTTATTAGCTCTTTTTTTCTTCAGTACGATTCAAATACTAACACTCAGTATTTTAGCAGAATATATTATGCGTATATTGCATGAAGTTAAAAATAGACCCGCATATCTTATCGATCGCATTTTAGAACAAAAATAGGGAATACCATGAAAAAAACTATCTTGATCACTGGTGGTGCTGGATTTCTTGGAAGCCATCTTTGTAAAAGATTTTGTGCAGAAGGTTTTCGTGTTATCGCCCTTGATAATTTAAGCACAGGATCAATTCATAATCTTGCTGAGTTACAAAATAATTCTACTTTTGCGTTTATTGAATATGATATTACCAAGATGATCGATATTCCCGTTGATATTATTTTAAATTTTGCATGCCCTGCATCTCCACCGCAATATCAAAGAGATCCTATTCAAACATTTAAAACTTCCGTTTTTGGTACTTATAATTTACTGGAATTAGCCAAAACATATAATGCACTTTTTATCCAGGCATCTACCAGTGAAATTTATGGCTCCCCTCTTGAACATCCACAAACAGAACAATACTGGGGAAATGTAAATACCATTGGCATACGATCGTGCTATGATGAAGGAAAACGTGCAGCTGAAACCTTATGTCATGATTATCGATTAACCAAAAAAGTCCAAACAAAAATTCTTCGTATTTTTAATACCTATGGCCCTTACATGGATCCCGATGATGGACGCGTTGTGAGTAATTTTATTTTACAAGCAATCCAACAAAAGCCACTTATTATGTATGGCAATGGAACTACAACACGCTCTTTTTGCTATGTTGATGACTTAATAGAAGCTATCTTTAGATTTACCAGCGAATCGATTCAACATCCAGGACCAATCAACATAGGCAATCCCCATGAAATTAGCCTAAAAACATTAGCTGAAACTATTATTTTTTTAACAAAATCAACTTCTCCTATTTTGTACCAAGATCGACCTTCTGATGATCCAGAAAGGCGATGTCCCAATATTGCTCTTGCACAAAAAATATTAAACTGGAATCCTTTAATTTCACTTGAAGTTGGACTCAAAAAAACAATTGAATATTTTACTCAACGACAAAAAATAATACGTCCTCAACAGTATCAACAGGAGTTGTTATGAAAAGCATTAAACGATTCTGGCTCTTTTTAGGCATTACAAGTTTTATATTAATATTATATGGATTCTCTTTTCAAAGCATGGGCATCGATTCTGATTTTTTTGGTGTCTTACAAGATATTCGCTTAACCAAATCATGGCATACATTTTGGAAAAGTGGCATTGCAACAACCTATTATCCTTTAAATGAAGTACAAAATGATACAACATTTTTTACTTTTTATCGACCTCTTGTGCAGCATTTGCATGCACTTGAATCGTATCTTTTTGGTGATTGGTGGTTTGGATATAATCTTGGTGCAATTTTCTTTTTTAGCATGACAGCAGGACTTCTTGGCCTTATATTTTCATATTTTTATACCATGTATAATGCAATTATTTTAGCTTTTTTATGGGCAACGCATCCAGCTTTAAGTCCCTCACTATTAAGCGTCACCGTTTTACTTTCTGCTGCATATTTTTTTATTGCACTGAGTGCTCTCTGTTACATCTGGTTCTTTAAAAATAAAGGATTTTATTTTTACCTCGGTTCATTGATTTGCTATGCCGCGGGCGCTTTGTCATATGATCTTTTAATCATAGCACCTATGCCTTTATTTTTCTTTTTGCTCTTTTTTTATCGTGCACGTCTTCAAGAAATTATCCCTTATTTTTGTGTCACCAGCCTTTGTATTGGACTTCGCGTCTATATGATGGGAGGCTTGTCACATACAAAAAATTCATTTTCACTGATTTCATTTTTAAAAATGAGCGTTGATAATCTTATACAAACATTACGACCTTTTTGGGGATTACAACAAAGTTCAACAATGATTACTTTAATGATCACCAGTATATTTAGTTGTTGGATTGTATTTAATTTTATACAGAACAAAAAAGATCGACTTTTTATTACTTGGCTTCTTTTTTCATTTGGTATTGGCTCATGGGGCATCATTATTGGCAATAGCTCATCACGCTATTGCACATTAGGACTTCCTTTTTTTGTATTACTTCTTTATTGGCTTATGCATCAATCATTTTCAAAAAAAACAGCTACTTGTTTTTTATTATTTTTAATCAGCATTGGCGGCATACGAACCTATAATAATTTTTCTATGCGAGAACAATACACCCATGCACGTGATACTGCAATGTATGAATTACTTAATACATATCCCTCTGAACAATATCTCTTTTTAACAGCACCTCATTTCTGCAATCACGAAATATTTTTATTATCTTCTGGCCTTATGCAAGGACTGCAACTTTTTAGCAACAATGATAATCTTCATGTTTACCACCTGATCGATACACCGCTTTGTACCATGGAATATCCATCACAAGGAACTATTAAAACAACTACTATCAAAAATGGATATCGACTTACCGCAACTGATCCAAAAAAAATCTGGTTCATGACTCCTCATCATGCTCAAAATATACAAAGTTCAATGGGAACCATTCTTATCAATGAGCGCACTTCGTCTTGGCAGGCTAACGATATTTCAATTATTTTAGATAAAAAATATCGTACTAAAGAATGGCTGCAAGAAACTCGTATTTTTTCTTGGGATCCTCATACATGGAAATTTATTCCACTACAAAAAGATCATCTTTTAAAAAAAGGTAAAAGATGAAGGTTATTGTCGCTTCCGGTGGACGATTTCATACAATACATCTTGCAAAACAACTTCAAAAAAAGAATCTTTTACAACGCCTTTATTCATGGTCATGTAATCAATTAGAAAAAAATTACTTTGGCTCACAGATGCAAAGAAAACCACTCATCAGTCATGCATCTTGGGCATATGAAAAACTTTGTTTACAAAAAATTATTACTCCTCAGCAGTGGTACGTCTGGCATGATAATCTCTTTGATCAATGGCTTTCAAAAAAATTAACTCGAGAAGAACCGTTTGATCTTTTGATTGGCTGGGCACATTATATTTTGCAAAGCATCCCTGTCGCACGTCAAAAAGGTGCAAAAATTGCTCTTGAATGCGGCTCCATGCATATTCTTGATATTCAAAAAATCATCACTCAAGAATGTGCTTTACATGGATTCACTGCACCAGCTATTGATCAACGCAACATTGATAAAATGCTCGAAGAATATGAAGCTGCTGACGCAATCATGGTTCCCTCATCACATGTCAAACAAAGTTTTATGCAACATGGAATAACAGAAAAAAAAATCTACGTGGCCCATTATGGAACCGATCTATCACTTTTTACCTGCAAAACAGAAAAACCAAAAAAATTCCAAGTTCTTTTTGTAGGACGCGTTGGACTTGCAAAAGGGATTCATTATCTTCTTGAAGCATGGAATCAACTAGCCTTTTCAAAACACAATGCGGAATTACATATAGTCGGACCCATTGATGAACAGGTAAAAATATATTTAAAACAAAAAAAAATATCTGACAATATTATTTGGCATGGTGGCGTTGCACAAGAAACATTAAAAGATCTCTATGCATCAGCTTCATTATTTGTTTTGCCTTCATTGCAAGAAGGACTTGCCATGGTACTCCTTGAAGCGATGGCAAGCGGATTGCCTGTTCTAGCAACAAGACGAACAGGAGCTCAAGATTTCATTATTGAAAATCAAGAAGGATTTATTGTTGAACCAAATAATGCTCAAATTTTAGCCGAAAAAATGCTCTGGGGATTTAATCATCAAGATGAACTTTTTGACCTGGGCCAACGAGCTGCACAAAAATCATATTTCTTTACATGGCATCAATATGGAAATCAAGTCATTGATACCTATAAACTTTTATTAAAGAAAAAATATAATAAAATTTAAAAAAGGAGATTGCATGCAAAAAATGAAATTTACAGAAAATCAAAAGGACAATTTTTATGATTCTTATTTTGAAAGCAATGATCATGATGTTTTTCGCTTTGATGTAGGAAGCTTCTGTACACGTCATATTATTATAAAATCAATTAAACATACCAACGGTAATTTACTTGAAATTGGTACAGGCATGTCATCTTTACTTGAAGATGTTCCTCAATTTAATCGATTTGGTATCGATATTTCTGCAAACACTATTGATATGGTTCAACGCTATTTCAAACAAAAAAATATACCTGCAACATTATGCGTTGCCGATGCAGAAAGTATCCCTTTTGAAGACAATACATTTGATGTTATTATTACATCTCACACTTTTGAACATATTAAAAATGATACAAAAGCTTTTCAAGAATGTGCGCGTATATTAAAACCAGGCGGAGAATTAATTATTTTTGTTCCAGGAAGAATTGATGGGACGGCTACTCAAGAAGAATGGGAAACTTTAGGTCATTATAGATCCTACAACAAAAAACAATTTCTCGATTTTTTACACATTGAACCCCGACTATCGTTACGATCAATACATTTTCCTCATAAAATGCATAATTTAATTTGGAATCGATTAAAACATTTTGTAAGAATTCTTAATTATCCAATAAAAAAATGGATTTTAAGAGACAACAAAACATATGAAATAAGACCATTGTATCAAAAAATATTTTTTCCTTTTTTTATAAAAACACTTAATAGCCTAGATGCTTTAGTAATGAAAAAAGAAAAAAATTTTTGTGGTACTGAATTTAATGTTTTAGCCTGTTTTGAAAAATTGAATAATAAGGAATTGAAAAATATAAAATAATATTTTTCAATATAATTTTATGAACAAACACTTAGTAATTAATCAATTTTTCTATTTATTTACTAGTCAATATCTTGGGCTCTGCATCAGCATTACTGGAGGGATTGTTTTAACGCGATTTTTAGAGCCAACTGATTTTGGAATCATTGCTGCATTTCTTTTTTATCTCAGTTCTTTTAATTGGATCTCTGAATTTGGTTGGGATCAAGGATTTATGGTTCATAAAGAAATCCCTTTAAATGAGGCAGCTGCAACACATTGTATGATCAGAACCTTCACGGGGCTTATGCCACTTGTCGCTTTTTTATGTCTTAAAAAAGGTGGTTTTCATTTTTCATTTGAAAGCTATTTTTCTGTTCTTTTAGTTCTTGCCTTCAGTTATTTTTTCGAAAAAATAAGTATTACTCCCAAAACAATTTTGGAACGAAATTATCAACTTGGTTCATGTGCACTTTTAGAAACAAGTGCCACTATTATTAGCTATGGAACCGCTGTTTTTTGTGCACTCAACGGATTTGGAGCGATGAGTTTAGCTTTGCAACGGTTAGTTGAAAAAATGCTTCTCTGTCTTGGATATTTTTATTTAAGCCCCTGGAAATACTCCATCAAGGGCTCATTTGCCATTGCAAAAATGTATCTCTTTTCATTTGGACTCGCAACCTATCTTGGCTCATTAGTTTCGTTAATTATTTATGATTTTATGGGTTGGTTCGTTGCTTGGTACGTAACTCCTTACGATGCAGGACTTTATGCCAAAGCTTTTAATTTAGCCACATTTCCTTTAATTTTAACGGCAATCTGTTCTCGATTAACTATTCCGCTATATACAAAATTTCAAAACGACAGAGAAAAAATAAAAAATGTCTTTGTAAAGGTACAGATGATGAAAATGTTTTTATTGATTCCCTTGCAAAGTGGACTTGTACTGACCAGTTGGTGGTGGATTCCACACTTGTTAGGCACTCAATGGATTCCCCTTATCCCTATTTATAACGTGATGGCACTCTATGGCATATCACGTTCTTTTTTTGATGATGTACCCAATGTATTAACCTATGGTTTTCGTAACCCTTGGCTTTTAACACAAAGTCAACTTATACAAGCATCAATAATCATTATTCTTGGATTTTCAATCATTCCTTATCATGCAGCGCTTGGAAGTGCCATTACCATGTCAGCATCAATGGTTATTGCAATGATGTACGTCTGGTACCACGTTTTTAAAAAATTATCTTGCTCACCAGCATCATTTTACGCAGCAACACATGATTATTGGCATCAAGCTCAAACATGGAAAAAAGAATATGTTAAACAAAAATAAAATCATCATTGTTGGACAATTTTCAAAAAACCGTGATGTTTACTGTTATGCTGATTCATTTGCAAAAAGTTTTAACCGACTCGGATATCACGTCATTACCTTTGCGTATTATCCACCACTTAAAAAATATCTCTATCAACGAATACTTTTTGTATTCTGGAAACTTTGGACCAACATACAACTCATGCTCTTTTGTTGGTGGTATCAACCAGAAACATTGTTTGCTCTCAAAGCTGAATGTTTACACACAAAAACAATTGCTCTCATAAAAAAATGGTTTCACATAAAAATTATCTGGTTTTATCCTGATAGTCCTTTCGTACTCTGGAATGATAATTCAAATGCACAAATGCTTAAAATATTACCGTTTATTGATACCTATTTAATCTGGTCTCAAGCCTTAATCCCTCTTTTATATCATGCAGGAGCTCCACACGTTGTTTATTTTCCCTTTGGCTTTGATCCTGATATTTTTATAAAAACAACATTACATAATAATCTTTGCCATGATGTATGCGAAGACGACTATATTGCAGAAGTTCTTTTTGTTGGAACATGGTCACAAGAGCGTGAAAAATGGCTTATTGCCTTAACAAAAAAAATGCCTGATCTCAATTTACATATTTTTGGCACAGGATGGATAGAAAAACAAAGCATGAATTATCCTTTAACAGGATATTTATATGGAGATGCACAAGATGCTCGAACTTTGCCCTTTTTATTTAGTCAAGCAAAAATTATTCTTAATTTTTTACGTCCACAAAATTTTGATGCTCATAATATGCGGAGCATTGAAGTTCCTGCAACTGGTAATTTTCTTCTCACCGAGCGTTCTTATGAACATACACATATTTTATTTGAAGAAGGTAAAAGTATCGTATGCTTTGATACACTCGATGAATTGATAGAAAAAATTCAATATTATCTTACGCATGAAGAAGAACGTTTAGCAATTGCAGCACATGCACATGAGCATGCACACCAATATTCCCTTGATTTTTTATTACAAAATAATGTACATAATGTTACACAAAAAAATAAGTGAGTGACTAATAATGACCACATTACACAATGGACTTTCGGAAGTAAAATTACATTACCTCAAAACATTTGTTGCTCCAGGCAAAATTCTTGATGTTGGAGCCGGCAATTGTCAATATAGCGACTGGATTAAATCAAGCATTCCTGATGCACAAATAACCGCGATAGATCATATTGCGTTTACACCTCGGACTAACATATCTTTTGAATGTCAAAATCTTGAACATCCTTTGCCATACGATAACGAATTTTTTGATACTATTATTGCATTTGATATTCTTGAACATATTAATAATGTAGATCTTCTCATCAAAGAATTATATCGAATTACAAAGCCAGGAGGTATTATTATCGGCTCTGTCCCACATGATAATGATCAATTTTTACCCGCATATAATTTAACTTTTTATCATCGATCTGATATCACCCACAAACGATACTATCTTCCTCAAACATTAACAGCTGCTCTTAAACAAGAAGGTTTTACTGCAACACAAATTTGGCTAGAAGGCGGAATTAGTCCTCATGTTTTTGCTGAATTCTTTCCTGCGTTGATCAAGCCAATCATTAAAAAAGGAATCGGATTATTACGTAAAACAGGATTAATTAAAACTGATAGGCTTAAGTCTGATCTTTTTTTTATCGGATACAAAAAATAAAAAGAAAGAGATATTTACGAGATTATATTTTCAAGATAGACTAAACAAATAATTTTCATATACATAAAAAAGGAGTATGAATTATGAACAATCAAAAAACAGAAGTGGGTGGCACACATCAATCAAAATACCTCGATTGGCTGCATTATATTGCTGTTCCTTCTTTTATCGCACTTTTAACACTTGTTTTTTATCATCCGTCTTTAAGTTATCCATTTCAATTTGATGACCTTGCAAATATTACTAAAAAATTTGATATTCGCTTTTTTGATCCCTTCAAACAGATTCTTTGTAATTCACGCTGGCTCGGTGAATGGCTTAATAAATTAAACTATCAAATTGGTGGATTTAATCCTTGGTATTATCGCTCCTGTAACGTCAGTATTCATATTTTAACTGGTATTTTTGTTTTTCTTTTTATTTATGCTATTTGTAAAAAAATGGATACTTCAACAATTTTACGTCGCCATGCTTTTTGGATAGCAAATATGACCATGGCTTTGTTTCTACTTCATCCGGTGCAAACACAGACCGTTTCATACGTTATTCAAGCACGACTTGAAGGACTTGCAACCTTATTTATTATGATTATTTTAAATCTTTTCATTGCAGCATATACGATCAAATCACTTTTTGGTCGTGGGCTTCTTTTAACCTTGATGATTTTCTTAGGCTTCATTTCATGTGGCACTAAAGAAATTGTTATTGTAACGCCTTTTTTAGTACTTGCTGTTGATTGGTTTTTTTTAGCAGGAATGGAATGGGATCAATTTAAAAATAGAATCTGGTTTCATGCTCTTTTTGGCGCAATGATTTTATGCTCTCTTCTTTATTATTTAAAACCACAATTTTTTTTTGATGTGCTCGGTCTTAAAATTAATATGCCTAATAATCGTGGCAATATTTTAACCGATAACGCCATGGATTTAATCAAACCCTTTCATTATCTAATTTCAGAATTTAAAGTTATTTTACATTATTTATGGATTTTTGTCTGGCCATTTGGCATCAGCGTTGAATATGACTGGAAACTTGTTTCAAGTTTTTTTGCTCCTGATGCATTTTTACCTTTTTTATTCTTACTTTCGCTTATCAGTGGGATTGCGTATTTAATGTATAAAAAACAATTACCCGCTCTTTCATTTGGATTATTATGGTTTCTCATTGCTATCGCTCCACGCTCAACACTGATTCCATCCCCTGAATTAGTCTGCGATTATAAAACATATCTCGCATCGATTGGTTGGCTTTTTTTATTAAGTGTTGGCATTATTATCATCGCAGAACATATTATCTCTTTTGTTTCATCTGAATTAAAAAATAATTTTATCGAATCATCATTAGGACAATCAGCATTTGTTATGGTCTGGGCATTTGGACTTGGATGGGCAAGCATGGAACGAAATATTATCTGGAGTTCTGCAATCGCATTTTGGCATGATGTGGTTGTTAAAGCACCTCTTAAAGCTCGTGCGCATAACAACCTTGGTGTTGCATTATCAGAAGAAAACAAATTCGACGAATCAATTCCTTATTATCTTCAAGCAATAAAACTTGATCGTTTTTATTCTGATCCCTGGAGTAATTTAGCGGTCGCTTATTCAGTAAAAAATGAAGATGACAAAGCAAAAGCAGCACTCCAAGAAGCAATTCGTATTTTTCCTAATTATCCCGAAGCATATAATAATCTAGGAACCCTCTATCTGAAATCAAAAGAATTTGAAACTGCTGAAAAAATGCTTCGCACTGCAATCGCCTTACGTGGCTACTATGGCAAAGCATGGTTCAATTTAGGACGCATGTATCTTGAACAAGAAAAAACTGAAGATGCTTGGCAATGTTTTAATAACGCAACAAAAGGCGATCTTGATAATCGTGATGGATTCCATGTACTTGGCCAAATTAGCATGCAGACTAAAAAATATGCTGATGCAGTAAACGCCTTTGAAAAAGCTTTCACACTCGGTAACCCTGAACCAAGTATTTTATTTAATCTTGCAAATGCTTATTTTATGAATGAAAAATATGAGAAAGCAGGTGAAGCTTATGCTGAACTCCATAAAATGGTTCCACAAGATCCTCGCTTTGTTTACAATCTTGCTGAATCAAAATTTGCGCTCAAAAGATTTGATGAAGCAATTCCTTTATTTAAAGCAGTTGCTGAAGCAGGACCTGACTTTGCGCATGCATATGTACGCGTTGCACATGCATATGAAAATATGAAAGAATTTGAAAAAGCAAAAAAATTTTTAGTAAGTCTTGATGCGACATCAAACAATGAAAATCTTAAAAAAATAGTTACTGATGAAATACAAAGACTTGCTCTTCAAGAGCAGCTATCAACCAGTACTGGAACCGTTACTTTAACAGGTGAACAATTTAAAAAATTACTCGCATCACAAGCAGAACAAAAAAAAGCATAAATTTTTTGTAAAAGGGGAGATGAAGTATGAAACATAATACTAAACCAATAGGTTGCCCACGCATTGCACAGACAAAGCAGAAAGATTATTTTTCTACAGAGTTTTATTGGACTATCGTCGGCGTTGCTTTTTTAGGAGTTATTATCGCATACTGGAAGTCTTTCTGGTATCCTTTTATCTTTGATGATGCGCCAACAGTTGTTCAAAATTTTCTTGTTAACCATGGATCAGTTGCCAAAATTTTTAATGCACATTCACGATGGGTGAGTGTTATGATCAATTATCTCACCGCATCCTATTATAACATGAATCCTTTTTATTTTCGCATGGTTAATTTGATTATGCATGGTGGCCTTGGTTTTATAATTTTTTATCTTATGAGCCAATTACTTTCTGAACTTGATGATAATGAATGGGCGTATGCATACAAAAATAGTCTCGCTTCATTAACTGCAATATTTTTTTTACTGCATCCTGTTCAAACGCAAACCGCTGTTTATATTACACAGATGCGACTTGAAGGACTTGTTCTCTGGGTAACTCTTTTATTGCTGCTCTGCTTACGCAATCTTCATTATGCTCAAACAACTGCTGGATGGATTAGTTGGTACAGCATAGCTGCCATTCTCTGCTTTGTTGCAGCAGGAACTAAAGAGATTATGATTGTAATTCCTTTTTTAATTGGCATCACTGAATATACTTTTTTTTCAAAAGGCGATATCAAAAAATGGGCCTCAAATATGCTCATGTATATTCCTCTTTTTATTGTTTTATATGGAACTTTTTTACATTATTCACGCCCTTTCTCATTAGAACAAGTCCTTACCTTCAATATTCATCTTGATAATAATCGAGGAAATATTTTAACCAATTCTCTTGATCAAAAAATCAGCTCCTTTCATTTTTTATCCGGTCAATTTCGCATCATGATGCATTACATCAGAATTTTTTTCTGGCCAACAGGACTCACGTTTGATTATGGCTGGAAACTTCCTACTTCGTGGTTTCAATGGACAGTACTAGGAAATCTTGCAGCACT